>CAZXTJ010000001.1:0-50263 GCA_964643655.1 uncultured bacterium
CTCATATACTGTGCAGTTTCATGGCATTTTTTAAAACTTTGTGCAAAAAGACTTGGGGGCTCATTTCAGCCTTTTGCTCAGTAATGCAGCCAATTGAATGTAACCATTGAACTTGGCGTGGTCAACGGCTGTTCGGCCTTTGTTGTCTTGAAGGTTGACGTTTGCTCCATGTTTGAGCAGAAGTCCAACAGTTTCGGCATGGCCAACGCGAGCGGCCAACATGAGAGGCGTCTGTTGATCCTGGTCTCTACAGTCAACAGGCGCCTTTTTCTTTAACAGCATTTTGATAACTTGTTTACGACCTCCACGACTTGCTGTGTGAAGAGGTGTAGCTTTTCTATGGTCTCGAGCATTAACCTTTGCTCCTTTGAGCAGCAGCAATTTGACGATGTTGTAATGACCGTGCCAACTGGCCATATGTAAAGGCGTTTGACCGCGTCCATCGGTGGTATTTATGTTTGCTCCTTTGTTGATGAGAACACGAGCAGCTGTCAGGCTACCTCGCAAAGCAGCTATGAACAATGGACTCTGGCCAAGATTGTCTCTTATGTTGACCTTACTTCCGCTCTTGAGAAGATTCATTATTTTGTCTGCCCTACCTTGCCAGGCGGCAGTACACAACTGTGGCCAAGATTGGGTTGTTGATATTTTCTCATCGAGGTCCATGTCATGTGTAACGGCTAGGGCAATCAAATTGAAGTGAAGATAACGTTCAGCAACGGCCATTGGGCTCTCGCCGCGCAAGTTTTTGTGAGTCAGATTTGCGCCACCTTTTAACAGTGCCTGAAAAATGCGAGTTGAGCCAGCTCTGGCAGCCAAATGTAATGGAGTATTGCCAGAGCCATCGGAAACATTGATAGCTTCTCCATCTCGAATCAAATTGACGACCACTTGTTCGTTGTTTGCTTCGATTGCTCTAAAGAGACCACTTTTACCCGATTTCACGGGTCGACTCTTCGATGGTTTTTTGGTCGGTCGAACTGTGATGGTCGTTGGTCGCCTGACTATCAGTGTAGGTGATGGTGGAGGGGCAGTTGTTGGTTTGGCTGCAACTGTAATGGGAGCAGGTTTTCTACTCCAAGTGGCGTAGAATATTGGAGCAGCAACGGCAACAATCAGAATTAAGATGGCCACTTGGGAGATCCAGAGAGCTTCAGGTTCTTCTTCTTCCTCTAGCATAGGATGAGGCGGTGCAGGAGCGGGCAGAGAAGGTTCGGAAGGCACTCTCGGAGCAGGTCTTTTCTGGGGAACTGCAGCCAGATGATGATCGGAACTTTCCTTTTTTTCTTTTGGCGGAGGAGGTCCTGCAGCAATGAGTGCCTCGAAATCTCGTCCTTTTTCTTGTTTGTCGAGCCACCCCTGAAGAGCGTCTCGGAGCTCTTTTCCTGACTGATAACGCTTCTCTGGTTCCAATTCGACTGCCTTGAGAATTATGTTGTCCAAGGTCGATGGAATCTCTTGGTTTATCCGAGAAGGCGCTTTTACTTGCAGATCCATTGAGATGTCGCCCAAGGCATAAAGTGTCAGTGCATCGGCACGAACGGGTAACTCACCAGTCAAGGCTTCGTAAAAAACAACTCCAGCTGCGAATACATCACTGCTTGGTGATGAATTGTCTCCACGGAGCTGTTCTGGAGGAACGTAACCCTCTGTACCAACGAGATAACCTGAACGAGTAGTGAGTGCTTTGCCAAAGGGGCCAACAAACATCCCAAGGCCGAAATCCATGATTTTTATACGGCCTTCGGGATTTACGACCAACATGTTCGGTTTGAGATCTCGATGTAATAGACCATTTTCGTGAGCTGCAGCCAGTCCATCGGCAACTTGGTACAAGAGAGAGACTGTCTCTGTGGGGGTGATTTGATAACGTTGGACAAACTGGACGATGGGAATGCCCTCAATGAACTCCATGGCCACGTAACCGAGTTGCTCTCCTTGAGCATAATCGTATACTTGACCCACATTGGAGTGCTGCAGTTGTGAAATGAGGCCAATTTCTTTCTTCAAACGCTGTATGCGCGCCTGACTGCCTACAATTGCTCGTCGAAACACCTTGAGAAGGATGTCTCTGCCGAATTTCGTGTCACGAGCACGATATGTTTCGATTGTCCGAGATTTGCTGATAAATCGCAAATCATTGTAACGAGCAGTGTTCATAAAGCCACTATAGCAAATAGTATATGCGCTAAAACATGACAGCCTTATGTTCCGTCACGTTACATAGTTGTACAGATTGTCGTAAACAAGACCTGTTATTAGTCGCTTTTAGCGTGGCGCGTTTCTTGTATAGTGATTACGCGCACGTCATTGTCGTTTAGCGAGAGGACTCTCATATGTCCGCGTCGAAGTCTTTTTTCTCTTCAATACTTCTGTTGTTGTTGATTCTTCAGTTATGTCCCTCTCTCAAGGCCGTAGATACGAACGAGGTGAAGGTATACGTAGAGGCAGTTGATTCCATTGATTTTCCCACGGTGACTGCTTTTTTCCGTGTCCTCGATCTCAATCCCGACAAACCCTACGTGAAAGTAGAAGAAGGACAGGTCAAGATTAGTGGCACAGAGGGTAATGTCTCTGTCGTTTCAGATAGTTTCGATGTAAAAACACGGCCAATTTCAATCCAATTCATGGCTGACGCAAGCGGCAGTATGACGAGGACATTCCCAGCCATTGCCAAAGCTCTGCAGGATTTTGGTGAGAAGATGAGTTCTTATCAAGATGATGCTGATGAAGTCTCCATCGCTCTTTTTGCTGACGCACCTGGTGGAATGATGATTGGGGCAGCACCAATGCTTTGCCTCGATTGGACGACCAATAGTGGTCAGCTCCAATCAATGTCTGGAACGCTCTTTGGGACGGGAAAACCGCCACAAGCCAATTGGTGTAGCGCTATTTGGAATGCCTTCAACTGGGGAGTGGAACGTTGTGCGGCACGCGGAGCGGTCAATCATCTGCCAAGAATGGTTCTAGCCATTACTGATGGTAAAGACGATCCCAAAGCCATGGGGAATATTGGTATTACCTCTCAAATACTGAAGTCATCTGGAATTCCTTGTTTTGTCATTGGCGCAGGTGATGGTGATCCCAATGCCGATCCCAACTATCAAGGCATGGTGATTAATAAAGAAGGGCTCGAACAGATAGCAACTTCCAGTGAAGGTGCCCTAATGACTGTCACTGGTGTTCAAGATGGTAGCAGTTTCACTACGGTCGATGCCGAAGGTAGCAAGAGAATCAAAGGTTATATGGACAAGATTATCGAGTCCTATAAGAACATTTACCGCATTAGTTTCAAAGCAAAAGACATGAGCATCAATACTGGTGAGCTACGTGAAATTACCATCTCTGCCAATGGCGGTGAGGGTAAAGGTTTTTATCTACCACCCGTAGTCGTAGATGAAGACGCCAATGCCTGTGTGAAATATCCCGTTCCCGAACCAATGCGAGAGACCCTCGTGAAGAAGGTCGTTTGGACGACCTCTTATCACAAAGGTTTTGAAGATACTAATTTTGACACACCTCGGCCTGAAGTAACACCGCTCATTGATCAGCCGAAAGTTCGTGAAAATATTGAGGTGTTGAGTCCAGAAGAGCTCACTCTGAAGGGACGATATCGCATTCCCACTCAGCCCGAATTCCTTCAGCAAGATGACCTTCGGTGGGAAGATTTGGCAGAACCCCATTTTCGTTATGGTGTGAAAATCTCGCCATTCAAAATCTCTCACAAAGAGTTGTTACAGGGAAAACTCATTGGCGCTTTCCCTGTGTATGTTCGTGACACAACTCCACCCAACATCTTTATTAGTCTTCGCAGCCGCGATGTGGCAGAAGGTAACGAAGTGAAAATCATCGAAGATCCCAATCTTGCCTCTGGTGATGGCCACTTTGATGTTGAAACAGCACAAGACGAACGAAAAGTTTACATCACTGCCAAGGGGCGAAATTTCACGAGCAACTTCGACACTTTCAATGTGGATGGTATGTTGGTGCCCTTTAAGTTTGCTCCCGAGACTCCTGGTGAATTCGGTGGTAGCGACGCCTTTTTTGTCTTCGAAGATGTGCGATTGCGCTTGTTGAATTGTGCGGCTCAAGACAACATTAGTTTTGCTTCGCCAACAGGTCGCGATGACTCCAAATACATTAGTCATCAGGATATCGTGAAGTGGTACGACTACATCAAAGCCCCAGTCAATCCAGCTCTCGGTCACGCAGAATCTCAGGCAATCAAGTTTCCCATTAGCCACCGTGACGTTTATGACATCAAAGCAAATAAATCCACATTCCTTCCTCGACTGAGCCGTCAGGAACTGGAAGAGAAATCAATAGAGGATGGTGGAAAAGCTGGGATTTGCTGGTTCCTCGAACGTGGACTGCCAGCTGAGTTAGTGGAAAACAGCGAACATTTTACAGAGTGGATTGAGCGTGGCGAAAATGTTCGCGATGAACCTGGTTATCCTTATCTACCTGGTAGAGAGCTCTATTTTAGAGTCATTGCCCGTGACATGGCTGGAAACGAAACAGATATACGTATTCCAATCAAAGTGTTGAAGACTGGATGGCGCTCACGGACTCTTGCTTACCAAAATAGACGTAAGCAGTGACATAATCTGCTAAGATCGGCTCGAAGGGAGCCGAATTGGCAGAGGAAGTGCAAAATCCGCTACCCAAAAGTGCCCAAGAGCGATATACGTCGCTCGAGCTCCTAGGTTGTGGTGGAAAAGGACAGGTATATATTGCTGAGGATAAAAAACTCGGTCGTACTGTTGCACTGAAAGTCATCAATCCTGAGCTAGCCCAAGATAGAAGAGAACGTCACCGTTTCAAGCGGGAAATCCTTGCCATAGCCAATCTCAAACATCCCAACATCGTTCAGCTCTATGACTTCTCTGATAGTGATGGAGTGATGTTCTACACAATGGAGCTCCTCGAAGGGCGTCCATTCCAAGATGTCATCCAAACAGACGATTTGACGGTCATGGAAGCCGTCGAAATGGTTCGGCAAGTGGCCATGGGCGTTGCTGCTATCCACAAGACAGGAGTTTTTCATCGTGATTTGAAGCCTGGCAATGTTGTTGTCACAAACGATGGTGGTATCAAAGTCATAGATTTTGGTGCTGTCAAAGATGCTGTAGACGGCAACATAACGGCAATTACAATGAGAGGCCATGTCGTTGGCACGGTGTTATACCAACCGCCAGAGGCCTTTTCATCTAGTGAATATTCGGCAGCAAGTGACGTTTACCAGCTGGGGCTCATCTTGTATGAAGCTTTGACTGGTTGCCATCCTCTCGAGAATTTTCTTATCAGTGACATAATCAGTGGGGAAGCTCATTCCTCAATTTCACCGCCTTCTTCCATGTGTGCTGGCTTGGATCCAGCTTTGGAGCAGCTGGTCATGCGTTGTCTTGCTGCCCGCCAAGAAGAGCGTCCCAAAGATGGTCAGGAATTTTTGGATGATTTATCACACTGGCGAGACAGTCGCTACGTGCAAGAAGAGGAAGACGAGGTCTCCTTCGAGACCACCTTTGATGAAAGCCAACGAGCAGCTTTATTAGGGCGGCGACGCAAGAGAGGGATGAAAAACAAGCTTTTGGCTGCATCTTTGTTTCTGGCCATAGTCCTCTCTGGTTTAGGGGCATATCATCTCATCCGTACCTTACGGCACCAACACTTCGCAGGCACGACTAGTGCTGTTCAGCCCACTTCGCCAGTCCAGAAGAACGTGCCAGATAGAGCCAAGATTAAAGAACTCAGCACTTATTTTAAAAGCGGTGATCGTGAGGCTTTGAAGAAGACGCTGTCTACAATGCCCGACAACGAATGCATCATTGGGCGTATTGCTCTGGCCATACTGAAAAGAGATGCCTCAATGGCACTACTTTGGGGCAAGAGATGGACTGACAAGGAAATTGAGCTGTCTTACAGGCAAGACTCTATCAATAAATTATCGCTTTATGCCCTCGCCCAGAAAGCGCCAAGGCGATTGTCTGACGAGGATTTTGGCAAGACTTTCCTGGCCATTGTCAAACTGTCTGCTCCAGTAGGCAAACGACTAGAGGTGGCAGAAGAGGCACTCTTTGCCTATCTCGCTCCTTTTCATTTGCATGATGAACCGAGACGGAAGATCTTTGCCAATCCTCCCAAAGGAGACCTTAGCAAAGGTGTACATGCAGCAAGCAATTATCACAGATTTTTTGCTGCAGCAGATGCTGTCATCAACCATTTCGTCTTGAACAAAGGAGAACAAGAGAAGGTCTTCCCTTTGTTGAAAAGGCTGCAGAGAATGACTTTTCTTGCCTGGAATGGTGAGGAATATCAGCGAAGGGTGATAGCTTCCTTCGAACGTTGGCGCCAATCCCAAAATGCCGGAAGGGTCTTGAGGGATGAACTAGGCGTTTTGCAGATGTTGACCTTACCTTCTCCTTTGGCGAGACCTTTTAGTTTTTCTGGAGAAGAGAAGGATAAGTCCAGTGATGTAATGTTGTCTGCCCTACTCTCTTTCACAAAAGCTTATCGGGCAAGCAACGACGAAAAATCGGATCACGAGACTGTAGCACGGCGTTTTAGTAGAGCTGTCCGGCTCTTTCGCCGCTACAGTAGAGAGCAACCTACCGGCAGGTTTGTCCATGAAGCCAATTTATTTCTCGGTCGCTCTTTGGCTCATCTAGCCTGTGCTATCGATGAAAAAACTTACATTCGAATGAGAAGGGCCCACATTCGCCAACCAATGGTTATAGACAGTGGCCCCATTCTGAATACAGCCCTTGCAGTTTTTGCCAAACTTGCAAAGGAATGTTGTGATGAGAACATTTCCCGACTGGCAATGTTTTATGGCGCTTATTGGCAGTTACGGACAAAAGAAAAAGCCACATTGGGATACCGCGATTTTCAGGCCCTATCTGACTTAGAGCGGGAAAGGCCGCTTTTGAGACGTTATCTGACATTGCCCATTGCAACATTCACGACAACACCTCCTTAAGCACTTGGCTCGATTCCTCCTTTCCGTGGTACAATGGCCTCCCATTGGTTTCTAATCAGGAAGAGCGTTTCAAGCAATGTGGTTAGTCGTACAAGGCACAACCGAATATGGTGCTTTTTCAGTTGGGTACCCTTTAAACGAAGGTGAATTTTTTGTTGGCCGTGACAAAAGCTGTAATCTGGTGTTGGAAGGCCGATCCATTTCACGCAAACATGTTTGTTTCACGAGACAGGGTGATGAAGTCAGCTTCAAAGACTTGGGATCCGTCTCTGGAACTTTTATCAATGGTCGAGCAGAAGACGATGGTCTTCTCAAGGCCGGAGACAAAGTTCGCATAGGTCACACCATAATGCGCGTTGAAGACGAATTCCCGGGCTCTGCTCCTGCTGAAGACAACTCAATGTCCATTGGTGTACCCGCTCAGGCGGTCGGTGGTCCTGTTGTTGACTGGACTCCCTTTCGTGAGTTCTTCAAAAAGTTGCGTGACACCACTGATCCAAGAGCCATTCTCGAGCGATTGTTATTGGGATTGGTACAAATCCTCAAGTTGAACAGAGGTTTTGTCCTCCTGCGCAAACGAGCTGGTAGTGGTGAGTTACATCCCGTTGCTTCTTATCGTTTGGAAGACGAAGAAAACTTCATCGCTATTAGTAGTACTGTTTACAAACAGGTCATCGAGACTGAAGCGACAACATACATTCCCGACTCGAGCCAAGATACAATTCGAGCACAAGCGCCAAGCCTCGATTTCGAATATGTCCCGCGCACAATCATCTGCGGTCCCTTGAAATCACGTAGCGAAGTCTTTGGTGTCATTTACATTGATGGACCAGCCAACGAAACCATCATGAGTGCGGCTCATATCCCGCTCTTTGAAATGCTCACTGAAGTTGCTTCCGAACTGCTCGGTGCTGCTGAGAACAGAAGGCAATTGTTGGCTGCCAAGGGACGATTGGTTGCTTATCGTTCTCTCCAAGAAGAAGAAAAATTGGTCTTGGGTGACGGTGCTTTTGGCCAAGAGCTGAAAAAGCTTCTTGCAGCTGCTGCACCGCAAGACGTAACAGTTTTGCTCACTGGTGAAACAGGCACAGGAAAAGAGATGGCTGCCAGAGCCATACACGAACAATCCAATAGAGCCGATGAACCCTTCGTTCCTGTGAACTGCGCAGCTTTGCCTCGGGAAATAATCGAAGCTGAGCTTTTTGGTGCTGAAAAAGGTGCCTATACAGGTGCTGACGAGCGAAGAATCGGCCGTTTTGAATTGGCCTCCTCTGGCACTTTGTTCCTCGACGAGATTGGTGAATTGCCATTAGACTTTCAAGTGAAGCTCTTGCGAGTTCTGCAAGAGAGAAAAGTCACACGACTAGGTGGTACCAAAGCCATTCCACTCAAATTCAGGCTCGTCTGTGCTACAAATCGTGATCTCGAGGCAGCTGTTCGCGATGGTACTTTCCGCCAAGATATTTATTACCGAATCAACGTTTTCAGGATTCACTTGAAACCTCTGCGAGAACGAGTTGAAGATATTCCACCTTTGGCAAAACACTTTGTGCAAAGTTTCTGTCGTCGTTTTGGCCGTAAGATTGATGGCTTCACATCAGAAGCCGAGCGTCTTCTCCTTTCTTATGCCTGGCCTGGGAATATTAGGGAACTGAAAAACGCCATTGAACGTGCTGTCGTCGTCGAGTCAGAAGAAAACATTACGGAAGGCAGCCTACCCATCTTCACTCCACATGCAGAAGTCACTGCTGAAGATGCAGAAGATGCTTTTTTCGAGAACTTGCCTCAAACATACGATGAGGCAAGAGCTCTCTTTGAGCGTTCATTCTTGCGGCGAAGTTTTGTTCTGAACAAAGGAAACATTGCTGCGATGGCACGTGATACTGGAATCCCACGAAATACTGTTTATCGCCGTCTGGAGAAATACGGTCTCCTCGAAAAGAAGTGAGTGATTCGTGGATAAATGGTGGCTAACCGTATCGCTCGGAGTAGATGGCCCCAACTTGTTCTCTCTTCCCTTTCCTGAGGCTACGCTGTCTATTGGACGAGGGGAAGAATGCGATTTGGTTCTTCCCAATAGACGGTTATCTCGAGTTCACCTCCTTTTGGAAAGAAAAGGCAAGAAGGCAAGTTTTCGTGACGCTGGCAGTTCAACTGGTCTGATTCTCGAAGGAAAACGAGTTACCGAGGGTGAACTCAAAGTAGGGCAAAAACTATATCTGTCGAAATATGCCATCTCTTTTGACTGCCAAGCAGCCAAGTCAGAAGGTAATAAAACCCCCGAGACATTCGATGATGGGGACAACAAAGATGGTGGACCTACTCTCGATTGGCAAGTCTTTCATTCTTTTTTGGACAAACTGCGAAAACTCTCAGAGCCAAAAGAGTTGTTGAATAGCCTTTTACTTGGATTGGTCGATATATTCAAAGCAGAGCGTGGATTTGTCTTGCTGAGAAGTAAAAACAATACATTATTGCCTGTTGCTACACATCGTCTCAGTAATGCAGAGAAGTTCGTTGCCATTAGTAAGACTGTTTATACACGAGCTCTCGAGAGTGGAAACATTGTCTTTGTTGGCAACACACTTACTGATGAGTGGTATATAGAAGCCTCCTCCTATTCTCTGCAAGATGCAGCAAGATCCATTGTTTGTGCGCCCTTATCAGCTGACGGAAAGACATTCGGCACTATCTACATTGATAGTAAAAACATGCTCTCAACAGAGCAGTTACCATTATTTGAAACTGTCACTGACTTGGCTGCTGAGATCTTGCGTACTGGGCAAACAAGGAAAAAGCTTCTAGCAGCTGAAGAGCGAGTGGAAGCCATGCAGTCCTTGATGTATGAGGACGAAAAGTTTGTCCTTGGAAATAGCGAAGCATCACGCCAGCTCAAAGCCACTCTGGACATGACTGCCAAAGAAGACGTAGCCATCTTGATCACTGGTGATACTGGTACTGGGAAAGAGATGGTAGCTCGTGCAATTCATCAGATGTCAGAAAGACGGGACCAGCCCTTCATCCCTGTGAACTGCGCTGCTTTGCCAAGAGAGATTATTGAAGCCGAACTTTTTGGTGCAGAAAAAGGTGCATATACGGGGGCTTTGGCGAGAAGAGTGGGACGGTTTGAACTGGCAGCCAATGGAACTCTCTTTTTGGATGAGATTGGCGAGTTGTCACCTGACGTGCAGGTGAAACTCTTACGTGTCTTGCAAGAGAAAAAAATTACGAGATTGGGTTCCACTAATCCTATACCACTCGACTTCAGGCTACTTTGTGCAACGAATAGAAACCTTGATGAAGCAGTCAGAGAGGGATCTTTCCGCCAAGATTTTTATTATCGAATTAATGTATTTTCAATTCATCTCAAAGCCTTGCGAGAGAGAAAAGAGGATATTCCTGAACTAGCTGAGCATTTTTTCAAGCTCTTCTGTCTTCGTCTGGGCAAAAAGCTGAGCAAGATTAGTGACGCTGCAGTTGAAGCGCTGTTGGCTCATGATTGGCCGGGCAATATACGTGAGTTGCGAAATGCTATTGAAAGGGCAGTTGTTCTAGAGCAGTCCGATGTTCTGCGAGTTGACAATCTCCCTATGACAATTCAACAGCCCACGAATAATCCAATTGTCGAATCTCCACAGTGGTTACCAACTGCAATGCCACCGAGATATGACGATGCCAAAGCAGCCTTCGACAGACTATTCATTGAGCAGGGATTGGAACAGTTTGGTGGCGTGGCAGAGCTGGCCAAGAGTTCAGGTATAACTCGTTCTACTATCTATCGCAAGATGGCCAAATTGGGCATGGATCCTGAGGAATACTAAACCGTGCGTCCGATCTTGAGCGATTATGTCATACCAGCAAAATACCGGCCCCACGCAGCCAAAGAGAAACCTGCTGATGCAGTAGAGCTAACTTGGCTGGGTGTAACTGGCTTCTCCATAAAATATCGTGAGACGACACTGCTCATAGATCCCTATGTTAGTAGGGCAACACTAGTTTCTTTGGCTTTTCGCCGGTTACGCGCAGACATTGGTGCCATCAGAAGACACGTGCCCAAAGCTGATTTTATCTGTGTCGGACACACACATTACGATCATGTTGCCGATGTACCTGCCATCGTCAAACGTGACAATGCCGTCGTATTTGGCTCTCGCTCCACCTCCAATCTGTTGGCTCGATCTGAAATCAGGCGTAATCGTTTCACGACCGTGCCAAGAAAAGGTGGCATTTACCGAGCCGGGGATATGCAAGTCAGTATGGTGGAAGGAAGGCATGGCCCAATATTTTTTGGTCGAGTTCCTTATCCAGGCCCAATAAGTTCGGATATAACGCCACCACTACGAACCATGCAGTATAGAGTTGGTGATGTCTTTGGAGTTCATGTAAGAGCTGGTAATGTCTCTATTTATCACAATGGGACAGCCAATTTATTGGATGAGAGTTTGCAGCGTTTGGAGGCAGATATACTCTTGGCTGGTTTGTCTGGAGCTGAACATACTGAGAACTACATTGCTCGCCTATGTGGTCCATTGAAAACCAAGACAATCATACCCACACACTATGATGCTTTTTTCGGTCCTATTGAGGATGGTTTGCAGGTATTGCCCATCGTAGATCTCGATAAGTTCTTCAGTGATTCTGAAGAAGCAGGTGCTGCTGTCTGTATGCCTCAACTCGTAGAAACACTCTGGATTAGCCAAGATGGCCAGGTAATGAAATCCGCAACTGCGGATTAGTTTCTCATCAGCCACCTCGACGACGGCCTGGATTACAGCCAATCAAGCTTATTGGTCGAGTAGGTGCTGGTCCCCAATTTCGTGGAGGTACAGAGGTAATTCTCGTTGGAGTGGGAGTTGGTCTCTGTATGACTGGGGGACGAGTCTGCGTTTGAGTGGCCGTCGGTGTTGGTTTGACCGTCGGTGGTTTGCTGGCTTGATCAACATTGGTAGTGGCAGGTGGTTCAATGACGACCAGTTTGTCACCATCAGCAATGATGATAGTTGGTGGCCTATTTTTGTCATCTTGATTTTGCGTCGTCGGTGGCTGGGTGTTTGATGTTTGAATAGTGGGAGGATTGGAACCTCCAGGAGGTAAGGGCGGCAAACCACTCGTCGGAGGATATCCTCCTCCTCCACCCCCTCCGCCACCAAAACAACCGGAAAAGAGGGGAGCTAACAAGATTATCAATAATGCTGAGTGCCGCTTCATGAAAACCTCCTCAAAGGCCATTTTTCTCATTTGCCGCTTAGCAGCACAGAACGTGCCAGCGTTTTTTGAGGTGGAAACAAGAAGAAAAAGGAGAAAATGACATGAAAATTGGCATTTGCATGCGCAGTTTTGTGTCATTTGAGCCATGCCATGAAAAATGGCATCGCCATGCCATGTTTTTGCGCACTGCCTTCAGGCGTTTGTGTAACAAAATTTACTCGCCGCCCTGAAGTTGGCTTTATTAGCGGCATTGAGTGTTGAGTAAAAAAATACACAATGTTGGTATGGATATTGTTTGAGACAATTCATAATAACAAGGTCAGAAAAACGTGGACTGATGGTGTAGAGTGGATGCGGAGGGTCAAATGAACAGGAACTGGTTAATCGGCGGATGTATTCTTGCACTGATAGCTGCCCCTAAATTCATGAAGATGGTAGCTCTTATCCTTTTGGTTACCCTGACGGTAGGAAACACCGGTTGCCTCGGCTTCCTCGCAGCCATTCTCGGAGCCATTGTCAATGTAGTTGGCGGAATAGTCTCAACACTTGGTCCATTAATCATGGGCGGTATAAAATTAGCGACAGGTATTGTTGGAGCTGTTGCCGGTGCAAGTGGTAAAGAGACGCAAAATGTCGAGAGCAGAGCTGACACTGACACAGGCCAACAGAACAGAGTCAATTTGCAGAGTGGCGAAAAAGCCAATGTAAATAATGAATCTCTTACGATGACTGAAGATGCTCGAACTGACAAGAAAAAGGTAGTTACTCAACTTGAGCCAGTACCTGCACAGTAGAATTAGTTCATCGGTCCACATCCGAAAAAGACGACACAACCATTCAGGTTTTGGAACACTGTTAATCCTTGTTCTTGCACTCTTGCTCTGTCTAGCCGTAATCGGCATGGGGCAAGGGTATTTTTCTTCCTTCGTATCTGACCAAACGCACAAGAATTTGATGGGCGACATTGCCTACGAGTTGGCTGAAAATGCCATAGAAAGTGCCCATTATCTCGTTGGGAAAGGCGCAAACCATCCTAGTGGTGAGGCCAATCTATACAAACTCTTTCGCGAGAACCTGAGCGATTTCTCTGTCGATTTATCGGTTTCAATCCTGCCAGGCATAGCAACGGAGCTTGGCAAAAAAGGTTTGGAAAATTTCTCTTTAGTGGATGACAAAGTCCTTTTGGAAGTGCTTTTCCAGCATCCAATGTCTGTCATCAACCCTACGGAGCATGACCGTTTTGGTACTCTGCGGTTCTCTGCCAAGGGAAAATATGGCCCCAAAAACATCGTTCGTACTGTGAGTAAAACATATGATTTCAGGCTCACTTCTATTACGACTCCACGCCCTTTTGACATGAATACGATGTTCATACATGATCCATCACCTTACCTTACCTACTTTGCCTACAAAGGAGATCCAAATCTCTACATAGATGCAGCCCATACAAAGATTGCCAACTATGAAAAGGCCACGCGTGACTTGAAAAAGTCTTATGAAGACTTTGTCAAAAAGATAAAAGGAAAACCAAAATCGGGTCCTGTCGTTCGACTTTTTGAGGGTTTGATTGCCGAAATGAATGTGTTGCTCGAACAGGAATGGCCGCCTGACGTTACAATTTCGCAATCCAATAAAACGAGAGACAAAGAGAACACTGTTCATCATTTTCCTGAACCAACTACCTATGCTCTGTGGACCAATGCAGAGAAGGTAGATTTTGGTGAGATCAATATTGCACCTCGTTTGAAAGTACGTCACCAAAGATTGGCTGAGATAGAGCCAGAACATCTGCAGGTGAACAATGACATCAAAGAGTTTTTGGACAGTACGCCGACAAAGTTCGAGCCTCTCGTGCCAATGCAGCGTCAGTGGAATGCTCTCGTTAAAGAGATTGTGTGGCTCTATTACGGTGTACTCATCAAGGACTACAAGGTTTTTCAAGATAACTTCTATGAGTTGAATGAACCGCTGTTGAGCAGATTTAAACCTTTCATAAATTCAGTTTCTCTTGATGAGCTCGTTAATCGTTGCTCTACCTACTTGGCTGAAGGGGATATTGGTAAGACTGGCGATGGAAGGACTCTCAACGAGAAGTTCAATGAGTTGCTCTCACGAAATGAGTCTTTGAGTGGAATTCTGTACATACACAATCCCACAGAAGAGCTCATAATCAACCGCACTTTCAAGGGCAGGCTGGTAATCATCGTCCGTGATGATGTGACAATTCAACAAGCATTAGTTGAGGATCAAGAACAGGATTTGCTGACAGTTGCCTCTTTTGGTCGAATGGCAGTAGAAGGCAAAACTCAAGCTTCATTGATTGCTGGCAGTACTCTTTCAACGGAACCTGAAGCGGACATTGCAGGCAACCTTTTCATTCACAAACTAGACATCGTAGGTGTGAGACCTGAACGTTTACTCACAGGAACATTACAAAGAGATGAACGCCTTGTTGGTGGACCAAAACAGATTTCGAGGAAGGTGGAAGGTATCTTCCCCGATTACCAATATTTCACTGTTGGTCCTGAACCTGTTTTTATGTCTATTGAGAGGCGGTGAGTTTGATGAACAGAGGACATTCTTTTGTGGAAGTAATGATAGCTCTGCTCATCATTGCCATTGCCCTCATTCCCATTTTGTCCATGTTCATGCATCAAACTCAGGTCGCTCATTTCAATAAATTTCAATTGATAGCGCGTTATCGAGCCAGGCAGGAAGCTGAAGCTCTCGCTACTCTCGATTATGTTGCCTTGCAGAAGTTGGCTGGTACTGTGGACTATCCCATTTCTCTAAGAGACGATGAAGGCGGATTAAAGGGCTTGCCTTTGTTGTATCCACCAGCCAAAGCAGAGTTGGCCGCAATGACGCCCGACGGAAAACTCACGCCTGAACTTGCTCATATGGCTGATACGCTTGGCCTTTTTTCAACGGCTGCCTTTTTTGAAGAGATAGATGCTGGCGGATTGGCTCGGATAGTCATCTACGTGTTATGGAAAATTCCTGGTGAACCACCTTCTCGTGCTCCACACATGATTCGCTATTTCAAGTTGGTATCACGAAGAGAGAATTCTCTGGACCAGCGACGGAGGATTGAGAGATGAAGAAGGGATTCACTCTCGTTGAAGTCATCATCGCCGTACTCGTTGCCAGTTTGGTGATTACGGGTTTGTGGTCCATGTTCATCATGAGTAAAAAGCAGCAACGTATGGCTGATGTTACGCAGCAGGGACTAAAAGAATCACTACAGTTGGTTCAGCCTCTGGAACAGGATTTTCGCCGTTTGTACATGGATAAACATAGGCCTGTGAAAACCTTTGATGGTGGTGTTGAGTTTCACGTCTTTGATGGTGATTATTCTGATCTAACTCGAGGGATTATTCGGACAAAAAGAATAATCTATCGATTAGTAGCTGAAGATTTTGCCATCTATCGACAAGAGGGTGATACCAATGCTCGAAAGTTGCCAGGTACCTATGAAAAGCTCGATTTCAAGGTTGAACCAGTACACACTTACTTAACCATGCCTCCTTATGTCGAAGGAGTGGACGAAGCCACTATGCGTCCCGGTGGTGTTCTCTCTTATATGGTAACCGCCATTCCCGTCGAGCTTACAGTAGCTGATAGAGAACGGTGGACTCCTCAGGATAGGACCATTCTCAAAGGCGCAGTACCTCTTACTCCACTGAATGGACAAAAACGGTATTTCTTCTGGAACTCAAATCCGACGACAAGAGCTATTACTTCTGAGGCTGAGCTTCACTAGGTTCTTCTGGAGTTCGCAAACCATTCCAAGCCACGTCGAGGGCAATCAGCAAGACACCGCCATCGATGAAGATGTCTGCCAGATTAAAAATGGTCAGACTCTTGGTTTGCCAGCTCACTTCAAACATATCGATGACATAACCTAAAAAGATTCTGTCTGTCATATTGGCCAAAGCCCCAGCTAGAACTAAGGCCAGACAGACTTGAGTCATCTTCTCTTCAGCTGTAACAAAGCGGTAATAGAAGAGCACGACAAAGGTAGTCAATATTCCAGAAGTGATGAAGATGAATCTGTGGCCTGGTAACAAACCGAGGATTGCTCCAGGATTCTCAGCATATGTGAGCTGAAAGATCTGAGGTAAGAGCTGCAGTTTGGGACCACCTTTGACAAGGCTGACAATGAGCCACTTGATGGCTTGGTCTGCTCCATAAGCAAAAAAGCCTGCAGAGAGTAGAAACTTAACTGGCAGCGAACATTCTTTCCTGATAAGGAAAGGACTCAATAGCGAAAGTAAAAGGCAGACAAACCACAGTATTCGATAGGCCACCAAATGGCCGTCATATGACTGGGGATGGACAAATGAGGTCCAGAGTAGTGTGAGATAGCTAAAGGCAGCTAGAGCCCAGAGGAGCCAAGTAAATATCTTCAGATTGGACTTTGTCATCAATTTTGATGATACCACTGACTGAGAAAAATGTTGAAAGCACTCTTCATTGCAGACCATATTGGCTGAGGAAGGAAATCAATTGTCTCAACGTCGCTCAATATTAATCACACTGATTGCCCGAATAATCTTTTTCGGCGGTTTGGGGCTTGCTCTGATTGGCGCATTCTATTCCTTTTCTGATGGCCGCTGGCATCTCATGAGACAGCCGGTATACAAAGAGACCTTTAGAGTAGTCGTCTTTATCTTTGGTCTTGCAACGGCTTTTGTTGGTCACTTATTGGCACGAAGGCGAGTCTTTGGTCTCGTATTCTTTCTTTTGGGTTGTGTTGTCATCGTTCTCCAGGACATTGGGACGGCAGCTCTCGGAGGGCCCGAAGCCTTCTGGTATGGTTATGTACCAGCTGTCGTGGATATAGCTGTTTTAGCCTATGTCTATCATCGTCGAGGTGAGTTCAAAGCACAACATCAACTGGAAAACATTCTCGTTGATACACTCAAATTGGCTGGCTCAGGCCAAGGATGAAGTTGCTCCAAATCATGACAGCTTAGTGACACCTTTTGAAGCACACGCAACTTTCTTTGCTGATGAACAATAGTTTTCCCAGCTGGCATAAACCTTTCATACTCAATCTGGGGGTACAGCAATAACAAGGGTGCAGAAAGACGCATCTGCAAATCTGTCTTTCTGAAAGGTTGTACCAATGAAGAGGTCAACAAGAGGTCTTTTGGCAGCTTCCCTCTGCTTTTGTCTTGCCTATTCTGTTTCAGGCTGTGCCAATCCACAGATGATGCAACAATTGACCCAGACCATCATTCAGTTGTCTGGTCTTGGTGGTGGTGGCGGAATGGGTAATGGTGGTGGTTTTTTACCACCAATAACCGGTGGTTCATCAGGACCAGGCCCGGCCAACCCAGGATTTCCTGGTGGACAATCCAAACCACCAACTCAGCCCTGGACCAATCAGCAGCAACCTCCTCTACCTACCTCTGCACAGGAAGCCTTAAAGGAGTTGGCAACGAAATACGGAATAAAGCTAACTGGCCCTTATGGCGAGTACGATGTGAAAAATGCTCTCAACTGCGCTCGCCTCTATAAACCTGAGTTTACTCAACAGTTGACCATGCGCTATTCGGGAAGGAATTTTCACGGTGGTATAGCAGGTACCTGGGAGAATTATGGTGCTGGTGGATTCATTCAAATCTATGACAGCAAAGGACCATCCACGACTGCCCATGAAATGATGCACCACGTGGCCCTAGCCTCACGTAACAGACAAACGAGTATGGCAAAAACAAATCAGATGATAGGTTCTTATCTGCCGGGGAGAAGGCCTCGTCGAGCAGCTCGTAACTTGATACCAACCAACTATGCCATGACAAATGCAGACGAATGGATTGCGGAAGCGTGTTCACTATATGCCATCAAAGTACGTAATTTGGATTGTCCTTACTGGCGGAATGCTGTCTTTAGTTCCTTCAATCCTCATCAGCCTTTTCGTGACGATATGAAATACCTCATGTCCGACAGTTGATGAGTATTGGGAGCACAATGAAAATCGTCAAATGGCAAAAAGCAGGCTCTGGATTAATCGTAATGATGGTCCTTACAGTAGTCTTTTTGCTTGCTACGATAGTCCTCTATCAATCATCACACACCTCTGCAGTTACCCACGATACAGATACTCTCCTTAGGGGAGATGTTCTGCAGAACCTTGTCAATTCGGCTGCAGAAGAGGCTGGAGCCAAGCTCGAGTATCTCTTCAATGAACCTAAATCTCCAGTTTTCTCCATGATTAGACAAGTCGTCTATAGGCCTGATGTTGGTGAATATGACTTCAGTGAATATGTCTCCACACCAGAGCTCACAGCGATTATCGCCTCCTCTGAATATGCCCAATACAAAGTCGAAGCTCCTGAAGTCAAAGTCGTTCTGCAGCGACAACTGGACAAGACTGAATATGAACGTTTTGGCATTGTCACCCTTCGTGTCACTGGCACTTCTGGAGGTATATTAGGGAGGCAGGTCAAACGTAGAATCGAGTTTGCCCGAGCCTTCAAAGTAGCTTTGACTACAGTCCCACGACCCTTTGACACTTATGGCATCTATTACGCCAATGCAGAAGGAGTCACTGACACGAATTCAGTCAATGACTCTCGCCAGCGACTCATCAGTCTCAATGATGAGTTGTGGTCCTCATTAAAACGAGCCAAAGTGGAAAATGTGCTCGAAGAGGGGGCAGAAATGAAAGCCCTCGAAGGCCGTTTATTACCTCAAAACCAAGCACGTGAGCGAGTCAACGAACTTGCGCAGCTCAAGGGCGGTGCTCTTTTAGGGCTTTATTACCCAGGTGTTTCACTGAAGCTGAATACTCTCGACTTGGCTGAGTATCTGAGAGCTTTGGTCTCTAAAGCTGAGAGAGCTTTAAGGCGAACAAAAACACTTACTCGGCAAGAAGAGTTTGTACCAGCTGCTTCAATGACAAACGAGCTCGTTTACGAAGGTTTGTGGCGCATATGGGCTCATAAAGAAGCCTTTCGTTTAATCAAAACCAGTGACGAAGCTTATAATGCTCTGCAGCATTATCATTTCAGCTTTGAAAAAGACTTCTGGCGTAAACGAATTCAATACAAAGTCGAGAAACGAGCCAACGAAGAGAGCTTCTCTGCGGCCTGGCAGAGATACAGAAAAGACCATCCTACTCTTCGTGGTGTCATCTCAACAAACAATGATGTACCCCTTTATCTCACAGGTAAAATCACAGGTTCTGCCGTAATCGTCGTTGGACCTGGTGGAGCCATAATTCACGATTTGAACAAGAGTGGTGGTCCCAAGGATTTGCTGACGATAGTTTCTTATGCAGGACCAATACACATAAAAGGAGAGTGTCACTGTTCCCTTTTTCTTTGTAAACCCAACGGCGCTGAAAGGCCAGAAGTCAACATTCCCGCTGATGCTACGCTCTTGGGAAATTTAGTTTCCTGGAGTCCACCACTGGCAACATCTTTGCAAGGGATGATAAAAAGGGATATGAGATATGTCTCTGGATTTAATGGTGATAAAGGTCAAGTCGTCTTGAACAATCATTTGTTACATGTGGCCTTTTCTCCAAAGACTATCTATAGGAAGGTGAAGAGGAATTGAGGAGTAGAACCTCAGGTATAACAATCGTTGAAGTGCTCATTGCAGGTGTTATTTTTGCATTGGCTCTTTTTCCCATCTTCTCTCTTCATCAAGGACTCTTCAAACAAAGCTCACAAGCTAGCCATTTGCTCGATGCTCAGTGCCATTTGTTGGAAATGATGGGGACCATCGAGAGCAGGATGTATGCACAGAGATTTAAGATTGAAGAAGCACGAGCTTTGCAATCAACGAATAAAGTCCATTGGGGTCAGCATGAGTTAGAAGTGGAAGAGACAATTTCTCAATACAGATCGAAGTTGACGACAGGAATCTGGCGCATAGATTGTGCCCTTCAGTGGCGGGAGTCACGTGGAAGCAAATCCATAAACCGTAAACTAGCCCTATCTCGTTTAGTGGCAGAACCAAGCGAAAGGTAGACAATGCGCCGAGGATTCACCTTGCTGGAAGTAATTGTCGCTTTTTTCCTCCTTTGTTCGCTTGTTGGACTGCTTTATTCGAGTTTTGCTACTGGCTGGCGTAGAAGTGATAAATTGTCTTTTCGTTTACAGGCTCTACAGGCGGCTTACATTGTGAGGACGGTCTTAGCAGCTGATTTGGCCAGTTATATACCTGGTCCCGTTGGACAAGAAGCTGTTTACGACTCTCCCTCACTTGGATTTAAAATGGTGACTCCCGAAGACGGTGCTGGTATTGAAGGCACTTGCCTCGATGAGGATTTAAAACCCATTTCATTTCCCGTTACTTACGAGTTCGACAAAACTACTCACAGAATATACAGAAACGGAAAACCCCTAGGCCAAATGCGATTTGCCAAAGCAGCGTTTTTTCACGAACCATATGAAGAAGGCTGCGAAAAAGGCGAAACTGTTGGTGTCCATCTTGTCATCGTGCCGGAAAGTAAGTTGGAAAATCCTGATAAAGAACAGAATAAAAAATTCGAGGTCAAGTTTACTTTTCATTGCCCACAAACTACGTTAGCGCGCGTCTATGATGATTGGTCAGTTTACACTTTTTGATTAAAGGTAAGAGAGAATAGCTGCAGTTCCGAGTAGTAATGCGACTTTTGTCCCACAGCCTTGCGTGCTCGTTTTAGATGGTTTGCTCTCTTCGATATCCATCCCTAAACTATTACCCAAAGCTATCAAGTCAGTGTTTATATCTTCGACGGAGGCATATCTGCCAGCTGGTGTTTTCATTAGACAGCGGTTGACAATAGGATCCCAAAGTTCTGATATGCCCTCTCTGAGAGAAGAAATTGGCGGCGGTTGATAAGATACTATTTTTTCGATGACGTCGCCTAAAGCATTGGCACAGAAGGGGTTTTCGCCAGCAAGCAGTTCATAGGCGATTATGCCCAAGGCAAAGATATCACTTCGTTCATCAGCGTCGTTGCCGAGCAAGACCTCTGGTGAAATATAGTTTGGCGTTCCCATCGTGATGCCCGTACCTGTCAGCGGTGCTTGTTCATGTGAGCGAGCAATGCCAAAGTCTGTGATGGCTATAGATGAGTCAAGGCGAATGAGAACATTCTCTGGTTTCAAGTCACGATGAATAATGCCAAGGGAGTGTATGTAGGTGAAAGCTGAACACAGTTGCCTCAATATGGCGACTACTCTTTTCTCCTCTTGAGCTCCTTTGTTATGAACTAGATCTTCCAGACTCTGTTGAGGAAGTAGCTCCATAGCGTAATAACTTCGTTTTTCGTCCACTTTGCCAAAATGGTACATCTTCACAACGTTGGGATGGGAGAGCTGTGCACACAATTCGTATTCTCTTTGAAATCGTTCTCGGTACTCTTCAGAAATGGAACGTCTACCCTTGAGGATTTTGACTGCAACGTCACGATTTTCTTTTTTGTCGTGGGCAAGAAATATGTTGGCCATGCCTCCACTGCCCAGCTCTTCACAGAGCTCAAACCGCTGGTCCAATATCGTTCCGACCATTAATCAACGAGCTCCGTACCAAGTTTGACAAGACTTTGGCAGAAAGCTGATGATGAGCAGGCCTCATCACGTGTCGACTGATAACATCTGGCAAGCAATGCAAGTCGATAAGCCATTGCTGCTCTGATAATTAGTCTGTCATCTTGGGAGAATTCTTTCCCCGCTGCAGTCTCATAAGCTCTGATGTAGTCTTCCATCAAGGAGATAGTGGGTGGTTCCTGCTGATCTAAATAAGGAGTGTTCCAAAAAGAGGCTGCAGTACTACCAAGGAGTATTCTTTCATCTTCAGCCACGAGACTGTACCAGTCAAATGCTGCAGTCAAACGGTTGCCAGTAAAACGAGTACATTTGGCGCTCCAATCACTGTGTCCCACAATGAGTGCTCCACGTTGACGAGTTACCTTGTGTTTAGCAGCCAGAGCAATTTTGTCTATGGGCTCAGCATTATTGTTTTCCTTGAATTCATAGAACTCGCTCAAATGAAGTGGCCATAGTCTTTCTGTTGGAATGATGTGTTCTTTTAATCCATCGTGTTTTACTTCTTTTAACAGGCTGTGGAGTCTTACTTGCTCTCTGGCTAGTTCTTGAACTCGCTCTGGTAGTAAACAATCCTCGAATCTTCCCTCTTCAGTCAATCGTTCAACAAATGCGATGGCATTGCATAATCGTTCACAATCTGTGAGGGGTTTAGGGCAAGGGAAACCTTTCTCAAAAAGGTAGGACTGCATTTTGATTACAGTTTTTATATGCTCGGAGAAGATCTCTTCAGGGAAAAGTTTGACTACGACTTTTTCATCGTTGGAGAGTGTGAATCCAAAAACAGCAGAGATACTGAGCTCAAAAAACAATAAAGAAGTGGGCCTAGCTTTTAGGGAATTTGCCAGATAATGTTCGATAGAAAACTCGAGTGTATCTGGATCTGTTTCTCCAAGAACGAGCTCATAGAGGCGTTCATTATCGCCATCTAACAAGGCCGTGTTAATACTCTCCGTAATCACTTATGCCCCCTCATCAAAGCCTGCGGCATTGCCTGTAGGTAAACTCAAGGATACGAGAGCCCCACCCTCTTTTCTGTTAGACAGTTTAACATCTCCTTTGTGTAAAGAGGCTACCTCTCGAACGAATGCCAATCCCAATCCAGAGCTTTTACGACCATTGCCTGGTCTTTCCAAAGAATAAAAACGATCGAATACTTTTTCTAGAGCATAGTCTGGGACACCCACACCTGTGTCTGAGATGTGAAAAGTCAGAGTGTCATTTTCCTCTTTAGACTCAATGGTCACCTTGCCTTGAGGGAGAGTAAAATCGATTGCATTTTGTACGAGATTAACGAGGGCATGTCGCACGAGAAAAGATTCACAGCGTATGGAGGTTTCCTTCAAATCTTCATTTTCAATGACAGTGAGAGAGATATCCTTCTGTTTGGCCAAGGCAGAAAGACTATTGGCCACCTCTTTGAGTAGAGGCGAAATTTTGGTCTCCTCTACATTTTTGAGCTCGCGACGACTCTCTAGTGAAGCAAGCACCAGGAGCCTGTCTACGATGTCACGCAATCTTTTACTCTCTGACTGGATGTTGCCGAGAAACCTATCCTGATCCTCTTTGTCCATTTCTTCATTGAGAAGCTCAGCTGCACCAGTGATGGCAGCCAAAGGAGCTTTCATTTCATGAGACAATGTTTGCACGTATTTCTCAACATAACGGCGGCCTTCGAGGGCTTCCCGCATTTCTTCAATTGTATGCGCCAAGAGGGAAAGCTCACTGGCTCCATTGATTTGCAGTGGCCCTCTTTCACCTTCCGATACGGCATGAGCGCGTGCTGTCAATTGCTGCAATGGACGGGTAACCCAGGCCGTCAGTACACCGCCGAATAAAATGATGATGACCAAGGTGATAGCCCCTGTGAAAAATATGCGTCTTTTTACTGTCTTCATGAACATCAAAACTGCATCTACTGGTTTGATGACAGTGACAACACCTACGACCTTGCCCTTGGGATTTTTTATGGGCGCAGCAACGAACATAGAACTAGTACTGGGATCATCCCTTACTTTCCTCGTCGTTCTCGCTCCATAACGACCACGCAAGGTCAGATAAACATCGTTCCAAGTGGAGTGGTCTTTGCCCACTGGATAAGATGGATCTGTAGTAAACAAGATGACTCCTTTGTCATCTGTTACATAAACACCAAGATCAATCTTCCTTTTGGTTATCTCATAAATCCTGGCCTTAATGTGTCTTTTGCCCAATCTGGAAAAAAGTTTACGCATGCTGTGGACAGTGACAATGTTACTTGCAGCCATTTCTTCTTCAATAAGGACTGCAAGTATATTGGCCGTGTCGTTCAAAGACTCTTCCACGGCTTCTCTGTACCGTGGTTTGACGTCCTCCAAGACCCAGTGAAGTATCAAACAAGCACCGATGATGACGATGGAAGAAAATGCCAGCAAGAACCTAGTGCGAAGATTCAAGATTGCTCCTCGAGAGAATAACCAAGTCCACGATGGGTCACGATTGGATTAGAGCCTGGCCTTATGTCTCGAAGTTTGGCTCTTAGAGTTTTGATGTGACTGTCCACAGTTCTCTCGAGGCTAATGTCTGGTTCCTCCCAGGCTAAATCCATGAGTTGGCGTCTGGAAAAAACTCGGCCTGGTCTTTCTATCAGTATTTTGAGCAGGCGATATTCGTATCGCGTCAAGTCGAGAAGAACGTCAGCAAAGGTAATGGAGCAACGACTTTCATCAAGAACAAACTGACCGAGTTCTATCCTTGTTGGTTCTTCAGTCTCTTTAGTTACTTGGAGACTGCGACGCAATACTGCCTTTACCCTTGCCGTTAATTCTCTTGGACTGAAGGGTTTGACGACATAGTCGTCTCCGCCTATCTCCAAACCAACGACTCTGTCTACCTCATCTGCTCTGGCAGTCAAAAAGATGACAGGAAGTTGCGATTTACTGCGGATCTCCTTGCATAATTCAAAGCCGCTGCCATCGGGAAGGCCTACATCGAGTATGGCCAAGTCGACAGACTCTTCTTCCAGTAATTTGCGCGCTTCGCCACAGGTTTTTGCCCATAGGGGAGTAAAACCATCGGTTTTTAGGGCATATACGATGGTATCAGCAATTGCTGGTTCGTCTTCGAGGACGAGAACACGTTTCATCTGGACTCTCTTTCCTCTTCCGATGTTAGAGCTTGTCCTATCTTTCTGCAAGCTTCGCCTATATATGATCTTGCAATAGACAAGGGCAAAAAGCACTGCATGAAAAAGCCTGTTTAGCTATTGAGCTCATAAAGCACTCTGTTCTTTGGCCCAATATTTGATTCCCCTACGTATTCTCATGGTAAGAAGAACAATATACATACTCTCGTTGGAAAGTGGGGCAGACGATGAGTCAGGATAATAAACAACTGCAAAAGTACGACATTATCAAAGAATTGGGCCACGGTGGAATGGGGCGGGTCTACCAGGCTAAAGATACTGTCGATGACAAAATAGTAGCCATTAAAAAACTCACCTCTCGCCTCGTTGTATCTCCCAAAGCAGTATTGCTCATGCGAAACGAGTTTCGCACGATGACTCAGTTGAGTCATCCCAATGCAGTGCAGGTTTACGATTATGGCATTGATGAAGATGTTCCTTATTACGTAATGGAATACATTGAGGGACAGGATCTCAATGATGTGGACAATCCATCTGTTGAGCAGATTGTCGATGTATTGATTCAGCTGTGTCAGGTGCTCTCATATTTTCATTCACGTAACTTAGTGCACAGAGATTTGAAACCAGGCAACGTGAAAGTCCTGGCTGATGGCTCTATCAAAGTCATTGATTATGGTTTGATGACACAACTAGGTGTCCCTGCCTCTGGTCGGATTACGGGAACTTGCGAATATCTAGCTCCTGAAGCCATTTCAGGTGGCATTATTGATGAACGCACTGACCTGTATGCTCTCGGTATCTTGGCTTATGAAATGTTGACCGGCAAACTGCCTTTTACGGGAACACGCTTAGAGGTCTTGCGCAGCCAACTGAAGACTATGCCAGCGCCCCCTCGCTCAATCAAGGCAGCCATTCCCGAAACTCTCAGCGACATCGTAATGAAACTACTGGCCAAAGATCCGGAAGAACGGTATCGCGATGGAGCTTCTGTAATTGAGGACATGGCGCACTTGACGACTCGTGAGCGAAGTGTTGAGACAACGACTCAGCAACAGTCTTATCTCTATTCCAGTCGAATGATTGGACGAGATGAAGAGCTTGCATTGGGAACAAAACTCTTAGAAGACGGCAAAGGCGCTCTGCTCGTTGGAGCTCCTGGTGGCGTGGGTAAAACACGCTATATGCTTACTATTCGCACACAGGCTCTCATTGAAAACTGGCGTTCTGTAAAGGTTGATGTACACGGAACAGCCCACTTCCTTTATGGATGGGTCCGTCAGCTCTATCGCCAATTAGAAGGTCTCTCCAGTGATGAACTGACCAAAAAACATGGCGAGGTTTTCTCGAAACTAGGTAAATGCGCTGACGGTGAAGTCACTGGTGCACTCGTCAGCTGGATACGTGAGCTGGGTAAAGAAGGAAAACTGGTTGTCTTTTCAGACGATATGCAATGGGCAGATGGCAAAAGCCTGCAGATTTTTAATGAGCTCGTTCGTCAGCTGAACAAAGAGCCCATTATTTTTGTGACTGCATTTCGTAACAACGAAGTTGGTCCAACATCGCCTTTGTGGCAGACAACTGAGGAAGGTGTCAGTCAATATCTCGAATTGGGTCCCTTGACCAAACAGCAAACAGGCGACCTCATGGAACATCTCCTATTCCCAAGCAAACCCTCTGACGACTTTCTCGAGCAGTCCTTCAAAGCTAGCGGAGGAAACGCATTCGACCTCATTGAGTTTTTGCGTTATTTGGTTGCCACGGGAAATCTCACGCGATCTGGCAGGAAGTGGGAAGAGCCTGTCTCATTGTCTACACTGGACTTGCCTGCTGAGCAGAGCGAACGAGTAATCGCCAGGATATGCAAATTGGGAGAGGCTTCTCGTAAACTTGCTTCTGCAGCTTCAGTACTTGGTGAACAATTGGATTTGGCTCGCTGGCAGACTGTCACTGGAGTGGACGAAAGTGCACTCTTCGATGGAATTGCAGACTTGCTCAAAAACCAAGTAATGGTCAAAGTTGAAGGAACCTATGACTTTGCCCACTTCAAGCTGAGCGAAACAATCTACGATAACGTCGAAACAGAAAACCGGGCCAAACTCCATGGTTTGGTTGCAGATGCAATTTGTTCTGATGATGAAAAGGGGCTTCTACCAGTCATTGCTCGCCATTATGTGGCTGCTGGCATTAAAGACAAGGCAGTCACATATTCACTGGACGCAGCTCGTGAAGCCGAAGGTACACAGGCTGAATGGGCTGCTTTTGATCACTATCGTGAGGCAGCCAAAATCTTGGAGAAAGAGGAAAACAAAGAGACAGAGCTCATTGAGATCTACGAAAAGGCTGCGGCATTTAATAGTGCTGCCTGGATTGATGCGCCAACTTCTTTCTCTTGGCTCTCTTCGGCCATTGGATATCATCTGAAAAAAGGAAATCCAGACAAAGTCTTTGGTCTTTCTCTTTCACACATCGTTGCTGCGGCAATTTCATCTAACTACTCTGTTGCCCGCGAGAAAATCGACGAGGTCGTGAAAGCAAACGACATCAAAGAAGGCACCCTCACTTGGGCCATACTCTTTGGTGCAGGTGTCTGTCTCGTCGACTGGTACGAAGGAAAACTGCACGACTGTTTTGACCACGCCGTCAAAGCAATCAATCTCTTCGAAGAGAACTTGGAAGAGATGCCTGCCGACATGTGGGGTGCATATGCCTGGTCACTCTTCTGGCGTGACAAAGCTCGAGCTTATCTGGGCGAACCAGTAGTAATGCAAAACATACAGCGTATCCGTGAATTGACCATGGAAGGTAAATCAGACCTTACCATCTATTGGCACACTCTCACTGCTGTAGGTGCTCGTGCTGCATTTTCAGGTCGTTTTTGCGACGTTCAGCTATGGATGGATGAAGCGGCTCGCCTGTCGCGGAAGATGGGAAGAGTTTATTGGTTCGAATGTTGGATTTCGCACTCCTATCTCTATGCAGCTCTGCACCGGGGAGAGTATGCGCAGATAGAACACCACATTGAAAGAGTTGCAGCCAGCCCTGATCCTTACCAAGTGCGTTTGGCACACTTGTTCCGCGGTCGATGGGATTTGGTCAATGAGCGTTATGAAGGTGCCATCGACCATCTAAACAAGTTCATCGAGCTCGAGCAAAAGAGTCTCGACAACTCCTACTTGGAAGGACTCATCTACCTGGCCGATGCTCAGTTGCAGAAGGGCGATGGTGACAAAGCACTAGAGACAATCGAAAAAGGGAAAAAGGTTGCCTCTGGGGAGCTCTTTGGAACTCCACTACACTTGATGCAATTCCTCCACTTAGAAGCAAAACACAAAGTGTCCCTTGGCAAGAATGCAGAAGCCATCGAGATTCTTGCAGACTGCGTAGAACGTGCGAAAAAATTGGACAATCCAATTCAGGAGGCCTTTGCCTTGACGACCATGGGTGGATTGCAGCGTGACGACGACAAAGATGAGGCTAGAACGAACTTGAGCAAAGCTCGTTCAATCTTTTTGGCTCTGAACAACAAACATCAGGCAGGAGTCGTGGCCAACTTGTTGGAACCACTCTCAAAAGTCGAGGTCAAGGAAGAGGAAACACCTGATAGTGTGAAAATGATGAGAACCACAGAAGTCGAGACAGCTGACGCGATTACTCTCTTCGACGAAGTCTTCGAGGCAGAAGAAGAGAAACCAGATGAGCGAAGGGATACGGAAGACGACTCTCTATGAAGTTACTCGTCGAGATTGACGGCAACAGAATTGTCAGGCAAATAGAACTGACCAAATCTCGTTACACCTTGGGCCGAGATGCTGAGTGTGACATTGTCTTTGAAACGGGCAAAGTTTCTCGTCAGCATGCTGAACTAGTTCTGCGTGGCGATGCTTATTCTATCAGCGATAACTCGTCGAGAAATCATGTCTATGTCAACGGAGAGCAAGTAAAAGAAAGAAGACTCACATCTGGAGATGTGATCAATATCTCCCGAAAGGTCTCTTTGCTTTTTATTGCCGAAAGCGACACGGGCAATGCAGTCAATCGTATGGTGGATAAGCTTTGGGACGTGGTCAATAAAAAGGACTTGTTACGCCTGAAAGAAGTTACAGGGCGTATCAGTGCTTTGGAGAAACTAGACACCATCCTCCATGTCGTCTTGCGTGAGGCAATCAGGTTTGTTGGTGCAGAACGAGGTTTCATCGCTTTGACTGACGCTTCGGGACAACTCAGTGCAAACGCCTTCGTTACACAGGCCATGCCTTTTGACGACGAACAGGGATTTCGTCAGTTTGTCTCCAGTTCTGCTGTAGAAAGAGTCATATCATCTCGTGAGCCAGTAATTATCGAGAACACGAGTGACATAAGCGCAGAATCGGTAACCAGAAGTGTCCTGGAGTTGTCACTTGGTTCCATCCTCTGTTTTCCTCTGCTCTTCAATGATGTGTTGGTAGGTGTGTTGTATGTAGATTCACCACTGGCACTGAGTTTGGTTGCAGACATGGATCCTTTCTATTTCAGTATTCTGACTGACCAAGCTGCAATTGCCATCGAGAATGCGAAACTCTTCGAAAGACTGGAAGGAAAGGTTCAGGCAACTGAACATCGCTATCAGCAATTGGTTGACCTTTCGCCAGATGCAGTATTTTTGCAAGTAAATAAGAAGATAGTCTTTGCCAATCCTGCTGCCCTGCAGTTGTTGAAGGCTAACTCCATTTCTCAGGTAGTAGGTCTCGAGGTCGATAAGCTATTCGTTGGTGAAAATGCTGAAGAGGTCAATGCTTGCCTCGTGGGGCGGGCTGACTGCTCTTATTACACCTATTTGCAGCGTACGGATCAAAGTACAGTCGAAGTTGAGTTGTTATCCAAGGCGGTGGTTTTTAATGCTGAGCCTAGTGTGCTGATTATTGCACGTGACATCACGAGGCGACGTCTCATTGAGCGAGAGATGTTAAAAGCACAGAAATTGGATTCAATTTCCACTTTGGCTGGTGGATTGGCCCATGACTTCAATAACTTGCTCACGGCTGTAATGGGGAACATTGCCGTTGCTGCCTTGAAACTCAAAGAAGGTAAAGTCAAGGAGGTAGGTTCAATTCTTGGAAAATCTGAGCTAGCCTGTTTTCAAGCTCAAGATTTGACACACCAACTGCTTACCTTTGCTCGCGGTGGTGAACCCATTCGTGAAGCTGTTTCAATGAGGGATTTGCTAGAGGACACTATTCCATTCGTTCTTCGAGGAACGAAGGTAAAGTGTACTTTGGATTTACCCAAAGATCAGTTGGTAGCAGAAGTAGATAAAGGCCAATTAGTTCAGGTCCTCAACAACATAGCCATCAATGCCGTACAAGCCATGCCTGTTGGTGGTAACTTCACAGTTACAGCGAAAAGCACCAAGGTCGCTGGCGACAATCCCTTGAGTTTGTCTGCCGGAGAGTATGTTCACATTTCTCTAGCTGATGAAGGGGCAGGTATTCCCAAGCAGTTTCTTACCAAAATTTTCGATCCCTACTTTACGACGAAACAGCAAGGAAGCGGTTTGGGACTGGCCACTGCCTACTCCATCATGAAACGTCACGATGGTTCTGTCTCAGCAGAGTCTTCGGCCGATGGCACTACCTTTCATCTTTACCTACCTGCTTCCGACGAGATAATCCCAGAGAAAAAGGAAGTTGCCGTTTCTTACTCTTTTGAAGGTGGGAGAGTCTTGGTAATGGATGATGAACCTTCTGTCATTGAGGTAGCTACGGCGATGCTGACAGTAATGGGATTCCAAGTAGATCCTGCCGCTGATGGTGAAGAGGCATTGAAACGCTACAGGAAAGCCAAGGAAGAGGGAGAACCTTATCTCGCCGTAATCATGGATTTGACCATTCCTGGTGGAATGGGCGGAGCAGAGACAATCAAAGAACTGCTCAAGTATGATCCGAAGGCCCGTGCCATTGTATCTAGTGGTTATTCAAACGATGCAGTCATGGCCAACTACAAGAGTCACGGTTTTGTCGGTGTCATGGAGAAACCCTACAATCTTTCGCGTTTGACTGTCGTACTCCAAAGAGCCTTGAGTGAAGAAAAAAAAGAGCCTGCACTAGGTGCAGGCGATCTAATAAATAATGCCTAATAGGCGGTGGGTTGCGTTCGATTAACACAATGAAAATTTTGTGCCATTTTTTACATACACTATTCATCAGGGTTTACACGTCTGGGGAATAACATATGCCACAAAATAGGGCATGGGGTGTTACACAACGGTGCAACAGGACATCAGACTCGTAGTAAAGTTGAAGCAACAGTAAAAACTCAAAAATGGAGTGAACATGTCAATGTTAGAGAGCTTGCCCATATTCAAGGGCTTGAACGAAACAACCTTGGGCAAAATTGATGATGCCTTGGACACTCGAACTTACGGGGACAATGTCGTCCTCTTCAATCAAGGTGATCCATCAGATGCCTTTTATATCATTCAATCAGGTGGAGTTCGTGTTGTTTGTCAAACAGCCGGCGCTGAAAGAGAATTGGCTGTTTTAGGTGAAGGCGACTTTTTTGGTGAAATGGGTGTCATTGACAATGCCGCCCGTTCAGCAGCGTGCATAACTCAGGGTGATACAACATTGCTGGTCATTGAAAAAGACAACTTCTTACGAATGATGGCCACCAATCCATCCATTTCTCGCCATGTCATGTCGGCTGTTGTCAAACGTACACAAGGTGGTTTGGCTGGTGTTCCTTCAGGGAGCGCACCTGATAAAGGTACCATTGTCGGTCTCTTTTCTGCCTCTGGTGGTGTGGGTACGACCTTCATTGCAGCTAACGTTGCTGGTGCCCTCAAAGCGTTAACAGGGAAGAAGATTCTCGTTGTTGATTTGGATTTGATGTTTGGTGATCAGGGAGTGATGTTTGATATAAAACCTGAACGCTCCATAGAGGATTTTGTTGGAGATCCCGAAGTTGACGAAGAGAAGCTACTGAAGACTGTAATGTCCACCAAGTCAGGCGTTTCTCTTCTGCAAGCACCTTCTCGTCCTGAAACAGCTGAAGCCCTCGAAGGTGGAATAATCATCACCATATTGGAGATGCTTCGTAACCATTTTGATTACATCATTTGTGACACCGCCCATGTCGTACAGGAATTCAATATCCATGTACTGGAACTCGTGCAGATACCAATCTATGTACTCACTCCAGACTTTTTCGGCTTGAAGAACTGCTCACGTTGGTACGATTTGATGAAAAAGATCCGTTTCCCTGTTAGTCGCATTGAGTTCCTCATTAATAAAGTGGAAGAAGAGGCTGATGATCACAGTGTGGAGTGGTTGGAAGAGAGATTTAATAAAAAACCAATCTCGCTTATTCCTTTTGACATGAAATGTGCAAAAGAATCCATCGATCATGGCGAACTCGTTGTCATAGATAGCCCTGATAGTGAGCTTTCAAATGGGCTAGAGCGGGTGGCCTGCGCCATTGCTGGAATTGAAGTACCAGAGGAAGAAGAGGATTCTTGGTGGAGCAAGTGGATACCACTATAGTCACTGCTTAGATGTTAGCTCGCCATAAAGTCCAGATAGCCAATTGCTTAACTGAGAGAGTTTACTTGCTTCTTGCACACGTACTCTTCTCTTTCTGGAGGCAACTTTTACACCCTTTTTGCCTAAATATGAGCGTAAAATAGCCTTTAGCTGGGCATCTGTGGCTGGTTTTTTACACGATGACTTCAATTTAGCCACCATTCGCTCGAGTTGTTCCTCGTTTATCTGCCTATTTCTGCGAATTTGTCTCGATTTTTGGGGTTTGTGTTGGTTTAGCCCTGCAGGATCGAAGATCCGATCATAACGATGCTCTACGTTCTTAACAGCTTTACGAAGTTCTCTCTGCAGGGCAGAGACCTTTTTCTTCTCAGCTTTGTCACCTTCTTTGGGTGTAATGCTGTTGATGAGATTGTCTAAAAAGCCCAAATCAGTTTGTGCAACACATTGTGCAGGCCAAATGGTTAGAAGCAGAGAAAAAGCAAGCAATCGCAACATAAAAAGCCCCCTATTGTTTGAACTGCTCATAAGCAAGCAATAAGGTTGCCGTCCCTGAAAAAGCCTAAAACAGAGACATTTCTTGAAAAACGTCTCTGTTTTATAGTTTTCCGCAGCAGCGGAATGCTCCATTTATTGAGGAGGCATGAGGTATGAAGACAAAGAACGAACGATTTCGCCAGGTGATGTCAAACCGGAAGAGAGTAATCTCAAGCCGTCTTGCCAATAGGTTTTGAAACCATCTTCCTTGGCAGCTTCCATGAGAGCTTCATAACAAGCTTCTTTGGTCAGCTGTTTGGCCAATTTACCCGTCATTGGTAAAAACTCGTGAACAGCAACCCTTCCTTTGAAACCACCAGAACATTTGTCACAGCCCATTGGTAGATAAAGCTCTTCAGCTTTGAGTTCACATTCACTCTCGAGTAGTTCCTGAGCCATTTCTAAATCTGCATGTTCAGACAATTCACTCATGGCTTTTCTGCAATGTAGGCAGAGTTTACGCACTAGACGCTGCCCAATTATGGCCTGTAAACCATCTGCCAATACAGGAGCTTTGAGACCAACTTCCAGCAGACGTAACAAAGAACCAATGGCATCTTTGCCATGTATAGAAGTGAATACTTTGTGGCCTGCCAAGGCAGATTGTAAAAGGATCTCCGCTGTCTCAAAATCTCGTATCTCGCCAGCGCAAATGACATCTGGATCAGAACGAAGAGCCGCCGAGAGACCTTTACGAAAGGTTAGACCAATGGAGATGTTCACAGGCAATTGTTGAATTCCAGGAAGGCACAACTCAACGGGATCTTCGATGGAGAAAACTTTCTTTTCAGGTGCTGAAGTCTCTGCCAAAAGGGAGTACAAAGTGGTGGTTTTCCCAGAACCTGTCGGTCCTGAGACGACGACCATTCCGTGAGGATGGTGGGCAATTCTTTTTACTGACTGCAGCACTTCATCACTCTGGAAGATGACGTCCAAAGAAGGAATGTCTGCCAAAGTCCATCTTGGGAGCAGTCTTATCGTTGCTGATTCACCAGTCATCAAGGGCACTACGCAGAGGCGCATTGTCAATGGGCCACCTTCGGGAGTGAGCCTTGCTCGTCCATCTTGGGGAAGTCTGTGTTCAGCAGGATCACATTTGAACATGTATTTGGCTGCAGCCAACAGTTGCTGCAGCTCATCCTTTGATAGCTCTTGATGATGGGTGAGCAATCCATCAACACGAAATCGAATGGCCCCTCCATCAAGGGTCGAGTCGAAATGGATGTCACTTGCTCCTTTTTCTGCACCGAGTAAACACAGTTTCACAAGCCAAGCCAGTCCACTGGGTTCGAAAGAAAGAGCAGTAGATTTTCCTTTGTTCTCATTGGGTTCGAGCAGTCCTTCAGACACTCTGTCTGCTATCTGAGGTAAGAGTACGTCGAGATTTCCTTGTCGTTCTCCTGCTGCAATCATTTCTATTGTCAGTGGATTGAAAAGAGTGTCATGTTTGGCCAAGAGAGCGGATAGATTTTGTCCCTCTCTCAGTCCTTCAGAGAGCAATGCTGGAATTTCTGTATAGGGTTCAACAAGAGGATCTTGTGCGAAACTATCGAGGGCGTCAGCCAAGGGTACGCCAGCACCTATGAGGGCCCCCAGTTTTTTGAAGAACATTGAAACGGTCTTTCTGTTGGACATTTCCATGCCTATTTCCTTTCTGCAAAACTACTTCATAGAGTGAACACAGGCGGCGAGGGCCCTTCGTCTCGCCTGTGCTTCTTCCTCTTCAATCCACTTCAGCAAACTCTCGCGCCTTATACGCATGTGTTCACCAAAATAGAAAAAAGGTAACTGCTGACTCATCTCATAAACAGTAGCCACTGGAAGCTTGAGAAAGGTGGCTACATCTTCTGGGGTGAGAATGTCGTCTGCAGGCAATGTGTTGCCATAGATATTTGAATGAATCTTGTTCAGAACGTTAGAGAGCACTTCAGTGGAGGTATTCTCAGTCTTCCACTCATCTATCACTTCGTCCAGTTTTTCTAGTTGTGCACAACAATAGCTACAGTCAGCGCATGTCTCTAAATGCGAACGGAGGGAAAGACTCTCTTGGTCATCGAGCTCAGCTGCTAAAAATGCTGAAAGCTTGTCTTGCACTTCTTTGCAGTTCACTATTTCTGTCCTTTCGCTATGGTGGAAGAGTTGTTTCCCAGAAAATCACTCAAGCTGCGTGCGAGCTGTGCACGTGCGCGATGTAGATGTGTTTTGACGGTGCCCAAAGGTAACTCGAGAGCAGCTGCAATCTCTTCGTAGGAAAGCTCCTCCACCTGTCGTAAGACAAAAACAGCTCGCTGCTTATTCGGTAGAGTCTTCATTGCTTTGTTCAGGGCAACTTTGCCCTCTGCCAATTCCAGAACACTAGCAGGGCAGCCGCTTCTTGATTTGTTCTCTGTACTGCCTTTGATTACACGCAGATGAGGATGTCGCTTTTTCCTGTCGAGGGCATTCAAGCAAGTGTTGGTAGCAACCCTATACAACCAAGTAGAGAATTTGGCTGTCGCTTTGTAATTTGGAGCTGCTTTGGCCACACGTATGAAAATCTCTTGGACCAGATCTTCAACTTCCACTTCTTGGCCTGCCGTCATTTTTCTTACATAACCAAAGAGTCTATTGGCATGGCGGTGGTATAACTCGTCAAAGGCGTCACGTCGCCCACGGCCAAAAAGAAGCATTAGTTGTTCATCAGAGAAGACCATTTGTCACCTTCCTGTACCATTGAACCAAGAAAGATGACTTTTGTTTCAAATTATTTTCTCTCTAGACACAATTTGTTTCCAGAAGTACTCTCGTAACTGATGAACAGAATGAAATGTACTCGCTGTCGTGCTTATGCCGACTTTGCTCATGAGAGTCACAATGCCAAATATTGTGCTCCTTGTTTTAAGCACCATTTTCTTCGCCAAACACAAAAAGCCATCGATGAACACGAAATGTTTTCACCGAAGGATAGAATTCTCGTGGCAGTATCTGGTGGCAAAGACAGCTTGGGTCTGTGGGCTGCCTTGTTACATCTAAAGTATGAGGTCGACGGCATATTCATTGATCTTGGTTTTGACGAAGTGTCTGCGAGGGCACAAAAGAGCTGTCAGGTCTTTGCTGACTATCATGGCCAAAACCTATACGTATTCTCTCTCGTCGATGAAGTTGGTAAAACTGTAGTGGAGTTGAAACGAGGTAGTGGCAAACCGACCTGCGCCGTTTGTGGCTTAATCAAAAGGTACATCATCAACGGCGTTGCCAAAGCAGGTGCTTATGATTGTGTGACTACGGGACACAACCTTGATGACGAAACCGCCAAACTATTGAGCAATGTCTTACGTTGGCGAGAACACCATTTGGCTCATCAAAGCCCCTTGTTGGCTGAACGTGACGGATTTGTGAGAAAAGCAAAACCCTTTTACCGTCTCGACCAAGAGGAGATACGCTATTGGAACAGATTGGAAGAGATTTCTTTCTATGCAGCCAAATGTCCCCACAGCAAAGGTGCAACTTTGGATTATCACAATGAAGCACTGAGTTTGTTGGAAGAGAGAATGCCTGGAATTAAGCGAAACTTCCTCTACGGTTTCTTTTCAGGCGGACAGAAAGTGGTCCAAGGGGAAGAGAAAGAATCTCTTACCTGTCACAGTTGCGGCGAGACTTCAGTGAGCAACCTTTGTGTCTTCTGTCGTCTTTTGGCTGGAAAAGGGAAAAAGCCAGATTTTGCAAAATGGTGGAACAAGGTCAGTCTTTGATTACGCCCTGAATGATAATACGTTCACCTGTATTGGAAGCGTGAACAGTATCCAAACCAGAGAGTACTTTTGAAGGAAATGCTTCTGGTTTGAGAATGAAACGGAAGGCTCTCTTCTGGCCAAAGATCGTTCCAATAGTTCCCAAGACAGGCACAAATCCTTTTGTTTCCACTTCAAGGAAATCTGTCACCTTTTTACTCTTCACAAAAATGCCGAGCACCTGCAACAAGATGGATTTGGCAAACTTGAGGGAAATGTCTTTACCCAAGTTGTTACCAGCATCTTGCAGTTGCATTTTATCGATGAGGAAATCGAAACGGTTGGGAGCAGCAAGGACGATGTTGCCGTTGAGAGAAAACTGAACGCGGCCCAAAGCTTTGGTTTTGACAATGCCTTTAAGCTCGACGGATTTATCTTCTGCCATTGAAACAGCGATTTGCTCCAGTGGACCATCAGTCATTTGCTGGCGTTTGACTACCATCTTGCCAAAGATTACGAACAATTTGTTCAAGCCACTTCTCGTCACTTCGATGGAGTAATCATATTGGCCGAGCGGTGTTCGGCTCATATCTGGATTAGCAGCTGCTGAAGAGACAGCAAAAGCTAAAACTAAGATGATGAATAAGCTGTTTTTCATAGTGCCTGCTCCGAAAAACTCAAAAAGAGTTGGACCATACCATCACGAACACCAACGTGGCGAACGTCTACCTGTGGGAAAAGAGGAGAAAGTACATTTGGCAGTATACAAATCACGACTTTGTTCTCTTCGATGTACATGACTTCGTCAACTCGGACGTCTCTCTTTTCTCCGAGCTTTTTACCAATGTCCTCTGTAATCTTTTCGAGCTTTTCCGAGGCTGCTCGCTCAATGCCAGGAGCAAGGAAGTCCAGAACTGCTCCGATGGGTTTGGGATCTTCTCTTTCCGATTTAAAGACCTCGACACCATTCAATTTGACATTGGCTTCAATGATGTCAAAAACGACGTCTTTGGAGTTTTCAGCAGAGAGAGCACAACAGATTTTGAATTCAAAGTCTGCCGCTTTGGTCTGTTTAGAGGCTGGATTGTGGAAAACACCTTCTACACATGCAACTCCTTGTTCACCAAAGGAGATTGACATCGATTTGAGTTTTTTCCCAGAGGGACTGGGTTTTGCCTTTTTCAACCCAATGGATAAGAGCCGATTAACGAGTCTATCACTGGCCGATACGACGAGGTCGAAGTCCGTTGGAACTGAGGATCTGTCATCTGAGGTGATGAAGCGGGAAGCGCCACCGGGAATCATGTTCAAGTCATCTGCATTGGGCGTTTGTGCGCTCAACAGACCTGGGAAAACCAATAAAGTGACTATTATGGCCAATATGTGTCTCATTGTCTCTCCTAACTCAAAAATGGTCTGCAAATACTATTGCAATGGTGTTGCCAGTATGGCGTCAATTGGCCAATGTTGCCTGTATTGCTTCTTAATAGTTCATTTGGGCGTGATAGGATCATCTTCTCCTTTTGCTCAGACCCATGAAAATGTGTCTCATTTCGAACACAGTGTATCTTTTCTGGTATCTCTGTAATTTGTTCACTTTTTGAACGATCGGACTGTTCACTCATTGACCATTTGGTTGGAATGAACATGACATCATGGCCAAAAGGACCCTGTTTATGCGCTTTTGATGGCTATTTCGTGGGTACTGCAGAATTGGCGTGACTCTTGATTAGAAGACCTTGTCTCTTTTAATCGAAAGGTCATATATGAAACGCCTCATTTGCACATTTATCCTTCTCGCCCTCATCACCTCTCCACTAATGGCAACTAGAGCCACTGTCTCCTCTTCCCGAAGCTCCTTCCGCGCTTGTTATCTGACTTCCAAAGACATGGCTACAAATCTGGCCATTCTCTACAAAGGTGCTCAGTTGGAACTCATCGAGCAAGCAAGCAATGGCCGCTGGCAAGTAAGAGTGAATACCTCTTCAGAGTTGGTCGTTCCTTATGGTCGCGCCCAAGGCGAAATGACAGGCTGGATTGCTGAAAGGTTCGTCAAGAAGGAAGAGTCTGAAACAACTCCCTCTTCAGAAGACAATGGTACCAATGGTGATGTTGATTTGTTGGGCCAGGTCAGCGACCCAAATGGCCAAAGCAATACCAATACAACTCCTGAGGCCACTTCTACTGAAGGAGCTGGTGTTTATTACCTCTTCACTAGCGAAGGCAACGACTCTGAGTGGTTCGACTTTTTGGCTTCAAATGGACAACCAGCTGGCAAACCAAACAATGTGTGGCGTCTGATCAGAAAAGATATTCAGGCTACAGGCCATAAATGTGAAGGTGTTGCTGTCATTCGAGTTGCCAAACCAAGGGAAGTCATTGATGTCTTGGCCAAAGGCAAAATTCCCACTAATGGGCTCAGCCCGGTGCCTGTATATAGTCGTGTACCTATTCATGCACTTTCAGAGCTGCAGCCTTCTGAGAAAAAAATCATTGGTTATGGAATTGTTGCCCACTCTGGTTCAGAAGGCCCTTTGCTCAACTACGGCGCTTCGAGGAATGAAGAAACTGGAGCTCTCGTGGGCCTGCAGCTCAACTGGACTTTCTTTCGTGAAGATATGTTGAAGAGCGGGGAAAAGACTCTTGGGAAAAGACTGTTGGATAAAGCTCATATCCGCCTATTTGGTTGTAACTCAGGGCACTGTGGATATTGGAAAGGTCGCCCTTCAATCTGTCATCATTTGGCAGCTGTTTATCAGGAGAAGAATGCTGTTGTGTCTGGAAAGCTCGCTTCAGGCAGTCCAAATGCCAGTGGTAGTTGGGCCTCTTTTGGTCTCAATAGTGCCAAAATGGCCACAAGACTAACTCCTGGGAAAAAAGAATACAAACTTCTGATTAATCGCCCCAAGGCATATGACCGTTTTGAAGTACCTGCAAAAGATGATGAAGAACGAGAAGCTATCTTAGAGTATTACCGTAGCCGTGACATCACTGTACACAGTCGAGAAAATGGTGTTGCTGTCAGAGCCCCATCCTCTAAGTGGCTTACCCGTAAAACCAAGAAAGACAACCTCTTGAAAACAGTTGTCCTGGCTATGAGCTCTGGAGATGAAGCTGTGTTGGCAGAGGCGAAAGCCAAAATGCCTCATATGGCCAAGTTTTTCGACAACACTAGTCTGCAGAATGCTATCAACGAAGTGAAAACAGACAACGATGGCAACTTGGACATTGATGACGGCAGAATTTGGTTTCAAGTTTATTATTGGACACTCGAGAAAAAGCAACGCAAGTGGAAATGTGCCCTACGCAACTGTTATTGCCAAGATCAGCACATAACAGAAGATTGGAAAACAAAAAGCAAAGATTCTCGTCGCCGTGCAGTTGGAGTACACTCTGATTAATGAGACTTTTATTAATCATTCTGTTATCTCTCTTCGCCTCTTCTGCTTTTGCCTCAGACTTGGCCATGGCGAGAAATGCCGAGCGTGTTTTTCGTGAAGCAGAGGGATTGGCAGAGCAAGGCGTCCACCACGAGGCCATAGATGCCTATTACCGAGCCATATCCATGGCCAAAGATTATCGGTATTATGTGGGCCTTGGCCATTCACAAAAAGCCATTAAACAAGAAAAACTGGCCTTTTTCTCTTTTCGCAACGCTCTCGAGCTTTTACCCAAAGAACATATTGAGCGCCCAGCCATATTAGTGCTAATCGTGACAACGGCTCTAAACCTTGGCAGAGTAAAGGACCTGAAGACATATCTTCCAGAGCTCGAAGAAGTTGAACCGACTTTGGCCAAACTGTCTCGCTATCGTCTTTACTGCTGGCAAGGAGCCAAAGCACTGAAGGAGAAGAGGTTCAAAGAGGCCTATCGATGGTTCAAGAGGGCTAGGCCCTACAATCTGAACGATGGGCAGGCCATTGGTGGCTGCTGCGAGGCTCTCCTAAAACTGAACAAGATTTATAAAAAAGAGCAAAAACATAAAAAACGGCTACATGTTCTTTTGTTGTATAGCCGTCTACGCCCTTCACAGACGCTGAATGAACGTATTAGTGAAGTCTTTCAGCAGGCTGGTCGTCCAAGACGTTATCTGCAGGCAATTCGAGAACTCCGAGCTAGGCCATAGATCATGAGGGGCCACATGGAGTAGGATCCTCCCTGAAGTGGCTCGGAGACACATTTTAAATGCGGAGGGCAGTGAAGTCTGGTAATGGTCCCCGGTAATGCTGGAGGCAAGGGGGGCCCCCCTGATAAAAAGGGGTTTGTCGCCCTATTGGAAAAAAAGAAGATCCTCACTGGAGTTCCCCCTGCCACTGAGGCTGATCTCGAACGGGTGAAAAAGCTCCTAGACGCCTCTCCTGATAGCAAAGATCTCATCGAATGGTATGCATTTTTGTTATATACCCTCAACAAAATCAAAGAGTGCCTCAAAGTGTACAGCCGCCTCATCAATGGCTACGAACCTTCAGCTGAAGCTCTTTATTATTATGGTTGCGCCCATTTGAAGGATTCTAACTTCCGCGCAGCCAATGCAGCTTGGACCATGCTGAAGAAGAAACACCCCGACAGCGGGATGGTTAGCCGTGTAAGTCAGAAGCAAGAGGTACTGCGAGAGTTAGTTGGTGTACGAAAGAAGAAGAAGTCCAAGGCGCAACCGCAGCTCGCCATCAAAGGACTACTGAAAAATATTGGTAATGTATTAAAAAAAACACCCAAAAAGAAAAAGAAGAAACCAGCCACTCCTAAACCTACTGCCAAACCTGCTCCTGAGCAGACTCCACCGCCAAAACCTTCACCACTAGAACCCAAAGCTCCTTCGCCAATTGATCGTCTCTCAATTTTGGACAAATTCGGTACGCCTATGAGTTCCCAACCAGCGCCTCCACCGGCAGCCGATTTACCGCCATTACCTCCGTTGACTGATTTTGAGCCAGCTCCACCCAAACCTGCGGCAGATTTGCCTCCTTTGCCTCCTTTGGATTTCAAGCCGACAACGCCAAAACCAACCGCAGATTTGCCGCCACTGCCTTCTCTTGATGATTTTGCCCCCAAACCTGCGGCTCCACCAGCAGCCGATTTACCACCACTTCCTTCTTTGGATGACTTTCAACCCAAACCGAGCCAGCCAGCAGCCGATTTGCCACCGCTGCCTTCGCTAGAAGATTTTGCTCCTTCTCAACCTGAGCCTGCTCCAGAACCTCCTGCTCCAGAACCAGAGCCTATTCCTGAACCAGAAGCTTCTCCTCCGAGAGAGCCAACACCGCAGCAAGATTCGTTTCCTGCCATGTTAGGAGCAGAAAAAGATGATAGTGATGACGCAAGTCCTGCCTCATTGCTGGACCACTTTCTCGCTTCAGTAGGACCTGATGACTGGGGCGATGATGAGCTGATGACACCACCTGAAGGTATGGAAGCTGCTACTCCTGTTGATATGAATGAACTAGAGCAGACGGCTTATATGCATTTGGGAAAAGGTGAACTCGACCAGGCCAAAGAAGTTTATGAGAAGATTCTGAGTCTCGATGAGAAACATCCAATCGCCCTCTTTTACCTTGGCGACATAATGTACAGCAAAGGCAAAGACAGCAAAGCCAAAGGCTTTTGGAACAAGTTGGTTCAACAGCACCCACAGCATGAGTTGGCTAAAAAGGCTGAAAGAACCCTGGCGCTCATCAATGCCACGACCTTCTGAATTAGGAGAGAGCTATTTTTCCTAGGTAGTTCAAAGTGAGGTTGGCGTAACCGTAATAAATGAGCATTCCAGTGACATCACAGCTCATTTGGGTCAAAGGGCCGGCAGCAACTGCTGGATCAACACCCATTGAGTTGAGACCAACGGGAATCAATAAACCAAGAGCAACTGCTACGACACATTGTGTCAGCATGGTAGCGCCAATAATGGCGCTCAACATGATTGCACCTTCCCAAACAAAACTAGCCACGAAGAGCATGACGCCAATGCAAATACCTAACAAGATGGCAACTCGGGCTTCTGCTTTGAAAACATCAACGACTTCGTCTTGTTCGATTTCGCCTGTGGCCAAACCGCGGATCAAGACAGTCGCTGATTGAATGGCCACGCCGCCGCCCAATCCCATTATGGCTGGAATGAAAGCTGAGAGAGCATTTGCCAATGCAGGGTCTGTTGGTCGCAGAAGCTTGATTACACCACCAGCAGCCAAACAGCCAACGATAGTGGCTACGAGCCAACGAATACGCGACAAAGTTTGGGTGATGGCACTGTCGTCAATCTCAACGTCTTCGTCGAGACCAACCATTCGGTACATGTCCTCAGTTGCTTCTTCCTCGAGGACATCGATTACGTCATCAACGTGAACGATACCTACAAGGTGGTCATTTGCATCTACAACAGGAACAGCCAAAAGGTCGTATTTCGATACGATCTTGGCTACCTCTTCTTGGTCATCCATCAAACGTACTGCCACGAGGTGGTCAGATTTCATGATGTCGCGTAGGATGGTTTTTCCTTCGGCCATTACCAAATCTTTGACGGTGACCACACCAGTCAGTTTTGTATCTTTATCTGTTACGTAGAGGTAACTGAGATTCTCGAGGTCTTCTCTGTTGTCCCTAATCTTGGCTACGCAGGAGATGACATCCATATCTTCGTCGAAATAGATGACATCGGCTGACATGATACCGCCAGCAGACTCTTCATCGTATCTCAGCAATGCTTTGGCTTCAGCAGCTTCATCATCTTCCATTGCAGCCAAGAGCTCTTCAATCTTGGCTGCGGAGAAATGACTGAGAATGTCGACGACTTCATCTGAAGGAAGCGCGTCGAGTATGTTTACCAATCGCTCTTTGCCTAAAACCAGTGCCATTTCAAACTGCAAGTCATCATCCATTGTTTGGATGATTTTTACTGCCAATTCATCGTCTATGACAGAAAAGATGGCACGGCGTTCACTTTCATCGAAGTCTTCTAAATAATCACCAATGTCGGCAGGATGCAGATTATCGAGATGTGCAGTGACCTTGCGCATCTTTTTCTGCGCCAAGAGTTGGCGAATGGTGCGTTCTTCTCTTTTGTCGGCCTCAAATTTTGTAATGAGCATTGGCTGAGTCCCTCGTCCGATTGCTTATGGCGCAGGGTACCATATGAAAGGCCAGATCGTCGCCAAAGGTTTCAGCAATCTCACATTGCTCAGCCAGAAGTCAGCTTTTTCGTTGCCAGAACAAACGATCCATGACTTTTCTGCAGCCATTCAGTGCAAAAATTCTCTTCATTGCACTGTTTGTCGAGTCAGTTGAACCAACGTAACGAAGGACACCTCGCTTTTTGAGCAAGCTCAGTCCCAATGCGTGCAATGATCGCCCATATCCTCGTCTTCGTTGGGTGGGTAAAACTCCTACATAAAACAGAGAACCTTCCGTCGCTTTGTCCTCATAGAGTTGGGGGAGAAGGACTCCTATAACGGCATTCTCATCTTTGACGATGAACCAATTTTTGGGATCAAATGCTCTTCCCGCATGAGTTGTCAACTCAGCAAACTCCTCTTCTGGCGAGTTGTTCGTCTGGGCAAAAGGATCACCCCTAGCCGCCAAAGTGAGGTACTCGATGAATTTGCTTGTACCAATTTCACTCAGTGATTGCAGTGTGAACTGTTTGGCTGTGGGTAACGCTAACTCATCCAAGAGTTTTTCTACAAAGAGCTTTTTCTTTTTGATTACGTAAGCTGCTGACGTCAACCAGTGATTCCATTTTTCATTGCGCTGACGGCTGTCGGTCATAATGAATGTTTGTTCTGTGAGTTCCTTACTCAATAGCTCTAGAAGTTCACTAGCGACAGAATCTTCTGGTACAGATGCATTGGCCGAGAGATCTTTCAAAGCCAATGTATGGTTGTTGAGGAAGATGGCCCGTAAGCTATCGTTTCCATTTGAAATCTCAATTTTTTTGTTTGTCATGCCTTTCATATAGGCAAACTGGATGGTTTTGCTAAAACAAAAGAAGGGCGAGCCACTATCATCGTGGCCCGCCCTTTTAGACTCTATTTTTTTAACTTCAAATTCAGTGGGGCAGTTTTCAGGGTTTTGAAATTGCTTACCTCCACTTTTCCAAGGCGCCCTTTGGGTACTGAGAGTGTTTTTAATCTCGAGTTGAGGACTCCTCTACGGGAGAATCTCTTGATGTGGAGTTTTAGTCCTGCAGGAGCCTTGAGTTTGTTGTCTATTTTTATTCCCTTGTTGCCTGGAGAGAGCTGGAGTTTCAGAGAACCTTTTTGCAGTGTTTTGGTAGGTGTCAACTCAAAGGAACGTTCTGTTTTGTCTTTTTGAATGGCAATGATTTTTGCTGAGGCCAATCTCATACTGTCTGGGTTGATGATGGTCAGGCTAGCCTCTGGTTTAGCCAGAGCGCTGAATTTCACTTCCCCACCTTTACCATTGAGTGAGAAGATGCGGCCGCGAGTGAATGCAGATATCTTGCAGTTTCTTCCGCTGTTAAAAAGCACTTTCAAGTTTTTACCCTTAGATTTGTTAAAGATGAAGATTGCAGGGAAACTCTTCGGTAAGACTTTGCCACCCAATGGCCTAAAAAGCATGGAGTTGGGGATAGCTGATTTTTTACCAGTGAAAAATTTGCGGCCTCTTTCGTCAACTATCTGTTTAATGGCACGAGGAGAAGAACAGACGATGACAGTGGAGCCTGCTCCAGCCGGTCCTCCCGCTTCTGTTGGCAAAAGCGGTTGAGCAGGAGTTACTTCATTAAATCTCAGTGCGACCATACGTGTGCGAGTGCCCCAAGCAAATGCTCCCGTTGCTTTGTTTACAGTACATTTACTGTTTTCGTCAGAGTTTGTTGTTTCCCGATAAGGTGCGTTGTTGTCATAGAGGTAGATTGTTGCGATGTTGCCATTTTCAACTACTTTGTAGGCAACAACTGCATGACCACTCACACCGTTGCCTGCTGCGTCCAATCGCCATCCCATCAGTATGGGGAGTTTAGCTGATGAACCGGAAGCGATGCCGGCTTTAATGAGGTTGAGGGCTTGGACGTGTGTCTGGTTGTTCCATCTGTCGACAATTCGTCCCCAAGTTTGGGCAGAGATTTGTTGCCCCTGATCTTCGTGAACACTATCAACGATTTGAGGATCTCTTTCATACTCCCATACTTTGAACTCTTTGTTTGAAGGCCACCAGTTGGAATGGAGCCCTTTCCAATCGTATCTTCGAGTTCGAATACTCCTGACGCTCATTCCAAAACAGTTGCCACCAGCACCAACTGAACGCCAAACATCGTTGAACCAAGTCTGTGCAGCAGGTCGATGGGTACCATTGGCAAACTCGACAGCATTGGCGCCAAAGACGGAACGATAAAGATTCCATCCGTATGTGGGCGTGCCCCAGTTCGCAAACTTCCATCCCCATTGTCCGCGATATCCCATTGGAGTCACAATTCTGTATTTGGTCGTAGGGCCATTTACTTTGCTTTTCGTATTGCGAACATAGACGTTGTAGTCTTGCCCAACAGCAGTTCCTGCTGGGATTTGGAAGCAAAGGAAGCCCATTCCATAGACTGTGTTACAGGCATTGCCATTGAAGTAGACTTTGCAGTTTTGACCACAGCCTATACCCTTGATGAGAGAGTATTTTCCAGGCGATCCTTTGTAGGGGTAAAAGAATGAAATGGTCGGTTTTAGAAACAGTTGAACCTTGTCGATAATCTTGAATTTTTTTGCCAGTATGGGCATGTTGAGCTTTTTTGCATAAATTGGACTCAAAGCTGAAAGAACGGTATCTTGAGCCTTTTTCGGAAGTTTCTTGAATGACTTGCTTTGTTTTGCTCGATATTTGGGTGAGAGCTTTCTCTTGGCTAGAGCTTTGTCCAGGAGTGCTGAAGGTGAGACACTGACTCTGCGCAGTGTTCGTTTTGTTGGTTTTCTCTTGACTGTACGACCAGAAACCAAAGTAGGTGTGAGCAACAAACAAGTGGCAATAGTGATGGGAACTGTTGAGTTTTTCATGTGGTGTAATCCTCCCCCAAGTAGCTTTTAGTAAAAGTTATTGTTTTGCTTGTTCACATTACATTGATTTTGTTGTTCCAAGCGATGGTAAGGTTACGAAAGAGGAGGGGGCTCAATGAAAAAGTTTGCAGTACTCGGTGAAGCTGGTCTGGGACCAGCAATGTCCATCTTGATTGAAGAGGCAAAGAGAACTCCTTAAGTACTCTTTTCGCCAATAATCATCAAACCTGAGAACCCTAGGAAGCGAGGATCTGACCAATAAGTCATTTCCAATTCGAGTACCACTTTTTCCCAACGAGGTAACTTGTCGTCCACGAGCAGAGTGTCTTTTGGTGAGAAAACAAACTCAGAACCAACTCTGACATTGGTTAGTCCAGCTTCTTTTCCATAAGCTTCCAACTCTTCAGGGAAAAGACCGGGGTTATTCGTACTCGCTTTTAACTCTCTTGGAGTCTCTCTCACTGCAACTAACTTTTCTAGTGCTTCTAACTGACCAAGTTGTGGTAACAGATGAAGAGAACCAAGACGTCCGTGAATACCATCAGCTATCAAAGTCCCACCAGGTTTTAAAACACGGCTCATTGCTTTGAGAGCATTTGCAGTAGAACCACAATAGAAGGCTGCGCCTCCCATACTGATGACGTAATCGAAACTATTATCTGGAAGAGAATCCATTGTCCGAATGTCATCTTCACAGAATTTAATAGATGAAGTTACTTCGGCTATCTCTGCCTTTTCTTTTGCTAGTTGAAGCCAACCTGGTGCCCAATCCAATAGTGTGATGTTTGAGTAACCTGCTAGTGCTAGTGGGATGGCCTTTCTGCCAGTACCACCTCCGGCATCGAGAATGAGACAATCTTTGGGAGCATCCTGCAAAATTCTATTCACATGTTCGAGGCCAATACGGTTGTACATGTGATAGGCAAGTACAGTTCTGTCTCTATACTCTTCTAACTTGGCGAATTCGTAACTCTTGATGGGAAACTTGTTCCATCCCCAAGTGGACCAATGTCCAGCTACGTCAACGTCCAAGTCAGCCAATAGTTTATCTACTTTCAGGTCTTTCATTTGGTCACCCTTTCTAGTGAACATTTCTGTTGGTGACGATAGACCACTATGTGTGCCAATGCTGAGATTGTTTGTTGAAGCCATTTCGAGTAATTGCGTGCGTCCGGTAACGTTACAAGGTGTTTACACTAGTCAACAGTTAGATGACGGTCCCATCGAGAATGACAGCGTTCTTTTTGACAATAACAATGCTGTCACGAATTGAGAAGTTCTCACCATCACCATGAGTGACGTGGTCTTTGTTGATGATGTGGACATGTTTACCAATGCGAGCATTTTTGTCGATGATGGCATGTTCGATTAATGAGTGAGGACCAACGCCAATGTTGGGTAGCTGGTTTATCGTGTTCTCTCGAAGATCATCCAAACGTTCGAAGTGGTCAGCACCCATCATTACTACTTCTTTTAGAGTGGCTCCCGCACGAACAAAACTTCTGGGTCCAATGACACAGTGATGAAAATCAGCATGTTCTAGTACACAACCGTCAGCCACGAGGGAATCAGAGAGGCTACAAGAATAGAGTTTTGCGCTAGGTAAGAAGCGGGGATTGGTGTAAACGGGGTTTGCAGGGTCATAAATGTTTATTGGTGGTTGCTTTTCGGCGAATTTGAGACTGGCATCAAAATACGAACGAATAGAACTTACGTTCTCCCAATATCCTGTAAAGGGGAAGGCATAGACGGAGAGAGAGCTTTTTACGGCAGCTGGAATTATCTGTGCTCCTAGTTCGACATGTTTTTCGTTTTCGAGCAACTTATCCAAAACGTCTAGGTCAAATATGTAACCTCCCATGTTTGCCATACATATGTTTTCATCGCTTTGTACGCCAAGTTGTTCTTTGTTTTTCTGGCTCAAAAGGAAACGGGATATGCTTTATTCTTTCGATGGTTTCTCCGCAAAATCGACAATCTCATTTTTCTGGTCAAGACGTACTAATCCACAATGTGGTGCATCGTCGGCTGAGATGGGAGCGGTGAGCATTGTTAGGTTAGCTCCAGTGGCCAAATGGTTTTCAAGCAAAGCTCTATAGTCCATTTTGTAGATCTGCTCACCTGGCAAAACCAGGATATGTTTGCCGCCATAACGTTTGATCCTATGCCAAACGTGGCGAAGAGCATTGGCAGATCCAGCAAACCAGGTTTCACAATCTTCTCTTTGCTCAGCAGCCAAAATTTCGACGTATCCCTGAGTGAAATAGTCGAAACGGTAGGTCTGGTTCACGTGTTTGTTCAGCGACTCTGAGTTGTACTGAGTCAATACAAGAACTCGGGGCACTTTTGAATTGATACAATTGGATATGGTTACGTCAATAAGGCGATATCGGCCACCAAAAGGAATAGCCGGTTTGCAGCGTTCAGCTGTCAGTGGCCAAAGGCCTGTGCTAGCCCCACCACCGAGAACCAAAGCCAATGTCGAACGAATGTCTGAACTCATGAAAAAACCCCCGTTGAATATTCCAGTGCACATTCTAAACGGGAATTGCACATCATACTAGGGGCTTTTCGAAAAGTCTTATCTGCGAGTTAAACGAGCAAAGCTTTCATCTGGTTTATGTTCTTTGGTCCATTCCTTATGTAAGGCACCGTCTCGACCCGGTCTGTCGAGGGCCTCAATCAAATCCTCTGCCGTACCAAAGTGACATTTGTTTGTCGTCAAATCTTTGTCAATGAACGCAACGAGGTCGAGCTCTTGCTCAATTGTTCCTCTCTCATCGCGCCATTTTCTAATGATGGCGTTTGCAGGTAGTCGTTGGGAACCTTTGATTTTTTCCAATTTGAAATTGAGCAAGTCGCGGTAACAACGGTAAATGAGTTCAGTGCAAACAAGCTTGTCTTCTGTGGCAAAACTAAAGGAGAAATCATAAGGTTTGCCAAGCTGTGCAAAAGCTCGCTTGATGGCGGTATCTATATCCTGGTCTTTCAATCGGGGGCGGAAGACGACGACATAATCTGCTTGGCAGCCAGCCTCTAATGAACGGATGGATACACCTTCACCTATGCCTTCAATGATCCTTCGTTCGTTGCCGTCGGCACAGGGAGATGAATGTTCTCTAAGGCAACGTGCTACCTCTGGATCATCCCATAGTTGTTTTTTAATCACGTTCTGAGAAGTGCCAACATACAAGATGCCATGTTTGAAAAATCCAGGAAGAAACATATTGCTCATTACCCAGTTTTTCCGAGTAATGATGATGTCTCCAGGAAGCAGTTGCTTTTTCAGTTTTTCGACCAAACCACTCGTTGGTACGGCATAAGGGATGTCTTTTGTTCTGCGTCTTACTGCCATGGCTATACTCTCGACGAGTTTGTACCAAAGGCCATTGGCGGTCTTGCCTACTTTGCTAAAAACACCACCAACCTTTGCTCTAAGGAGAGTGGGGGCTTCTCTAGTGATGTTGTTGTAGCTCCTATCGCAACTATTAAAGAGGCTTTTCGGAATGCCAGCATCTGTGAACATTGTGCGGTTGTTATCTTTGGGGCTGAGATACAGGTGACATTCTTTTACCAGTTTTTTTAATCTGCCGTCTCTCAACTCAGCAGTAGTATTGTCATACAAATCATTGGGAATGGCATATTCTGGTA
>CAZXTJ010000002.1:0-36261 GCA_964643655.1 uncultured bacterium
GGGTAGTGACTCAAGGGGTCAATGGTGATGTGACGCATAAAGGCATGTGGTCACACGCTTGGGACTTCGAAGTCATCAATGGCGACGGCTCGACTTATAAAGGTATGGGGCGGCGGCTAGAGGATTTTCACTGTTATCACTTGCCCGTTTTTGCCCCTGCAGCTGGCAAAGTTGTGAACGTCGTTAACGATGTACCAGATAACGAAGTTGGTCAAGTCAACAATACTGACAACTGGGGTAATGTTGTAGTCATCTCTCACAGAGGCGGTTATTTCACACTGTTGGCACATTTGGCTGCTGACACAATTTCAGTCTCAGTTGGCGATGATGTTCAAGCAGGAACAACAATAGGCCGCGTAGGTTCTAGTGGCAGATCACCGGCTCCTCACCTTCATTTTCAAGTTCAACTCTCTAGCAAAATTGGAGCACCAACCGTGGCTGCTCAGTTTGTTCATTATGAACGAGTTGATGATGAAAAAGCGCTTTATGTAACGCGAGGAATACCAAAAGAAAATGAGACAATTCGTTTACTCGTGCCAGAGCGCAAACGAGCCCTCGCTGCAGCATTTCCACTCGGTTTGAGTTGGACCTATGAAGTGCAAATGGGCGAGAAAAGTTGGGTTGAAAAGTGGAGATCGGCCATCGATTTTGCAGGGTATCGTAGTCTCATCTGCGAAGAGAAACAATGTCGATTAGGTTTGCTCTTGGACAAAAGCTCACTCATTACAGGTCCAGTAGAGTGCGTAGACTTGAGCGGTTTGGCTTGGTTCTCTCTTGCTGTTCCTCGAGTACCTTTCACTAATGACAACGTAACTTGGCAAGATTGTCTGCCTCCAGATTTGCTCCTTTCTAGAGCTAGAGGTTTGCTCTTCGATTTTCTAGAGCCATTTGTCTCTTTGGCAGAGGTTCGCACTAAATCCCGTTTCCTTCCTTCTGCTCCTTTCGCAATTGAAACCACTCTAGAGCCGGCAGGACTGTTGATGAAAAGTGAAGAGATCAAGACGGTCTCTCATTTTCAGAAGGGTCGAGGCCTCACCTCTATGGTCGTCACAAGGAACGAAAAAACAATCTGTAGTTTACAGCTGAAAGAAATCACAGGAGAAAAATCGTGAAAAGAAACTGTTTATTGATAAATCTCATGTTTGCACTGCTGGCTGTCAGTCTAGCTGGTGCACAGACTTCGAACGAATTATTCGCGCAAACTCGAGTGTTGGAAGCTGAAGGCAAATATTCGCAAGCATGTGAATTGTGTAGACGAATCGTTAAGTTGGAAGACACTTATGATAGCTGGTTGAGATATGGATGGATTGCTTGGCAAGCAGGAAAAACAAATGAAGCTGCCAATGCATATCAAAGAGCGCTGTTCCATGTACCCAAGTCTATGGACGCTCGACTTGGACTATTGGCAACTTTGGACAAGCGTCGCCAATGGAGGAGAGCAGAAATACAGGCGAGGCAAATACTTGATGAAGCCCCAGGTCATGAGCAAGCGCGACGATATTTGGCCCATGCACTTTATAGGCAAGGTAACTTCAAAGAAGCAGCTGGTCATTATCACAGGTTGGTCAAACAACGACCTGGCGACAAGGATATGGCTTTGGGCTTGGGGCTTTGTTTGAGGCAGTTAGGGCAAGAGAGTTCTGCACAATACTGGTTGTCTCAAGCAGGTCACAAAAAGACTCGATTGAAAAAAGCCAATAGTCTGTTGGCAAAAGCACACATCTACTATTTCAGCGGCAGTTATTCCAATCAGTCCTATTATGGTGATTTCAGCGGTCAACAAATTGTCGTAGAAGGCAAAGTCAACGACAAGCTTGGTATAGCCGTTCACCATACCTCTTCAGATACGCCCAACAACAATCAAGGTAACCTCAATAAAACACGCAGTGGTTTGGGCATATTCCATGAAACGAATAATAAACGTCATCTACTCCGCTTCACATCTCTTCAGGGAAATGAAGACTTTGTCGGAGAGGGCAATGTCATTTCCTTTTATACGGGGGAAGATGACTGCGGTTTCGGACTCGATATTGGCAACTATGACGATTTCTCAACTCTCCAACTCACCGTGGATTTTGTCACTGACTTGAATGAAAAAACAAAACTGATTATTAGTCCTATGGTGCAAAGAAGGTCAGGAACACTCATTGACATTCGTAGATATGAAGAGAACCTTGAATCATTGGGTTTCACCCTTAAAAGAACAAACAGAAACAACTCGATTTGGGCGGGAGGATATTTTGGTAACAGGTGGTTCACTGTCGAAGGCAGTGGGTTGGTCGTTTGGAATGTGGATGAAGAATATAAATGGGGTTTTGAGGCGGGATTGAGTTTGGGAAAGGGAGACTTTGTTCCCACATTTTCAGTCAGATACGACAAAGTGGACACACAGCTAGGCCTAAACAGTGACACATCATCACTCACTTATACAGTGGGTGGCACAATCAAATTCTGAATTAAGGAGACTGCATAATGCGTTATTTAATAATGATTCTGTTGGTAATGAGTTCTTTCACTTCCCTTTTTGCTGCACCAAACACTATTTCGACTCTATTTTCAGAGTCATACAAAAAAGCTAGAGAAGGTGACACGAGAGCAGCGTTAAATGCTGTGTTGCAGGTGCTACAGAAAGATACGAGGAATTACACAGCTAATCTTCGAGCAGGTTATTTACTTTATACGCTTGGTCGACACAACCAATCCATCGAGCGTTACCAAAAGGCCGTAAAACTTGCGCCAAGAGCTATTGAGCCGAGACTGGGGCTAATGTTGCCGCTGATGGCGCAAAGAAAATGGGCAACAGTGGAAGAGATAATCAATAATCTGTTGAAGTACGATCCGCTGAGCTACACTTTGAATAGTCGATTGGCTTACATTATGTACGTTACTGGTAGGTATAGCGAAGCGAAGAGTTATTACAACAAAGTGGCAGTTTTGTATCCTGCTGATTTGGATATGCAGTTGGGTTTAGGGTGGACAAATCTAAAGATGGGCAATGCTCGCAATGCCGCAAGTTGGTTTCAGTCCGTACTGACAGTCATGCCAACAAATGGGAGTGCTAGAGCTGGTTTGAATGCTCTGCGAATGAAAGTAGCTAGGCGGTGATGACGGTGTTTGCTCGAGGGACTTGGCTGATAGTTTTGAGTTGTTTGTGTGCAACCTTGTCGCAAGGTGTTTTGGCTGGCACACTTTCTTACCCAATCGTCGACACTGGGCAAGATCGTTGTTTCAATGAAACAAAAGAGATCAGGTTCCCGCGACCTGGGCAAGCCTTTGATGGCCAAGATGGGCAGTACGAAGGTAATAAGCCACAATATCGTGACAATAAAGACGGGACCGTAACCGATTTGGTCACTGGTTTGATGTGGCAGAAAACGCCCAATACAAAGAATAAAATGTCTTTTGACAATGCCTTGAAGGAGGCAAAAGGGGTAAAGCTAGCTGGTTATGATGACTGGCGATTGCCTACAATCAAAGAGCTCTATTCTCTCATAGATTTTCGTGGATACAGTGATCGTCAAGCTTCCAGTTCAAAGCCATACGTAGATAAACGTTACTTTGATTTTTATTATGGAAACACAAATTTGGGAGAAAGGATTATTGACTGCCAATATTGGTCAGCCACTGAATATGTTGGTTTGACAATGATGGGTAATCCAACAGTCTTTGGTGTCAATTTCGCAGATGGAAGAATAAAAGGCTATCCCAAATATGACAGACGTCGACGTGGTCCTATGCAACTATACGTTCGTTATGTGAGAGGGAATCCTGCATACGGAAAAAACAAATTTGTCGACAATGGCGACGGAACCGTTACTGATCAAGCAACTGGTTTGACCTGGATGAAAAACGACAGTGGTTCCACAATGAATTGGCGTTCAGCACTTGCTTATGCAGAGAAGCTAGAATTGGGTGGTCATTCCGATTGGAGATTACCCAATGCGAAAGAGCTGCAGTCAATAGTCGACTATACTAGGGCTCCTGATAACAGCAACAGAAAGCTGCGCAGCGCAGCAATTTCGCCAATTTTTGCTCTGACGAATCAAGAGAGTTATTTCTGGACTTCTACGACTCATCTCGAGCACAAACGTTGTACCTCGGCTGTCTACGTATGTTTTGGTCAAGGTATGGGTTATATGTTTGGGCAGCAAACCAACGTTCATGGGGCTGGCGCTCAACGAAGTGATCCCAAAACAGGAGATCCATCTCGTTATCCGCAAGGGAGAGGTCCTCAGGGAGACGACATCAGAATAATGAACTTCGTCCGTTGTGTTCGAGGTGGTAGAGCCAAGAGGATTAAAAATGGTCCTCGATTATCCAAAGAGTTTTCCAGTCAAAGTGGCTGGAGAAGAAGGGATAGAGGTCACCATTTTGGTCCACCTCATGGACATCATGGCCCACCACCTCACGGTCACTTTGGTCCTCCTCCACATGGTCGCCGTGGGCAACACCAATTTGGTGGGCAAGAGTCTTATCGTTGGCAAAAAGAGCGACAACCTCAGCGGGGGCAGCAGCCTCAAAAAGAAACTGAGAACAAAAGTGATCAATCTACTAGTGGTGATTTGATTTCGCGACTAGACAAAAACAAAGATGGCAAGGTGTCACGTTCCGAATATAATGGTGCTCCTTATCATTTTAATCATCTCGACAAAAACAAAGATGGTTTTTTGACTGTCGACGAGACACCGAAGCCTGCCACGTCGAGCTTTCGTAAAAGATTAATGCGCCTGTTCGGTGGCAATTGAGCTGAGTCAGCATTCGGTGTCGGGGCCGAGTATTGATTGCTAGACCTAGAAACAATTGCACACAGTGAATAACTCTTGGGCAATAAGCGAAAGCTTTGCCAACTTATCTGGTGGCAATAGGAGTGTCGGTGTAAGTTAGTCCAGGAGTGGTGTTAGAGCTTTGTAACGTAGTGGTGACGCACTTTTCCGCCATATTGGTTTATATAAAACCTACATATTTGTAGGAAAATTAAGCGCGAAACCTGCGCCAGTCTATCTTGTACTTACTTACTCGTAGGCCCATAATGCGTTCTGTGATACCTAGGTTTCGTGCGGCCTTTGCTCGATTACCTCGGCAGTTTTTCAGGGCTTCGATGATTATCTCTCGCTCATAACGGCTCATTAACTCTTCGAGATCTCCTTCTGTGAGAGTGCCTGAACCTTCTGCTGTTTGTAAGGTAGGTGGCAGATGGTGTCCGTGGATAACACCGTCAGTGGAAAGAAGAACAGCACGCTCTATGCAGTTTTCCAGCTCGCGGACATTACCTGGCCAGTGATAAGCGGTCAACATATCGATTGCTGGTGTGGAGATTCTCATTATCCTCTTGTGGTTCTTCTGAGCATATTTTGAGGCGAAGTGGTCTGCCAACAAGAGTATGTCGCTCTTGCGTCTTCGTAGGGGAGGGATGTGGATGGGGAATACGTTGAGGCGGTAATAAAGGTCTTGGCGAAATACCCCCTTTTCCATGAGCTCTTCGAGGTTACGATTGGTTGCAGCAATTATGCGTACGTCGACTTTCTGAGTCTCAGCGCCGCCAACACGTTCGAACTCTCGTTCTTGTAAGACACGCAACAGGCGAACCTGCGTTGCAGGAGAGAAATCACCAACCTCATCGAGAAACAAGGTGCCACCGTTTGCTAACTCAAAGCGGCCTTGTCTGCGAGCCATGGCCCCTGTAAAAGCTCCTTTTTCATGACCAAACAACTCAGCTTCGATGACTGTTTCTGGCAGCGCTGCACAGTTTACTTTGATATAGGGTTTACCTGTTCTAAGGCTATTGTGATGAATGGCGTGGGCTACTAACTCTTTGCCAACACCGCTCTCTCCGCGGATCAATACCGTTGTGTCACTTGAGGCAACTTGGGCAACGGAGTCATAAACCGACAACATGGACTGTGAGCTGCCGACCAAATTGGCTGGACGAAATCGTTCGCGAAGCTCTTTCTGCAGACGTTCGTTTTCTTCTCGCAGTACTTGACGCTCTTCTTCTAGCTGCTGCCGGAGTTTCACTGCCTGAGCGACCATTGAAGCTATGATGGACAAGAGGCGAACATCCTCATCCAGAGCGGCGCCATCAGCAATTGACCTATCAGCCGACAAAGTTCCTACGACTACGTTACCAACTTTGATGGGTACACAGAGAAAAGAGAGTTCCTGTTTTTTCAGTTTGGAACGAGCACCCATGCGATCGAGAAATCGAGGATCATCAGATATTCTCGGAACTATGATAGGGACGCCTTCTTTGACAACCTGTCCCACAATACCTTCATCACTGCGATATCTTCCTTTGCCTATTTGGTTGTCAGTCAATCCATGGGCAGCCTGGATGACAATTTCACCAGATTGTCTGTTGAGCAAAGCAAGCATGGAGCGCTGAAGGCTGGTCTCTTCTGCCAAGAGATCGAGCAAGGGACCGAGAGCATCGCGTAAATCGGCGCTCCGGTCCAAAAGCTGACTTATGTCGTACAACAATGAAAGATACATTTATGTATGCATTTTACCACAAAGATACATATTTGTATGAAATGGGAGTTTGAGAAGAAATAAAAGAGGAGGCTGGCAAGGCCAGCCTCCTTTGGTTACATCAAAAAGAGCATTTCTCTGTATTTGGGTAGAGGCCAAAGAGAATCAGATGTAATGAGCTCAGCTTCGTTACTTCTCTCACGTAACTCTTCCATAGCCGGCATTACTGATTTTGCCAAAAGCTCAGCATGGCTGGCTTCGTCCTTCGCCGCATGTGCTTTGGCTTGAGCAGCCTCTAGTTCTTCCAATCCCTCCAAGAGGCCACAGACTGTTTTATCTAAATGCTGTTTATATCTGCTGTAAACATCTTCGCCAAGATTAGGAAGCGAAGAACAATGGGAGAGCAATGCTGGAATGACTTGAGTGCGTACCATGTCCTGAAGGCAGGAGCATTCGATTTCTCTGACCTTAATGTATTGTTCCAAACGAACGAGTCGTCTTCCCTCGGCTTCCGAGGTGCTAAGAATTCCATACTGAGAAAGGAACTCAGTCATTTCTTTGTCTGCCAATACAGACAAAGCCGATGGTGTGTCGAACAACTCAGTCAGGCCACGTTTTTTAGCTTCCTCGCGCCACTCTTCCGAATAGCAGTTGCCATCAAAACGAATAGGTCGTGTTCGAGCTGCTGACTCTTGGAGTACAGAAAGAATGGCATCTTCACGATTGACATTGCCGCTGAGAGCAGACCTTAACTGAGCCGTCAACATTTCCAGTCCCTCAGCCATAGCCGCATTGAGCACGGCAATGGGAAATCCTGTGGACTGAGAAGAACCGCAAGCACGGAACTCAAATTTGTTTCCAGTGAAAGCAATGGGAGAGGTTCTGTTGCGGTCAGTCGTATCGCTAGGCAACTCTGCCAAGTGATCCAAACCCAAATCCAAACCAGAACGTTTTGCTCCTTTAGGTTTTTTCTTGTCTGACAAGTCGTCCATGATGGATGAAAGTTGTGCACCAACAAATACAGACATAATGGCTGGTGGAGCTTCGTTAGCGCCCAATCGGTGGTCGTTTCCAGCAGTTGCTACAGTGGCGCGTAAGAGCAAGCCACGTCTACGCATCCCTTCGAGGAAAGCGCAGAGGAAAAAGAGGAAACGTTCGTTCTCTTCAGGTGTGTCACCTGGTTCTAGTAAATTTTCTCCATCTTCAGTTTGCACAGACCAGTTAATGTGTTTACCTGAGCCGTTTACACCAGCAAAAGGCTTTTCGTGGAGCAAGCAAGAGAAGTTGTGGCGACGAGCAATTGCCCGTGCACGTGCCATGACTATCTGGTTGTGGTCAGCTGCCAGGTGAGCCTCTTCAAAAATCGGTGCCAATTCGAATTGCATTGGAGCAACTTCGTTGTGTCGTGTTTTGACAGGTACGCCAAGCATCATCAGGTCCCTGTCAAACTCTTCCATAAAACCAAGGACACGTTCTCGGATAGTACCGAAATAGTGATCATCCAACTCTTGTCCCTTGGCTGGTTGAGCACCAAGAAGTGTGCGACCAGAGAGAAGCAAGTCTGGTCGTAAACTTGCCATCGCGCGGTCGACGAGGAAATATTCTTGCTCTAGACCAGCTGTGGGAACTACCTTCGTCGATTGCCCCGATAAAACTTCAAGGGCTTCTTCGGCTCTGCGAGATAGCAGCTGCATTGAGCGAGTCAGGGGAGTTTTTTCGTCTAGAGCTTGGCCATCATAAGAGAGAAAGTGACTGGGAATACAAAGTGTTTTGGAACCAGAAGCCTCAACTATAAAAGCAGGACTCGTTGGGTCCCACATTGTATATCCACGGGCCTCAAATGTTGAGCGAGCACCTCCTGAAGGGAAACTGGATGCATCAGGTTCACCCTGGAAGAGTTGTTTGCCAGAAAACCTTTCGATGGCATTCCACCCATTGGTGAAGGTGAGGAAAGAATCATGTTTTTCTGCCGTCAGGCCAGTTTGTGGCTGGAACCAATGGCAGAAGTGAGTAGCGCCCATTTTGAGGGCCCACTCTTTCATAGCATGGGAAACAGCCTGTGCAAGTTCGTCATCCATACGTTCACTACGTTTGATGACCTCTTGTAGTTTTTGATAAGCCTCGCGAGGCAAGTGATGTTCTTGAACGAGGCGATTGAATGTTAAAGAGCCAAATATATTGCTAATCGATCCTTGTTGTGGAGTCGTGCGAGAAACACGTGAAGTTGCCGTGTGGACTGCAGAAAATCTGGCTGAAGCTCCAGCTGTTTTGTGGAGACTCATACTGTACCCTTTCCGTAAATGCAAAAAAGACCGCAGGCGCAATGTGCCTGTGGCCCCGACAAGTTGAAATTTACGACAGGATAATCGAAAGGTCAAGGAAGAATGGAAAAACTATTCTTTCTCAGGACCTCGGATGTTGTATTTTTTCAGTCTTGATTCGAGCTGGAAACGGGTGATGCCCAAACGTTTTGCTGCTCGCACTTTTACGCCATCTTCGATTTCGAGCGCTTTCAAGACGATTGATTTTTCCATATCAGAGAGGGAAAAACCTTCTTCTGGAATTTCCAAATCATAGATACTGTGCCCATTTGATTTGAGTGGGCTTGCTTGCGGATTGAATGAGCGACCCGTAATGTGCTGAAGTTGGATCAATTCACCATCACACACGACAACGGCTCGATTAACGATGTTCATTAGCTCTCTTATGTTGCCAGGCCAGTCGTAAGAACACAAAGCCTCGAGAGCGTCATCGGAAAATCGACATTTGCCTTTGGAAAACCTATCTAGAAAATGAATAGCCAAAATAGGAATATCGTCGGATCTTTCTGCTAATGATGGCAGTTTTAGTGACAAAACATTGAGGCGATAAAAAAGATCCTGACGGAAGTTGCCTTTTGTAATCTCTTCCTCCAGATTTCGGTTGGTTGCAGAAATTATGCGAACATCGCTGCTGATTGTACGAACGCCACCAACACGCTCAAAGGTGCGATCTTCTAAGAAGCGAAGAATTTTGGCTTGTAGATCAATGGCCAAATCTCCAATTTCATCTAAAAAGAGGGTGCCACCATTGGCTAACTCTACTCTCCCTCGTTTGAGTCGATCGGCCCCAGAGAAAGCGCCTCTTTCATAGCCAAAGAGTTCACTTTCCATTAAAGGTCCTGGAATGGCTGCGCAGTTGACGGAAACGAGTGGACCCGATGTCCTTCGTGACTTATTGTGAATAAAACGAGCCAGGAGCTCTTTGCCGGTTCCTGATGCACCTAAAATGAGCACAGTTGCGTTAGTACCTGCAATCTTGCGTCCCTCTTCCAAAACACGTTTTAAGGTTTTGTTCTGGCCGATTATTCTGCCTGGACCACGCACACTCTTGAGTTCACCTTCTAGTAGCTCAACACTTGTGCGAAGGTTACGTACCTCTTCAACACGCCTAACGAGAGCAAAGAGGTGTTCCATTTTGAATGGTTTGGTGAGGAAGTCACGAACACCAAGGCGAATGGCTTGAATTGCCTTTTCTAAAGTACCAAAGGCTGTGATGAGAGCAAAGTCAGCAAGGGGGAGGGGATCTTTTAGCTTAGAGATGAGTTCGAGGCCATCCATATTTGGCATATGGATGTCTGAAACCACCAGATCGAAAGTGTACTTCTTTGCATGTTCAAGAGCATCTTCTGGACAGCGAGCTGTATGAACCTGGTGCCCTTCTTGTTTTAGGCCAAGTTCGATAGCTTTTACGATTGCAAGTTCGTCGTCGACGACCAGAATTTTCACACTTTCCTCCTTTGGAGATCATAGCCCAATAGAGGAGGAAAGGGAAAGTTGCCCATAAAAGGGTAGTGGGCGCGTATAACGCGCCCACATGGCCTCGATCCCGTGCAACCCCCAAAGTATCTTTAGCAAGAGCAGAGCCAAAAGCTATGTTGCTGGTTTAAAGGCCTCTAACTGTGCAATTCGGGGCACTTTGTGCAACATAATGTTACTTATGCACTATTGCAAAAATACCTAAACAGGGAAAAATTTCCCTAATGGCGTGTGTGCATGTGCGCTTTACTGGCGAATGAAGATTGCCATTCCAAGTGAGGCCAAATCGCCTGCAACATTGAGAGTGTTATTAAACACACGGAAGACACCTATTGTTGCATCTTCGTTCCAGAAGCCTCTATAACTGACGCCACCACCGTCTAGCCGGTAATAGCCGCAAGGAGCACCGTTGAAGTTCTGGAAGCCACCTGTGGCAGTTTGAGGAGCGCCGGAAGTATATGTGTCGTTGGCAGATGAATAGCTCGGATCACAGTCGTAAGTTTTGTCGTACGTCGTTTTTGTGCCAAAAAATTCGATATTGGCAGCGTCTACAACATTGGCAGTCCACGATGGTGCGATAGTAACGAATTGATTTCCACCTGAACGGAAACCTTGTTCCAGCCAGAGTACTTTGTAGGTTCCAGCTGAAAGTACTGGATTACCTGTTGCCAGTTTTACACCCAAACAAAGACTCGTGTCAGTGATGCCGTAAGGTTTTGGAGAGTGTCCACGATCGATACTAGCGCCTTCATCGTGGTCGTAACCAGCTACTCTTGGAATTACCATCAATGAACCATCAGGAGCAAAAACGCCTGAACGATTGAACGAACTATTGACGTACCAGCTGGTATCACCTGTTGCGCCATTGACAGCGAAGGTGTTGTTTGTGATGTTATCGAGGATAGCTTCGCCAGTGTTTGGATCTGTTGGTACCGGTGAGTTCCAAGTGAGATCAACTGCAAAGTCACCTGCGTGAACACCGCGGCGCAAACGACAGCGATTTTCGAAAATGTTTGCATTTCCTGACATTCCGCCAGTAATCGTCAGGGCATAAGTTCCCAAATCTGCGTTTATGTCACGCCAACCATCGTCATCCCACTGATGCCAGAGCTGTACGTAACCATACATCGAATTGTTGATTGCTGAGGCAGGTAAAGTACCTTTTTGCACGAGCACTGAAATGTCAGGGGCGATACCGGCATCGAGTAACAAGCTGTAATTGATGTTGAGAGAAGCATCGAGGGGGAAATATTCGTAAGTTGCATTTCCATTGGCCAACATCGAATAAGCTGTAGCTGCTGTATAAAGGGAGGTGGAGGCGTTTTTCCTATAAGCGGCTATTGTTGTGTAGTTTGGTGGAGAAGGATTAAACACTGCTACCTCAGCAGGTTTGGCCACGGCAAATGTTGTACTTCCAGCAGAGACAGTATCAGCGACAGCAGCGCCGCCACCGGCTGATATCTCATTCCAAGTGATGTTATAAGTGGGGAAACCTCCACCATCAAGACATTCGAGCCAAGAGGCAAGGGAAGCCGGCGAAGTGCCCTGTAAATAACCACCAGAACCGCCATCTGAAACATAAGTGACTGTGCCGAATTCGACTTTGTTTCTGTTTGGCGAACCAGAGTGCACTTCAGCTGAAATGGAAGCTCGGTAATAGTCACCAGCAGGTGTCGTCGAGCCGCCACCCAAATCATCTACGAGAGCTTCAAAGGGAGCAATGACTTCAGATGGAATTGCTGCAAAAGTATCATTGAGAGTTGGTTGGATATAGGCCGTTAAGTCGAGGCTATCAAGATAACCCCTCAGCGCTAGAGCATCAGTGACTGTTAAAGTATCTAGGGTTTGTCCTCGCTCAAATACTTTCCTCATTACTAGCTCAGAACGAAGATCAATTGTTACGTCATCTGTTACGGCAAAAGCACGCATTGTGGTGCCAGCGCCAATCACTTGCACTTGCAATTTTGTATTGCGTGCGGTATTTGGCCTCAGCATCACACGGAAGCGACCAGATGAACCCGTGTGGGTAGTGGACAGAACTTGAACCACATTTCCATAAGCATCAACAAGTACCAACTGCACAGCAGTGTCGCTTGCAGGTTGTTCAGGACCAAGTGCCTGGGCATAGGCCCATGTAAATAAGGAATGAAGACCCGTTGGTAGAGTTTTGGTTTTTGCGATTATGCCATTGGGAGCCACGACTGTACCGGTGACAGCAGTTCCTGAAACATGGGGGCTGCCACCACAGGCAGAGAATAACAAACTAGCAGCCAGCAAAAAGATGGCTATCAAGAGTCTGTTGATTTTGCCTTCTGTTTTTTTGTGCATAGCTTCCCTTAAATCAGATCTTTAACAGTAATCGTGCCAATAATGTCATAGTTGGACGAAGTACCATCATTACTGAGATTATGCCAATTTTGCCCCTTTGGCAAAAGTGTAATTCTGCCATGTTCGAGGAATATTTCCCTATATTTATGTGCGGTTTCACGCATGTGGTTCCTCTGGTGAGTGGGCCGGTAAACAGACATCAAAGGTGGTGCCTACGCCGGCTTCTGACTGAACAGAAATAGTGCCACCCATTTCTGTGACGAAGGACTCGACCAAGAACAGGCCGAGACCAGTACCTTTGTTGCGAGTGGAATAAAATGGTTCGAATATGTGAGCGACAGTCTCATCATCCATACCGCAGCCTGTATCTGTTATTGATACTCTTACGAATGCTCTGTCGCTAATAGCAGTCTCAACTGCTTTGATGTCAATGCTTCCCTTTTCTCCTATTGCTTCAGCGCCATTGTTTACCAAATTGATGAGAATCTGTTTCAGCCTTTGGTGGACAACGAAAACAGGTGGCAAATCTGGTGGTACCGAGAGATTCATCGTTATGTTGTTCCCGCTCAGCACAGGGCGAGTCAAACCAATTACGCCTTCCAAGACGGCTGCAACATCACATTCTGTTCGAAAAGCTCTATCTTGTGGTCTCGCGTAAGAAAGGATGTCGTGAAGCAAGGAACTTAGGCGGTCTACGTCTTCGAGAACGAGTTCTGACAGTTCCTTGAGATCTTCTGAAGGTGCGCTGATACCAAATAGTTCAGCAGCTGAACGAACGGATTGCAGAGGGTTTTTGACCTCGTGGACGATACCTGCAGCAAATCTGCCCAATGATGCCAATCTGTCTTGTTTTTGAGCTTGCTCTAATACGCGTCTTCGTTCAGTTTCATCACGAATTGCCAGAATGGAGCCATTTCTTTCACCTTCAGGCGACAACAAAGGTGCTGCAATGGAAGACACATATTTAGGCTCGGCATCGTCATCTATTGAACCTTCATTGGGAATGTTTATCTCTCCAGGCAGGCTCAAAGTTTGGCTATCCTTTTTATCTGGAGTGATTTTGAGAACTTCACTAATCAAATGCCCACAAGTTGCATCTGAGTCTTTGCCAATGAGCTTTGATGCAGCTGGATTGAGAAACTGAACAAAACCTTCATTGTCAGTGGCTATGACCGCATCTCCAATTGATTGTAAGATGACCCGCAGTTTCTCTTTTTCTGAAGCCAAAGCCTTGGTGCGATCTTCAACTTTTTGGCGGTAATCCGCCAAATGTTTCTGCATAGTGCCAAAGGCACTGGTCAATTCAGCAACTTCGCCTGAACCACTAACCTGCACAGGTCTATCAAAGTCACCTTCAGACACTTTTTTGGTAGCTTCAGCTAGCTCTCTAACGGGTTTAACAACCTGTTGGGATAGGTCATATGCCAATAATCCGCCAAGTAAGATATAAAAGGCTGTGCAAAGACCCATATAAACAAACATACTTCGTAGTTTGCGTTCGTAGGTTTCGTGGCTGAGTCCTAATTGAAGATAGCCCAGAACTGTTGGAGTGCTAGCTTTTGTATCGTTGAGCGGATCTGGTGCCAAAGAGGGATTGGCTTTGCTCTGGATGGCAATCGAAAGGTCTGTGTGAGCATTTCCCTTTGTGGACTTGATAATTACTGATTGGGGGGTGTTGAGCTTTGGCAGTTTGTGCACTGCAATGTCAGTTCGTTTGGGGCTTCCCTCTTTCGACTTATGAGCAAGGAGTTTTCCCGTTCCGTCGTAGATTGCCGCATAGACAATTGAGGGTTCAACCAAGACCGTTTCAAGAGAAGTATTGAGTGTTGTAGTTTCTTGAACATACAAGGCATACTCACACTCATGCGAGGCTATACGAGCAGCGAATAAACCAACGCTTACCAGTTCTTCGTAAGAACTTTTGTATTCGTTATAGAGCAACAGACCAGCTACGCTTAGCGCAGCAAGTACAATGACAGTCATTAACCTGGCCGCTAAACCAAAATGGAAGGGCTTGTTTTTCATTCGCTATTTCCCTTCTCAATTTTTGTCACTTCTTTAGTGATATGCGTTGAGATCTTGATGTTCAGTACTTTTGCCGTTCGATAGTTGATAATAGGCTGAATGTTCTGTGGCCTCTCAGGCTTGATTTCAATTATTGGTTGACCATTAATAGCCTTGTTTGCCATCTTCGCACATTGCGTACCTAGATCCTGATATCTGTTGTGAAGGCAATAGAGTGCGCCTGCTTTGACCCAATGCGGTGACACACCAATCAATGGTACACGGCTGCGAAAAGAGCCAAGAAGAATGTGACGAGCTGTATGAGGACTGTAGATGAGGGTGTCTGGTAGACCAATGAGTACATCAGCCTCTTTTTGAACCATACGAAGTTCTCGAGGAAGGTCTCTTGGTGTAGATACTCTTCTTGCAAAAATTCTATATGGAAGCTCTTTAGCTACCCTACGAAAGCTTTCGACAGCAGCTTCTCCTGTTTTATCGGAATACAAGATTCCAGCGACTTTAGCCTTTGGTAAAAAACGCCCTAGCCAGACCATCTGTTCTTTGGCAGATGGACCAAAATAGATACCCGTAACGTTTGGTCTTTTAAGGAAGTCAGTTAGAGGAATGACGAGGCAGGTGATAATTGGGACTTGTGTAAACTCGTCAACAGTTGAAGTAAGGGCCTTTGAGCCAACGGCTATGATTAACTCAGGCTTGAACCTCTTTATGTCATCAACGCTTTTACCCTTGATTACAAAACGGGCGAGTGAAGGCCTGTCGCTATGTTTCTCATATTCATTCAGGAAACCCTCATAAGTTTCTTTGAAGGGTTTAGCTTCTGAACCCATTACAAAAGCCACCCTGGAAATTTCAGCGGCAGCAACAACCGAATTGCTCATAATTAGGAGCAATGCAGCGATAAATATGCAAATGGGTTTAGTCATCGATCTTAGAAGCGCACCGTCGCTTTCAGCCTAATTGTTCTGCCATCTTGCCCCATTGCAGTGCGGGCAAAATCAGCAGAAACAGGGTGTTCGTATTGTCGGTCAAACAAGTTGTACACACTCAAAGAGAGGTCTAGTCCTTTTGATGCAGCTTTGCGGCTGATCGTTATGTTCGTTAAGCCGTGGCCACCAACTCTTGCACCTGTCGTCGTTTGTCGTGAGCTAACACCAATGATTTCGAGACCCGCCCTGAAGTGTTTGGCAAAAGCTGAGGAGAGAAGAAGTGAACCCAAATGACGAGGTGAGTTGGCGAGGCGTGCACCTGTTGTGTCATCTTCAGCACGCTGAATGGCGTAACTCAATTGGCTGTCTATTCCGCAGTGGAGCTTGGCACTGTATTCAATCTCAAAGCCAGTGGCATTAGCCTTGTCAATATTATCGAATACGAGAAAACCATCTAAATCGAGCCGTTGACTGATGAGGTCTTTCGCATCAAAGCGATAGAGTGACGCTGAGATTCTTTTGGTTTTATCAATAAATTTGTCAAAAATTAACTCATAAGTTTGTATCTCTTCTGCTTCCAGATTTGGATTGGCCTTTTGAGTGGTGGGTCCATCATGGTAGTAACGTTCAAAGGCGCTAGGGGCGCGGAACGCTTCTCCGTAAACGAAACGCATTGACGTTCGTTTGTCGATCTCGCGGATGAGTGCTAAACGGGGAGTGATAGCGCTGTCAGAAGTGTAGTAACTATCATAGCGAATACCAAAATTGAGAGTTAGTTTTGGTTTAATCTCCAATTCTTCCAGGAAATATAGGCCCCAAAGTGATTCGTCTGAGAGATCTGTCAACAAGAGTTCGTATGGAGGGTCATTCCAGGCTTCTTGGTTCTGTGCCCTGTTTTCTCTAAAGTCCGTACCAATAGTGAATCTGCGTCGTGTGCCAGTACGTCGACTCATACGCACTTCGCCCGTTATCCACTCTCCTTCTGACGTGGTGTTGTTGAATCTGGTCCCGAAGGGGGGATCGTTGAAGACGGACAGAGTTTTTCTGTCGTGACGGTTGAAAGAAAAACGAACGAAGAGATCGCCATTGTCTGCTACTGGTCGCTCGAAACCAACACTAACGACAGTGTGTTCATCTTCAGTTTGTGCGCGGGGATCACCAAAAATGGCGTTGCCAGGTGCTCCTGGTACTCCCTTCGTACGAGTCGATTGGGCCGCAAACAGTGTGTAAGAGCGTTTACTTACACGTGCAACAATGTTCTTGTAGTCCTCATAATCAGCATCTCTAGTTTCAGCAGCGTACTCTGGGAAGAAAAGATTTTCGCCATCAGAATCGTAAGAAGTCGCTGATAGGAGATACTCCAAGCCATCATCTTTTTTTTCACCTACAGCGCCACGAAAGCGAAAGGCATTGTCGTCAGTCACATCTGTTGATATCTCTTTGCCATTGAGGTGGCGACCACGTTTGAGGATGACGTTGACGACGGCCAAAAATGCCCCCGTGCCGTAGACAGCAGAACTAGGGCCACGGATAACCTCGACTCGTTCGATGAGCTCCACGTCAAATGGGAAGTCATTGCCAATATTGGCTGCGTCAAAAATATTGTCGTTTAGTCTGTGCCCATCAACGAGCAACAATATACGGCTGTTTCGATCACCTGAACGGCCAAAACCCCGAACACCGAGATAGTGATAACGTCTGTCATAAGTGACGTAAAATCCTCTAACCGATCTCAAAATATCTGCCAGATTACGGTAACCGAATTTGTCTATCTCTTCAGCGGTGATAATGCTGATAGATGAAGGTGCGTCTACAGTCTTCTGTTCATGTTTTGAGGCACCTATGACAGATGGGATGTCCTGGAATAGCTCTGTCTCATCCATATCATTGGCAGAACAATATGAAACTGCCCATGCAGCTGACAAGAACGACATCAACACAAACATAACAGTCTTCTTTTTGCTCATATCCATCCCACACCTCAGGTTGTCTATCTAATCAAAACAACATTTAGACATGACTCTACACGATACCCGCGTGTATTTATAAGGGTGATTTAGGCGATATGAATGAGCTAGTTCATGAGATGTGCTGGAACGACCACTAGAGGAAGGCAATAGGCCTAGATTAGGCCATCGCTCTTTAGAAAGGTGTCTCATAATGCACTAATGAGGCAGAGAACCATGCGATTTTGCCCAGCCCATTGTAAGCAGATGTCTCTTTGTCCTTTCTAGACGGATGTTTGACGCTATGTACTTTTCGGCACATCTCATGCTTGAGAATGAGAATAGTAAACACTCGGCTTCATAAGGGGGAAGCATGTTTAGAAATATTGTCGTTTTCATTCTAGTGATTGCATTTGTTTCGCCTGTTATGGCGCAAGAGGATCCAGGGAAATGGTTGACCAAGGAGCTCTCAAAGGCAAATTTGTTGGAAGGTGGTGCTCTAGAGGTTGCTGCCATGAGGCCGACAGAGGATCCACATCGTTTGTCTAGCTTCTGCATGTCCTTGATTGCAAAAAATAAAGATAAAGAAGGGAAAGCCGCACTGCTGCGTGCCTTTTATCTAATCAAAATGGGTTCCCATTACGAAGCTCTCGGGCATTTGGGTAAAGCCATTTTGCAAGCTCCAGAAAGCAAAGCTCCCCATGCTCTGAGAGTCGTATGTTACGCCAGCCTTGGAATGAAGAATGCAGTTGTCGCCGGCCTGGAGCGTTGTCTGAAATTGTCGCCCAAAGATCCGATATCACAGGTACGTCTTTGTCGAGCACTTTTGTTTAGGAAAAGGCGCGGTGATGCAAAGAGGGCATTTCTGTTGGCTAAAGGACTCGTGCGTTCACAACCCGGTCTTGCAAAAGAGTTTGCATCTAGTTTTCCAAAAGCGAAACAAAAGAGTTTTTTCGACAATATTGTGGCAGATCAAAGAGTGGAAAAAGCCATAGCCAAGTTGAGAGCCCTGAGGCCTACACTGTGTCCCACATATTTTCAACGCTCGCCAGAGGTTCTTCCACTTGCTGCAACTGCTAAAACAGCGCAAGCCAGTCAAGCTGTAGGCAGTGGGCAAACAGCGCCATCGCCTGTGGTCTCACCAACGCAGACGCAGACTGCTACTAAGTAGTCATCGAAGTGATCAGACTCTTCTGGCGTCTTTGATTTTCCAGTCGAGTTCGTCGAGGCGCTCTTGGTTATCCAGAACTTTTTCCAAATAACGTCGTGCTTGCACAAAAAAGCTCAAAGGATCTCGTAGGTCTGAGAGTTGTTGGCGAGTCACCTCGTAAAGATTTGGATTTTGCGCAATGACTTCATAGTTTTCTTGGAAAGCTACGAGCATGTCGCCCACGTCGACGAAGGTTTCGTAGAGGCATTCAGCCAAGCGTGGATCTATTGGGTCTTTTTCGGCTCGCAGCATGAGGGCGCAGGCATCGGTCAAAGTGCTGAATACATAGAGAAGTTGTTGATTGAGTGCTCTAGTTGTCTCTTCATCATCGCCACCCATTGGTAGGGAAGCCATCAGGAGGCGAACACGCAAATGTTCATTTTGACCAGCCAAGGCTGGGAGACGGCTCTTTAGTGTTGTTTCCATCCATTTGTCGACAACGAGTGTTCTTTCGTATTGGGAGAGTTCCTCTGTTACTTCCAATTCTCCAAAGAGTTTGGCTAGCTCTTCTATGCAGTCCAATTCTTGGGCATCTGTGTGTTTGATTCTCGATGTGATTTGGTCTATCCGACCAGCCCAATGTGCTACTGGACCGACGGAGCCTTGTTTCTCCAAACCTAGTATCTGTTCGGCTTTGGCGATTTTTGTGTCCAGTTCTTGGCAACGCTCTTTGCTCGCGCCAATCTCGTCAAGGAGGGCCAGTTCTTTCATGTAGAAGGGAATGGGGTTGAGCAAATCAGCCATTTTGCAGCGCAAAGGGGGAAGCGAAGATCGAGTGGCCATGGCCTCCACTTGTTTGTGATGGTCTACGAGCACTGTGGCCAGACTATCTAGTGAAGAGACCAAGTGTTCTTGCACAGCAGGATCGGGGTCGCGAGCTAGATACCTCTCATAAAGGTGAATGGCTTCCAAAGAGTCACCAATGACTTGAACCAATAGTTGTTCGACACCTTCAAAGCGAGATGACAATCCATCACTGGGTAAACTAGAGGCTCCTACATTGGAGCGAAGATGATGAGCTCGTCCTGCAAGGGCGTAGAGGTTGTTCTCGAGGGCTGTTTTAGCCCATTTAGCCGTGATTTCAGCCTTGGCTTCTGTGCTCAGCTCTTGGTGTAAGTCGAGCTCAACAAAGAGGTTCTCGATTCGAGTCAAACCGATGGTTTCATCTTCGCCAGAAATGGTCAGGTCAGTGACGACTTTTCCCATCCGTCTTTCATAACGAGAACGTAGGTCACCGGTGCGGCCTTGGAGTCTATCTAGAATCCCCTCTGTTTTGGTCCCAACACCTTTTTGACGAACTCTTTTGGCTTTGACTACTTCAGTGAACATACCCTTGAAATCAGGGAAGGTGTTCATTTCAACTGGTAGGTTTCGACAACGTTGAAGGATTTCATCTAGCTGCTGGGCTGTCGAACGGAAGTAATCTTGCCAGGTGACCGTATTGATATAGAGTCGGCCATGGTATCTAATGATGGCTGAAGCCAAGCGATAATAAAGAGACATCACCAATGGGTTGGCTGCCAACTCTGGTCGTAAGCGATGTAAAGCCACTCGCTGTTCTTCATTAAATCCTTTGTCGCCAGAAGCAAAGAGTGATTCCAGCAGACCGCCTTGTTCTTCTTTTTGTGAGTGTAAGATGGCATCAACGGGGCTATGGATAGATTCTAGGTCTATGACGAGGACCATTGGAGTAACTTCTTCGCCAGCTATACTGACTGAGCCTCGTTTGTCTTCTTTGGGTGGGTATTCGATTTCTCGAAAACTCTCACATATATCAACAATGACTTTGAAGAGTACTGTACCCAAGCGGTAAGGGATGGTCTCCCCTAGGAACTTGAGACATAGGTTCTTTTGATAATCTCCCAAGGCGTCATAGTCAGTGCGAAAGGCCAAATGGAGATGATCATAAAGAATTGCCGAGGCAGAGTATTTTTGGTTCAGTGCAAAGAAGGTAGCAAGGAACTCGTACCACTGAAATACTTCGGCCCGCCAATTGGCGAATGCTCCACCAAGCACATCTTTTATTTTCAGGATGCGTGAGACTTGTTCTTCAGCACTTGTTGTTGGCTCAACGAGCTGATCTAAAACGTGGCCAACATAGTCAACTTCGACTGTTTGTTCACCAGTTTCAGTGTAGGTAGGAACTGGAATGGTCATAGGTGTCGGCGGATTGGCGAAGCGGAAGATTTGTCGTGCCCTTTGTACGTTTCGTGACGACGACAGTATGCGTGCGATATCAGCAGGCGCTAAGCCAGAGCTTGCTGCGACTGTATGTTCAGCCTGCAAATTTTTGTCTACGATGGGTTTCTGACGCCCAACGAGCGTAGACAGTTTCATGCCAAAATCCCCTCTTAATATTGTTTCGGCATTTTCTGCTTCAGATAAAAGTATTAGAACATATGGCCATAACTGTCTCTTGCATGAAGCACTTTGTGTAACATCACGTAACGAAGTTGCAGAAATGTTACGGTAGTAGTTTTTGCCGTATTTACTGGAAGGCTGATTGATAGCTGTTTGTAGCTTGCTCGAACTGACATGGCACGTACTTTGGTTAATAGGTGCCAATTTTGGTGTCTTATTTTAGGGAGCAATATGAAAAAGCTACTGATAGTCCTCACTGTATTCCATCTCACTATCTCATCGGGGCTCTGTGGCCTCTGGTCAAATCTCAACGATGCCATTGGGGCGGCAGTCAATGATTACAACACTGATATGTTGGCAACTGGTGATAGTGTCATAACCAGTATGCAAACGACGGCTTCTGTGGGTGAGAAGCTCAATGGTGCATTTACTAACTATCATACGAATATCGTCATCACAGGTGATCATGCTCTGGAGAACTCAAAGGCTGTTTATAAAGCTTTGAGAGACATAGCCATGTGGCTGCCAGATCAGCTGAAAAAGCTATGGGAGAAGTTCGTCGCTGTTTTGCAGTCCATTAGGGACAAACTGAATGCACTCAATGAGCAGCTCGGTGGAAAGGCTTCTCGCTCTTTTTCCAATGGTCTCGGTGATGGTTTTGTCGAACGTTTTGCCCAAGCTGAAAATTTGGAGCTCAAGCTCAGTCTCTATACCCAATATTGGGAGCTCGTTGATGATACGGGCACAAAACTACTTGCCCAAGAAAAGAAACATCGCGATGAATTGCTGCCAAAACTCACTACTGTTGCCAATGAATGTGTGGCCATTGAGGAGATTCTCTTGGACCAACTGGTGGCTAGTGAGAAAAATCTCAAAGTGTTGGTGACTGCCCTCGATAAGAGTGCTGCTCCAGCTCTGCAGCACTTGACTGATCTGGCTAAAAAACGATTGAAGGCTTCTGCAATTCATAGTGAACAAGCTCAAGAATCCAGAGCTCTTCTCGATACATTGCCCAAATGAGCCTATGGTCTTTGCTTTCTTTTATCTGTCTTAACACTTGTTAAATAGGTAATAAACGAGCAAAGATTAAAAAGAATTGGGAAGATTTTCGAGAGGGGGTCGCGATGACCACTGCTATAAAACACGGCCAATTTGTTTGGCACGATTTGATGACGCAGGATGTGGAAAAGTCAGCAGACTTTTATGGTGAGCTTTTTGGCTGGACTACACACGAATTGGATATGGGTGATGATGGCATTTATACGATGTTGTTGTCCAATGACACTCCCATTGGTGGAATGGTCAAATTTGAAATGGACAACGTGCCGCCGCACTGGATGCCTTATATAGCAGTTGATGATGTCGAGAGTGTCGTCGCAACCTTTGAAAACAAAGGTGGTTCCGTCTGTATGCCGCCGCGGGATATTCCCAATGTTGGACGTTTTAGTATAGTTCACGATCCGCAAGGCGGTGTAATCTCGACAATCAAATTCTCAACTTCAGATGGTGGCGCTCCGCTCTCTTCGGAAGCTGGACGATTTTGCTGGTGTGAACTATTAGCTAAAAACAGTTCAGAGGCAAATGAGTTTTATAAAGAACTCTTTCATTGGGAATGTGAAGAGATGAAACTCGAAAATGACAGTTATTGGGTACAAAAACTCGATGGTTGTCCACAGGCTGGCGTGATGAACATGCCTCCGGGCGTGGAACTAGAGCACGCAGCTTGGGTAGTCTTCGTTTCTGTAGACGATGTTGATGGAGCAGCAAAAAAAGCACAATCATTGGGGGCAACTGTGCAAGTACGACCGACGGACATACCTGGCGTAGGTCGATTTGCTTCACTGAAAGATCCCAATGGTGCCGTCTTTAATGTCTTCAAGGGGGCACCTGGATGCGATCAATCATAGCTCTACTCATTTTTCTCTTTTGGGTTTCGTTGTCCCAAGCCCAAGTGGTGTCCAATGCTGAAGAGTTTTTGGCAGCCATTGGTGAAGGTAAAAGAATAACTCTACAGGCTGGTACTTATGTATTGAAGCCTTTTTCCGAAGCAAAGAGTAACTTCATTTCTTGGGAAGAGTCTTACGGAGTCGTAATTCGTGGTGTTCACGATTTTCACATTGTGGCAGAGGGAGAGGTGAAGTTACTTGCACCATCAGGAGCCTGTGCAGTGCTCACCTTCATTGACTGTGAAGATGTATCTGTGTCAGGAGTCACTGCTGGCCATACACCGGCAGTAGACAGCTGTATGGGCGGCGTCTTCGATTTTACGCGCTGTCGCCGTGTGACAGTGGCTGACTGTACTCTCTTTGGCTGTGGTGTTCGTGGTCTGACACTTGATTCTGTAGACACTTTTACCTTTTTACGATCGACCATCGAGAAGTGTACTAGTGACATCGTGACGAGTCGCTCTTCTCGCTATTTGAGGTTTTCAGAAGCCATCTTCCGAGATAATCACTATCTCTATCATCCTTTTGATTTTCACGAGACCAAGGATGTATTGTTTGCAGACTGCCTTTTTGAAGGTAACAAACCAAGGGCTGGTGATGAATACGCATTTTTCCAGGTCGATGAAGATTCTGTTGTTTCTGTTAGAAATTCGACTCTGCGGAAAAATGAGGCAACAAGATTCGAAAAAAGGATAAACTCAATCACTTGCGAAGATGTCATTTTTGATGACAATACATTCACAGAAGACTTGGGGAGCAATCCTAAACCAACGGTTTTGCCCAAAGCACCGAAAAATGATTACGTCTTTCGCACGCTCACTGTTTCGACGGTGACTGAACTGATTAGAGAGATTAGGCCCAATGAGGAAATTCATTTGTTGGGCAAAGAGTATTTACTCGAAAACTCTTCAGAAGATTTTCCAGTCAATCCCTTTGTCTCTTTTAACAACGACATGGGATTGCTTTTGAAAAACCTGTATTCATTCAAATTGATTGGACAAAATGGCACTCGCATTATAATGCCATCACCGGAGGCAGCAGTACTTTCCTTTGTTGACTGTCGCGAATGTTCTGTATCACGGATGTCATTAGGGCATGTGCCTTTGGCAGACGGTTGTTTCGGTCCCGTCTTGAATGTTGAAAAAAGCCAAGGAATGACTGTCAGGGATACAGTCTTGTTTGGCTGTGGTACTGAAGGAGTCGTTCTCGATGGCGTGAACGATTTTCGCTTAGTAGATTCCACTATAGAAAGATGTACATCAGGATTTGCAAATCTCTTTCGCTCACAAGCAGAGTTCATTCGTGTGCGCGTCGCTGCGAATAAGGTGTGGGCAGGTTTTAGCGTTAATCACAAGTCCTCGTTGTTGCTTAGGGCTTGCCAAATTTTCGACAATGAACTCAACAGTTCATACATTTTTGACGTTGAAGAAGCATCTCGTATTGTCGTTAGCAGATCGATGATAGTTGGCAATAAAGGTGGAGGGCTATTTCTAAAAGGTAAAGATGTAGAGTTGCAAGATGTGCAAGTTCGGGAAAACGAGTTCAGCGATGAAAACGAATGAGTTTTCACTAGTTTTCCTATTTACTGAAGTCCAGAATGTAAGGTTTTGCTGGCAGCTCACTGTAAATGAGAGTCAATAGATCAAACCAATGAACACAGCCGTCTAGGATTATACCGTCACTAGTCGTGATGACATCCTTCGAAGCCTTGAGCACATTGTCTGGGCTACGGACTACTTCAACTTCCCAGGACCATCCGTGCTCTTCTGCCATTTCTCGCAGAAGAGCAGCAAGGCGACCACTGTTTGATACGGGAGCATCAAAATACCAACACATCTTTTTGAAGGTAGTTTCTTGGAGATGCCTACCGATTAGTTTTATGGCAGGGATGGTTTCTTCTACCTTTCTATATGAGCCATGTACTGAAGCAAGATCACGAATACAGCCATCAGCTCCACGCAATAGAACGCCACCTGACAACATTGTTTCTACAGTGATGAGGATGTTGTAACCATCGAGGCAAAGTGTCGAGTTTTCAATCTTCTCAATCCTCTTACTCTGTCTCGTTTTACTTGTTTCTTTTGGGCAAGCTGCGCGCAGTAACAAAGCTCTTTGACGAGCTGCCAATTGATAACGGTCGCCCACTAGCTTATTGGCAGCATTGTCGTTGTATCCCCGTGACAATAAATGAGATAGGTCGACAACAGCTTCGCGCAATCGGGGAAACTGCTTTTCCGCAAAAAGTACATTGTCCCGTGGATGGCGGCCTCTGTGTTTCTGTTTGTTTGGCATAGCCTCATTGTACATCGAAGAAAAAAAAATAGCCTTTACCCCTTGGCACTTGGCACATGAATTCTTATCATTCGGCCAAACAAGGACTTTGGACTGAGGAGTATGTCCGTGTTCCACAATAAGGGGCTCATTATTTTCATATCGCTGATATCATTGATCAGTGCTCGATTTGCGCTAGCTGGCGTACGCGTATATCGACCTGGTTCATCTTCTGCATTTCGATCAAGCAGCCAGGATTATTCCATTGGAGGAGGCCAACGCGTTTATCGTACAGGTCGTTCCAAGAGTTATGGACAGTCTGACGCTTATGAAAGCCGTTATTCAGTCACTAGACCAATGGAAAGAACTCGTCAGCAACAACAACGCAGTGTGTATGCCGGTTCACCAATGATGGATGAACGTGTGAATGGTAACGGTTCACGTTATAACTCACGCCGGTATTACAATAATCCCTCTCGCCGCTACGACCCATATGGTCGACGTTTTGGCCGACGAGTAGTCTATGCTAACTCTGGTTATGGCAGTGCCTATGGATATGGTTCTGCATATGGCCGTCGCGCAGCTCCTGCTTTCACAATGCAGCGAGCACCAAAGCGAACAGTGACTAGTCGACGAAGTTCAGCTGTTGTCATTCGCTGATTTTGGGAACTCTGGCGGTTCCAAGGACTTGAGATAATCCCTCATCATTTGATGTCTTTCCAGATGGCTCTTGCACTCTTTTTGGTACAAAATAAAGCGATCTTCGAACATCTCGACTTCAGGGAATAAGGTTACTAGCGCTCCTTCACCCACTTCTCTCAAAACGCTGTAACGTGGGACCAAAGCTACTCCCATAGATTTTTCTGCTGCAACGATGACGGCTCGGATGTGATTGATGGCCATTATGTTCGTCAGATTGGGGCGTTTGGCCGCAGGCAGAGCAACAACAAAGCGGTGCCACCATTCTCCTTCATCATCGAGTGAGATGATTACAGTATCCTCCAATTGGTTTATGGTCTTCAGTTTGTGCTCCTTCACAAACTGAGGAGAAGCCACGACCACATAATCTTCGCGAAAGAGTACTTCTCGCTGTAATGAAGGATGTTGGTGTTCGCGGCAATCGATTATCATATCGAGTTCATCTCTGAGCAAAGGCTGCAGCAAATCGTGGCTGAGGCGAATATCCAATTCTATCTCTTTGTGCTGCTCCTTGAAGGTGGCCATGTAATTCATGAGTATGGAATAACCAAACTCCACAGTAGAACCTAACTTTAACCGCCCCAAGCTTTCACCACGATGTTTGGCAATTGCTTCTTGGGCACCATCGAGAGCCGCAAATGCTCGTTCACAAGCCTCGAAAAGGATTTTCCCCTCATCGGTCAGTTGGAAGGGGTGGCGGCTGTGGGCTATCAAAGGCACACCAACGGAACGTTCCAACTTACGGATGGCGTGACTAACAGCTGATTGGGTGCGGAAGAGGCGCCGTCCAGTTTCAGTGTAACTACCTGTCTGGGCAAGCAATAAAAACATCCGTAACTGCTGTAGATCCAATTCACCAGCCATAAGATGAATTTAGTACATCAATAATATGAAGACAATGAATTTTCTTTATTAAAGGGGCGGTGCTACTTTTCTTTTAAGGAGGTGGAGCTCATGAACAGAAGAGAGCTTTTTAATAATTGGGAGTTTCAAGATGAGGTTGTTGGTGGTTTCTGGGGACAGTGGCAAGGCAATGGAGAACCAAGAACTGTCGTGAGCCCCATCGATGATGAGCCTGTAGCCAAAGTGCACACCTGCACGAGTGATGAAGTGAAAGAGGCAATCAAAGCCTCCCAAGAGGCTTATCTCAAATGGCGCCAAGTGCCCGCACCCAAAAGGGGAGTATTCGTCAAAGAACTGGGCCGAGAGATAGAGCGAAATGCCGAAAAGCTGGCTCAGCTCATAACTCTGGAAATGGGAAAACCCATCAAAGAGGCACGGGGCGAAGTTCAAGAGATGGTCGACATCTGTGATTTTGCCCTTGGACTCAGCCGACAACTATATGGTTTGACCATGCCTTCCGAGCGCCATTTACACCGTTTGCAAGAACAGTGGTTTCCTCTTGGTGTCGTCGGTGTCATCACGGCATTTAACTTTCCCACGGCAGTATGGGCTTGGAACGTTGCTCTAGCCCTCGTTTGTGGAAACAGCGTCCTGTGGAAACCTTCTTCAAAAACTCCACTGACAGCAGTCGCCTGCACAAAGTTGGCAGAAAAGGTTCTCGCTCGTCACAACTATCCCACGGCAACTTGCAGTCTCGTAACGGGCAGCGGCAGCGAAATTGGCGACATAATTTCAGAAGACAAGCGCGTGGCTCTCGTCTCTTACACTGGTTCTATCAGTTGTGGACGCCACGTTGGTGTGCTCGTGCAAGAACGTTTTGGCCGTCATATTCTCGAATTGGGTGGCAACAATGCTGTCATCGTCAGTGAAAAAGGTGATTTGGACTTGGCCATCAAATCAGTCTTTTTTGGCGCAGTTGGTACAGCTGGTCAAAGGTGCACAACGACAAGACGTGTCATCCTTCATCACTCTATCAAAGAGAAGTTCCTATCAGGGCTGAGCAAACTCTACGAACAAACGACCATAGGTGATCCCCGTGACGAGAAAAATATGATGGGTCCACTCGTTGACGCAAAGGCCGTAGATACAATGCTTTTCGTCATGGACAAAGTGAAAGAGGCTGGCGGTAAAATCCTCTGGGGCGGAGAGCGACTGACTGAAAATGGCACGAGTTACGTTACCCCTTGTGTGGTCGAAGCCAAAAACGAACTACCCATCGTCCAAGAAGAAACCTTTGCGCCCATCCTTTATGTAATGACCTACAAGACCATCGAAGAGGCCATCGAAATGCAAAACGATGTTCCCCAGGGCTTGAGCTCGGCCATCATTACCAACGATATGCGCGAGAGTGAGTTATTCCTCTCTTCCCTCGGTAGTGACTGTGGCATTGCCAACGTCAACGCAGGCACGAGCGGTGCTGAAATTGGTGGCGCTTTTGGTGGTGAAAAAGAAACAGGTGGTGGCCGCGAATCGGGCTCTGATTCTTGGAAAGCCTATATGCGTCGTCAGACCAATGCGATAAACTTTAGCGGCACAATGGAGTTGGCTCAAGACATTGAGCTAGAGCTTGATTAGGGGATGGCAACAGCAGCAGCGATGGCGATGGTAACGAGGCAGAACTGAGTGACCAATGGACCTACATTAAGGTTCTGCACTGTGTTGTTCAGTGAACGGCCAGCCAGTTGGTAACCGAGGTTCAGCCAAGATTTTGTATCTGTGCAAGAACGCAGAGCCATCCAATGTTGGAAACCAAACCATTGTCTCTGGTTTTTCCTCATTGAGCGGTGAAACAGTTTGGATTCCACTTTGACCCCTTCCTGCAAACTTTGACCTCTACTAAATCCATCGGTCTTTTTGCAGGGGGCTCTTAAACTTTTTTTCGAAAAAGGCAAAAAACTACTATTTTGGCTGCAGATTTATGTCGACATTCACTTTTTTGCCATACTCCAAGAACAAAAACTGCGAGTGCACTTCATAACCTGCCTTTTGCACGTGCAGCTGGTAGTGACCTGGAGCAATCAGATAATCCTTCTTGTACTCCTTGATGGGAAAACCATCAACACGCACCTCAGCGTCAGCTGGTGTAATGGTCAAACTCAAGCGAGCAGCCTTTTTTCCAGGCGGCGGCAGCAGAGGGATACAAAGGCAACGGAAACCGACGAGATAATTTCTGCCAACTCCCATTCTCCATCTCAGGGCAGCCCTAAAAGGTACGACATTTCCATTGATGATAGCTGGATCTTTCCAGGAAAACCCCCGAGCAGTTCGTTCGTCACCATTGGTTGCTCCCTGAGGATCGATTGCATTGGCCACAGCGGGTCGTTGCTCGAGCCAGTTTTCACGACAAGTTTCGCCAACATTGCCAAACATATCGTAGAGACCAAAGTCATTTGCTTGCTTTGTGCCAACTTCGTGGCTTTGCTGACCAGAATTTCCTCCATACCAAGCAATGTCATCGATGGGACCGTAGGTGGCCATAGCTGAACCAGCGCGGCAGGCATACTCCCACTCCGCCTCTGTTGGCAAACGGTACCGCAACTCTTCATTGGCAGAAAGCTGCCAACAAAATGCCTCATACTCATCGGCCGTCATATTTTCCACAGGCCGCTTGGCTCCGCGCCACCGAGATTGGTGGCTTCCCATGAGCCTCTCCCACTGTTCTTGTGTGGTCTCATATTTACTCATCCAAAAACCGCGACTAATCGTCACTGGATGGCTGAGCTGCTCAAAACGGGCGTAACGCCCAAATTCATCAGCAGGACTGCCCATCAAAAACTGCCCAGGCGGAATCCAGACCATCTCCATTCCCAGAGAGTTGATGAAATTCTGGCCCCTTTCTGGACCAACCCAACCAGCCGCAGCCAATTTGATGTCCAGCCTGCGCTCTTCTCCTGCTGATAGCTGTAACTCTCCTTCATAAATCTTGTAACCCTGTCGCTCGACTTTGATGGCGTAAAAATCTGGCTTCATTTTCACGCGTGTAAAGGTGGGTACGAGCTTATCGTCAACTCTTACTCGGCTATCTTTTGGTGTGACATCAACAGTCAAAAAAGCTCTATTGGTGACAACCGGTTTGGAAACAGTCGCAGAAGCTTTTTGGGTCGGTGGAGGAGCTTTCGTTGCAGGCGGGAGTGTTTTTTCCTTTCTTGAGGGGAAGGAGAAGAAAGCCAGCAAACTCAGGAGAAGAGCCGCTAGGCCATATATGGGTGCCCAAGAGCTCCTTGGTCTTTCGGGGGAAGGTGCTGACGTTTCCTCACCAGGTGGCACAGCTACCCCTTGCTCGAGCAGTGAAATGACAGTGCGGTAACTTGCTGGTCTCTCCTCAGCCTCTTGAGCCGTCATGTAACCAATTGCCTCAGCAACGTATTCTGGTATATCGGGACGTACTTTGCGGATGTCTGGTACATCATTGGCGAGGCGCTCTTTGACGGCCAGTGTCTGCTCTTTCGTCTCAAAAGGGTGCTGACCTGTCAGCAGAAAAAAAAGAGTGAGTCCGAGGCCATAAATGTCGGCTCGATGGTCACATTGTTCACCTGCCAAAGCCTCAGGTGACAAATAATGAAAGGTGCCGAGAATCTGTCCCGTGCGAGTAATGTCACCACGCATATGGAGTAGTTTGGCCAAACCAAAGTCCATGACTTTGATCTGACCTGATGGTGTGACCATTATGTTGCCAGGTTTCACATCGCGATGAATGACTTCATTCCGCAAAGCAGCAGCCAAACCAGCGGCTGCCTGTTGCACATAGATGACAGCATCTTCCACTGTGAGAGGCCCTTGTTCTTTCACCAATTCAGAGAGGGTTTTTCCCTCGATATATTCCATTGCTATGAAGAGCTGATCAGAGGGTTCGTCACGGCCCAAAAGGTAAACGGCAGCAACGTTTTGGTGATGAATGCGCCCTACCATACGCCCTTCACGCAAAAACCGTTTGATAGGTCTGTTGGCACTGTCCAATGATTCTTTCAGCACCTTGATGGCAACAGGGCGTTGCAGGTTCTCGTCTATGCCGCGATAGACGACGCCCATGCCGCCGTCACCAAGGCGGCATTCGACCTGATAGGGGCCAATGGTTTTCGGTATTTCTTGCTCTTGCGCCATTAGTCATATTTTACCGCAAGATTGTTTCCCTTCGGGTGGTCTTTTAGCCCATTTCATGGTAACGTTCCGTCCCTAAATTGAGTCTTATCAGTACTTATATTTAAAGAAGAAGATAGTGAGGTAGTCGCAGTGAGGGACGAAGGGTGTAACGGGACTGTTCGGATCACAATCGACGGCCGGCCTGTCGACGTACCAAGTGACGTTCAGCTCCTGGAAGTTCTGCGGGGGCAGGGTGTTGAGATTCCTACTTTGTGTCACCATCCATCATTGACTCCCAATGGCGCATGTCGTCTCTGCTCTGTGGAAGTTAGTCAAGCTTCGTGGAATGGTTGGCGGAAACTAGTCACATCTTGTCTATATCCAGTCAAAGAAGGCCTCGAAGTTTACACGCGTTCTGAGCATGTTGCCAAAAATCGACGTACACTGCTCGAGCTTTATTTGGCACGCTGTCCCGAGTCTCCTGAGTTGCAAGCCATGGCCCGTGCTGAAGGTGTGGACACGACTACCTATCCACTCAGAGAAGAAGCTGACAAGTGCATGCTCTGTGGTTTGTGTACGAGAGCCTGCCAAGAGTTGGGTCCTGGAGCCATTTCTACTCTCTATCGTGGAACTGAAAAAGAAGTCGGTCCCAATCCCGATGGTGTGGGCGAAGAGTGTACTGCATGTTTGACCTGTGCACACATCTGCCCCACTGAAGCCATCACCTTCGAGAGAAAAGCTGAAAAGATCAATATCTGGAAGCGTGATTTCGAGATACCACTGGCCCAGGTGAAAGCTGAAAACTGCCGTGGTTGCGGAATTTGCGAAGAGAGTTGTCCTCTGGCCGTTCCTCGTGTCGCTGCCTTCGAAAATGGCTCTTTTGTGTCGAAGATTTCTGCCAACTCTTGCATTGGTTGTGGAATATGTGTCGGTAACTGCCCAACTGCAGCAATCGAACAGCCCAAAGCTCCTATCAATGAAGATACGACCATATTTGCTTGTTCCCGTTCGAGATTACCCAAAGATACAGAGGGTCTGACAGTGGTTCCTTGTATCGGTCGTGTTTCTACTGACACGATTTTGGGTGCTCTCGCAAATGGTGCTGATGGTGTCTTGTTGATGTGTCGCGATCAGGCAACCTGTCCATATGGTGCAGGTGGTTGCAAGGGGCAAGAGCGAGCTGCACTGACAGCAGAGTTGGCCAAGAGTGTTGGTCTCGGTGAAAACCGAGTTCAATATGTTAAGCCCGAAAGCGGCTGGACTGGTCCCAAAGATGCAGTACAGGCTTTCCGCGAGGGTCTGACTGTAACACCATTGCAAGGTCGTTATGAAGAGGCTGGATTAGGTGGTCTCGACAGAGCCCTCCATATCATTCGTTGGTTCAAAGAACGAGACGAATTAAAGGCTCAACTTCCTAGCAACGTCACTCCTTTGTTCGAGCAGCTCCAAGGTGATGAAGCACTCCTTTATGTTGGTGAACTACCTGAGATGGACTTGCTGCTTGCACCCTATCTTCCTGATTGGCGTTTTTTCGCTCTTCTTGAAAAGGGTGTAAAACTGCTCCAAGACAAAGGTATCAAAGCTACGGTGGCTCATTCGAAAAAAGCTGTCAAAGAGTCCAGTGCCAAGAAGGTGTACACCTTTGCCGCAGGCATGAACTTTGACCGTGAAGTTGAAGTTATCACTCTTGATGAGCTTGCTGGTTTCGAAAAACTGGAAGCCAAGAAAATCAAGTTCAGAATTGGCCGTGAAGAACGTTTGGCTCTCGTTGACAGGTTGAAAGAAAATAAAAGTGGCATTCGTTGTTCTTCACCTTATGAGCTTGCCCAGTTCTGTCTTCTGCAGCGTGAAGGAGCTTGGCAATCAGTGTTGGCCCAAGCACCTTATATGGCTTACTGTCAGAACAAAGATGGTGATGACGAAAGAAAAGACCTTCGCATTGACAACCATCCCATCATGCCTGCTCTTGCTGAACCAACTGTAAGTTTTACATTCAATGGCAAAACTCTCAAAGGTCGCGAGAATGAATTCATCACATCGGCTCTTTATTCCAATGGCGTCTCAGTCTTTGGTCACCATCATCGCGATGGTGGTGCTCAAGGTATCTACTGTGTCAATGGCCAGTGTTCTCAATGTATGGTCGTTGCTGATGGTCGCCCAGTCAAAGGCTGTATGGTAGCCATCAAAGAGGGAATGGTCGTCGAAAGTTGTGAAGGTCACGCCGTTCTTGGCGAGAAAGGTCCCAAAGGACATACAGAACCACGATTTGAACAAGTCGAAACAACGGTCTTCATCGTTGGTGGCGGTCCTGCAGGTATTTGTGCAGCCATCGAACTTGGCAAACTTGGCGTTGACGTAACCCTTGTCGACGACAAACAAGAGCTTGGTGGCAAGTTGGGATTGCAGACTCACAACTTCTTTGGTTCTGTAGCCGATTGTTACGCTGGTACACGCGGTATGGACATTGGTCGCCAAATAGCTGATGAAGCCATGAATTTGCCCACAGTCAATGTTTGGCTCAATTCAACAGTCGTTGGTATTTACACTGATGGACTTCTGGGTGTTTCCACTAATGGCGAATATCGCCTCGTCAAACCTGAGGTCACACTCATAGCTGCCGGTGCTCGCGAGAAAAGTTTGGTTTTCCCCGGCTGTGATTTGCCAGGTGTTTATGGTGCTGGTGCTTTCCAGACCCTCGTCAATCGAGACCTAGTACGTTGTGCCGAACGACTCTTTGTCATCGGTGGTGGAAACGTTGGTCTAATTGGTGCTTATCACGCTTTGCAGGCAGGTATCGATGTTGTTGGTCTCGTAGAGGCAGCACCTCGTTGTGGTGGTTACAAAGTTCACGAAGACAAGATTCGCCGTCTTGGTGTTCCTGTCTGGACGAAACACACAGTCGTTCGTGTGGAAGGTAAAGAGAAGGCTGAACGAGTTGTCATCGCTGAAGTAGATGACAAGTTCCAGGTCATCGAAGGCACATCTCGAAGTTTTGATGTAGACACCGTGCTCGTTGCCGTTGGTTTGTCGCCAGTGGACGAGGTTTTGGTGAAAGCTCAAGAGTATGGCATGAAAGTTTATGCTGCCGGTGATGCAGAAGAGATAGCAGAAGCTTCGGCTGCCATCTTCTCAGGGAAAATCACAGGACGTAAGATTGCTCAAGAGCTGGGCATAGACGTTCCCATCCCCAGCGATTGGGAGTCTTTTGGTGACATCTTGAAACATCGTCCTTGTGACCCTGTTCCTTTGGATTTGCCTGACAAAGAAGACGCTGTAGTACCCCTCATTCGTTGTGTACAAGAGATCCCCTGTAATCCTTGTATTGAGGCTTGTCCGAAAAAATTCATCACAATGGAAGAGTCCATTTTGACTTGTCCTGACTTTGCTGGTGACTGTATGGGCTGTGGCCAATGTGTCCTCGCCTGTCCTGGGCTGGCCATCAACTTGCTCTACAATGACTATTCACCTTCTGGTGAAAAGTCCCTACTCATGATGCCTTTTGAGTTCGTAGACGAAGTTGTGCCTCTTGGTAAAGAAGTGACCACAACAGATATGGAAGGCAAAATCGTTGGCAAAGGTAAAGTCATCGCCGTCCGTAAAGGTGAACGACAGGGCTGCCGCAAGCTGCTATTTGTCGAAATTCCAGCAAGCGATAAACTGAAAGTTGCCGGTTTCTTCATCCGCGAGCCTGACAACGGTACTGCCATAGACAGGGTAGTCAAAGAAGATGAAGATCCCATCGTCTGTCGTTGTGAACGAGTACGTAAGAGCGAAATCGTTGAAGAGATACGCGCTGGCGTTCGTGACATCAATCAGTTGAAAGCGTCCATCCGTTGTTGTTCTGGCGCTTGTGCTGGTAAGACCTGTAAGGAACTGATTATGCGCATTTACCGCGAGGAAGGCGTTGACCTTTCCGAGGTAACTCAAATGACCATTCGTCCTCTCGTAGCCGAGGTCCACTGTGGCGACTTTGTCACTGTGGAAGGAGGTGATGGCAATGACTAAAACTTATGATGTCATCGTCATCGGTGGAGGTTCCGTTGGTAATCCCACAGCCTGTTTCTTGGCTCAAGAGGGTTTAAAAGTTCTTTGTCTCGAACGTCGTCCTGCCGTTGGTCAAGGTGACCACAAAGCTGCCATCGGTGGTGTTCGGGCTACACACTCAGATCCTGGGAAAATCACGACCTGTCTCGAGAGTCTGAAAATCTTTACCACTTGGGAAGAAAAATACGGTTATTCCCTCGACTGGAAACCTGGTGGATACTGTTTCCCCGTTTATGATGAAGAGAGAGAAACAACCCTCAAATCCATTCTGCCCACACAGAAGGAATTTGGTCTCAATATCGATTGGGTAGGGCCAGACAAGGTCAAAGAATTGGTTCCAGGAATTCGTGAAGAAGGACTTCGCGGCGGTACCTATTCACCAGAAGATGGACAGATTTCTCCTTTGAGAGCATCTGTTGGAATGTATCGAGAAGCTGTTCGTTCTGGTGCTGAATATCGTTTTAATGAACGAGTGACAGGCTACCTACAAAAAGGTGACAGGGTCATTGGTGTCAAGACGGACAAAGGCGAATATTCGGCCGACAAAGTCGTTCTCGCAGCTGGTGCAGACGCTGCTGAACATGGTGACTGGCTTGGATTTGATTTGCCTGTTGTTCCAGATTCACATGAGGCTGGAATCACGGCACCTGTCGAGCAGTTTCTTGCACCATTGGTCGTTGATCTGCGTCCTGGCCCAGAAGGAAAAACTTCAAACTTCTACTTCGGTCAAGAAGCTCACGGACAGATTATCTTCTGTTACACACCAGCAAAACTCTTCCCAGGAACAAACCGTGAACCCCTGTCAGAGTTTTTGCCCATCATCTGTAACAGGCTCGTTTCACTAGTACCACGATTTGCCAACTTGCTCATCAGGCGCACTTGGCGTGGCTGTTATCCCATGACCCCTGATGGTGTCCCCATCATTGACTGGGCACCAGTCGAAGGATTGGTGCTAGCCGTAGGAATGTGCGGTCAAGGTTTTATGATGGGACCAGGTGTGGCTCGCAACGTTACTTCGATGGTAGTGAAAGGTGAGCCCTTCTTGTCTGAAGAGGCGCAGGCTTGTTTCCGTTACGACAGAGATTTCTATTCAGGCAAGAAAGAAGCATTGAAATAAGCCCAAGTTTTATTCTCTAGAATCAAAAGAGCACGGCCACCTCGAAGGTACCGTGCTCTTTTCTATGGCAGCAGTATCGTTAATGCTTCTTCTTTTTCTTTTTCTTTTTTTTCTTCTTCTTCTTCTTCTTTTTCTTCTTC
>CAZXTJ010000002.1:36361-40305 GCA_964643655.1 uncultured bacterium
TCTTCTTTTTCTTTTTCTTTTTTTTCTTCTTCTTCTTCTTCTTTTTCTTCTTCTTCTTCTTCTTTTTCTTTTTCTTTTTTTTCTTCTTCTTCTTCTTCTTTTTCTTCTTCTTTTTCTTCATTTTCTTTTTTTTCTTTTTCTTTTTCTTCTTCTTTTTCTTCTTCATTTTTTTCTTTTTCTTCTTCTTTTTGCCCTTTTTGGCTTTAGCGACAGCTTCATCGCTATCGTCGCCTTCTTCGCTATCACCGATTTCGTCACTGTCATCATCAGTGGCGTCTTCGTTGGCCATGTCGCCGGGCGTACCCATTAGACTGGCTCTGTGAAGGCGAATCTTGTCCAATCTAGCCTGGATGCCAGGGCGTAAATGCCTCTTTGGCGCTGCCATGGCGTCTCCTACCGTAGCAAAGAGCACGAGTAGGAGCATAAATAGAAGTGCACTAGTAGAAATCCTCATGTACCGCTGCCTCCTGTCCCATAGAAAGTTAGTAACTTATATGTTACATCAGTAACTAAAGAGGTGAATATGTTTTGTAAAAAGATGAGATTTTTTATTGCTTTGTTTGTCAGTCTAGTTATTGTGGATTCTCTCGTAGCACAGAGTCTTGACAAGGAAGAGTCCGTCAGACGAGGAATGCAGTGGATGCGCGATTTCAACTGCAACCGCAGAAAATTCGATTATATCTGTAGCGATTACACTGTCATGTTGAATGAGCTGACACTTCAGGGGGGGCGAATAGGCAGAATAGCTGAGTCTGATCTTCAAGTTGTTTTTGCACGTACAGCTTGCCGTCTTCCTTTGATTTTTGAGAGCAACGCATACGGAGCTTGGGACTTTCTTTCCTTCTTGTACACTTTTCAACGTCATTCTTTTCCAAGAAAGCCCTTTTATGATCATTTTCGCAGCAAATTGGCGAAACACTTCAAAAATATACCTGTGGAAGTTTTTGCAAATGCTGTAAAAAACAATGAGTATGTCAAATTGGGCGACATACTCATAGATGCCTGTTTTGTTCATTGGTTGAATAAGGACTATCCAGGAGTCTTTCCTGAGTTACCTGAAGATCTTTATCCTCAATATTGGGAGCTCGCAAAAAAAGGGAAATTCATCTATGACGACAAAGCGGACATAGTCGTATTTTTTGATCAACATTATTATGTAACCCACCTCGTGTACGTGCAGACCAACTATGGAGTTCATCCCTTTCCTGAAGGCGATTTCAAAGAAAAAATAATAAACTACATCAAGAAGCACTATGAGTATGCGCGTTACAAAGAAAAAGACTTGGATTTGACTGCCGAATTCATCCACTGTTTGACCATGTTAGGGCATGGTGACTGTGAACAAGTCAAAGATGGTGTGAAGTTTCTCTTGGCCAATCAACATGCGAATGGTTCTTGGGGTACAAAAGAAGATTTGGCTTCAGACCCTTATGTACAGTGCCATTCAACTTGGGCTGTAGTCGTTGCATTACACGCCGCGCCCTGACTACCAGCTTCTTTTGTGTTTGATATCTAGGCTGCGTACATCAATTTCTACGCCAAATGCCTTGAGTGGAATAGATAGGTTTGTTTCGTTTCCTGCGTGATCGCGAGCAACGATACGAATATGTGTTTCTCTTCCAGGCAAAAAGGGAAAACCTGGTGACTCTTCTACATTCCTTGCTCGTAGGACCCAGCGATTAAAACAATCACTGTGTTGTACATATTCTCCACCGCGCTCAATGTACCAGCAAATACCAGCTTTTCCACCATCGCGGACGGGAGTCTCCAACATCTCGTATGAGAGTCGTTGTAAACAGGGTCGTGGGATCTCTGGTGTATCTTTCAATTCAAAGGGAGGGGGGAATCTGACTGAACGTGGCTCTTGCGCTGACACGTTCAGATAATCCATCCACTGCAGAACTTCTTCGTATCTGCTATTTCGCGGATCTTCATAACCACTGATAGAGGAAAAACTCAGATTGTCACGAGCGCCACATTGGGTGACCGTCATTCGTACATTGGCTTTGGTATAAAAAGCGTCTGCGATGTCGTAAGCAGTTTTACCCAACCTTTCCAAGGAGATTTCAGGTTGTTCCATTCCGCTTGGCACTTCTGCAGTTATCTCTCGAGGTCCATATTCATACTCTTCATTGTTGGCTCTAAAGTTCTTTCCAGCAATGTAGAGCAGCTGATTTCGAGGCAAAGATGAGGGAGGTAGGTCATAGTCCTCTCCCGATTTCATCTCTGTGACTCTGACTTCGTTGTCTGCAGGAATGTCTCTCGTACGAATACCAAAACTAATGTTGGGTGGTGTCGTATCGCGAACATAAACGGGGAATGCCGCTACGATACGCCCTTTTCTCGTTTCATCGTCGGGAATGTCAAAGGGTGAAATAGTGACACCGTAACGAAAATGGGGTGCTGCTAAATGTTTGAATTCAGCATTCTCTTTGGGGATGTAAGCTTCTTGGCAAGGTGTTTTGAAGTGTACGGGCAGAGTGAGCTTTTCACTATCTCCTCCACCATCTTCTCTTGTGGAGCTCTCTTGGTCATAAGGCAAGGGCTCGAGGGGAGAACGAGGATATTCGAAATCGCGATGGAAAGACAAGTGCCAGCGAAGCTCTTCTGGTGGAGGTACGTTCTCCATTGAGGGATCGATTGGGAACACCAATTCCACGTCTTCGTCTTCATTGACTACAACAGGTGGCAGGTAATGTCCCTCACCAACGACGTTTCCCACGTGAACGGAAACAGGTCGGAGTTCTTTCGTGTCTATCGTCTCATCGTTTGCGTTGAAACGCATACGGTAGATGTATTTATAAGAGGCGATGACCTTGTCGAAATAATTTTCGATTTTGTCATTCATGGATGATGACGTTTGAACACTACCTGGACCGGTTGTGAGGCACAAAGCACCCTCACTTGCATTGGCTACCTGAGTCATCTCATCGACAGCTACGACCCGTTTGTCAGGATCAAAATCTACGACTTCTCCGCAGCCAATGATGTAACAAGGAATGTGGGCTGTAGATACAGTGGACAACATATCCTCAAAAGGCATGAAATTCTGTTTTTCTTCTTCGATGACATGCTCTTTACCGTCAGTGAGGGCTACGACCATACGAGGAAGATTACGCACTGTCTCATCGAGGCTCTGGTCTTTTGAGCGGTTGTGACAGATATCTACACCTTGATGAAAAGCCTTGTAGATAGAGCTACAAAAGGTGGGGTTATAGATATCAAAGACAACTTGGCCCACATAATCTGCAGCCTGTTTGACACCATCAGGATGATTGGTGAAGTCCTGGACGACTTTTACGTTACAGGCATTGGCTCTTTCAGAGAAAAGGGCGAGAGAAATCTCATCAGGATCATCGTAACTAGCCATTTTGTCGGCAAAAGTAACGAGAGCTCTCTTTAGTGTTGGGTAAACCTTCACCATACTCGTGCTGCCATCTGCCATGAGTAAAACGGAGATGGGGCGAGTGAGCCGCTCAAAGCTATCTGGCACGACCTCAACACCTTCACCGTCTTCACCTAGAGTGACCATATCTTCTTCTACAGAGCGGAAAGGAGTGTCTGGATCAAGGTCCAAATAGCGAAAATAGACAGTGATTGTCGGGAAATCGATTGAGTCTACAGCTTCTACGAAAACCTTGGCTTCTGGCGGAGTAGGCGTGGTTTGACCATAAGCAAAACCAGTGCTCAACAAGAAAAGGAGCACAAAACCCAACAACCTATGTCCCATAAACTCAACCCCCGTCATATCACCAGTATATTGGTGTCCATTTAATATGACTATGTTTTGTTCCAGAATGATAGGTTCAAAAGTCTTGACAAAGCTTCTTTCATGGGGCAAAATCCTTGCTGGTCGCGTGGCCCCATCGTCTAGCGGCCTAGGACGCCGCCCTCTCACGGCGGAAACGGGGGTTCGATTCCCCCTGGGGCTACCAACAAGACAA
>CAZXTJ010000003.1:0-38864 GCA_964643655.1 uncultured bacterium
GCACTGTGTAGTATAGGGCCCTGTCCCTTTCATGATGGGTGGAATTGCCCACGACCTGGAAAGCAGAGAGCGCTTTTTTGTATCGTCCCTTTTGAAAATTGGACAAAGCTTGTTTAAAAGCTTCGGCAGGATCTTTGGGAACTTCGTAAAGTATTGCATCTCCGCCCGATGACTTGATGGCTGCATTGGTCAAGCTATTGAGCCCCTCGGCCCCTTGTTTCAAGTGGTAAACCAAACCTAATAAAGCAATGCCTGCGATGAAATATATGCACCAGCGAAAATAGGTTGAGATAACTTGCCAACTGGCTTTGTTGCGTCTCGCCTGACGTTGCAATTCGTCAGTGGGAGGCAAACCAGGAGTACCACTTGGATCTTTTTTCCCTTTCGGTTTTTTCAAGTCTATCTCATCACCGAAAGAGCCACTGCTGCCACCGGCAGAGGAGGAGGCTTTTGCCAATTCACGTTTGAAGAGTTTGGCCAAATAGGGAAACAGTTTGTCACAAAGTTCATATTCTTTTTTGCCCGGATTCCCTTCTGCCAGTGAGCTGCTGGGACTTCCGCCTGGAAAGAGACCAACGACAGGTTTTCGTTGAGCCCGGAACATCACTTCCAGTTCGGCCAATAATCTTCGTCTACGGCTGTAGTTGAGATCATTTGTTGGCGAAGATTCGATGGCTCTACCTATGGTGGCAATTTCCTTTTTTAGTTCGAACTCTGCTTCTTTGACATATTTTGCTTTGGCTTTGAGGAGAGCAATGCGAGCTTTGGAAGGTGAGTTTTTAGCCATGTCTTCCAGCTCACTTGGAGTGGGATCGGAAAATCCCAAGCCAGGGAGAAAAGAGCGCAAGCGCGAAATCTCGTCCCTGAGCATGTTGATTTCGTTATCAATGGATGAAGCAAAGATTTGAGGAGAGAAGAGCAGCAGGAGAAGACACGTTACAAGGAATGGTTTAAGTGTCCATGCCATCGATTTTTCGAATGGCCCACTGTGCATTTGCCCTCACCTCCGCGTCAGGAACTTCGAGCATCGATTCCAAAACAGCTACAGCTTCACGGCTGCCCAACATTCCAAGCGCTTTGATAGCCAAGAGTACCAGTTTTTTATCAGGTACTTTAAGCATACGCGACAAGGGGCGCACAGTTCTCGGGTCACCAATCTTTGCCAAGGCTTCGACTACTGCTTCCTGCACTTGAGGATCTTTGTAGTTGAGCAGGGCAACGAGATCTTGGACTGATTTTTTATCGCGGATATTACCCAGGGCAGTGATGACATAGACTTTTAAATCGTCACTATCGCTGTAGAGTAGCTCTACTAACTTTTCTACCGATTCTTTTGCTTGTAAGCGCCCCAATTCGACGACAGCTTTTGCTTTGGTGGCAAAATCAATTGAAGTCAGGTTGAGCATGAGCTCTTCAATGCGCTGCAGCTCGTATTCCGTTCGCTGAACGGCTGGACCGCCTCCTGGGGAAGCCATTGCTCCGTCTGACCAGGGATACCCCAGAAGTGACTGGGAGTTGGTTTTGATCCACTGGATGATTTCGCTTTCTGTGAAGGGTTTGAAGATGTAGCCGTTGGCTCCAGATACATCGAGCAAAGCCTGAGGATTTTGCTCCTTGTCGCTGATCATAATGATCAGAGGAATTGGGGGAGAGGGGCGCGCTGCTTTGAGATAGTCGACGGCTTGGCGTAATTCAGGGCCTCGCCAGTCAGCTCCGAGCAGTATGAAAGCCATTTCTCGCTCAGTGAAGAGGCGAGCTCCTTCTTGGATGTCCACCGTTGCCATAACGGCCAAACCCAGCTTCCGCTGGAGAATGTTCACGAGAACATCGCAAATGAAGCGGTTCGCATCAACTATAAGAATAGGCTTTTGCATAAACCATTCCGGGTCAAAATTTTTACCTTCACTAATGTATCGGCAAATACCACCAAAAAATCTTCACAGAAAAACTTTCCGGCGTCATGCGTCGGAGGCGGCGAGTATAACAATGAGGGGGGAGGGGATGTCAAGAATACCCGACTAATGCAAAATGCAAAGTTTTCGACAATTTTTGCTTGCTACATGGCCTTTCTGTAGGTAGACTTCCATGGCTATCTCGGGGGGGTAGGAGGGTAATCGTGACACGCCCGCCATTGTTGGCTTCTGGCGACACGGTTGACAGATTTAAAGTATTAAAAGCTCTTGGGGCAGGTGGCTTCGGCGAGGTTTATCTGGCCATAGGCTTGACGGACAACCGTGACGTAGCACTAAAAGTCCTACGAAAAGATATCGAGGGCTTTCAGTCTCAGCTGCCCATGTTTTTGCAGGAAGCTGAGGTCTATAAGGCTGTCTCACACCCTAATGTCGTCAATTATGTCTCTTCTGGCGAGACCAATCGTTTCCATTATGTTGCTCTCGAACATATTAGAGGTACGAGTCTTCGGCGCAAGCTCAACCGAGAAGGACCCTCTGGTATAGTGACGAACTTTTCGTGGATGCAGGATTTGGTACTTGCTCTTCATGCTGCTCACCAAAAAGGGATCATTCATCAGGACATCAAACCTGAAAACATAATGATCTCCCACGATTTTGAAGTAAAACTGATCGATTTTGGTATTGCCAAGTCAAGCAAAGATGAAGATTCTCGAGAAGAAGCGCTTTTTTCCACGGGTATAGGCGCTAATAGTGGCCCTCTCTGTACCTTGGGTTATGCTTCACCAGAGCAGTTGCTCGGTCGCCCGGTAGATTTTCGTACGGACATCTTCTCTTTGGGGTTGGTCTTTTATGAGATGATGACTGGCCGTTCGCTCATCCAGGATATTTCTAGCTCCAAAGCTGTTCTCAAGCAGCATATGATGCTCGAGTCTGGTAAGCGCCGCCTTTTACACACTGCTGAAGGTGATGATGGAGCCATTCTCGATGGTCTAGAGGGATTACTGCGCTCTATGTTGCGCTTTGATCCTGACAGACGTTGCACCTCCACAGGTGACCTCGTTTTGATGATGCAAAACATTGCAGATTCTGCTGGCGGTGCTCTTCAGCTTCTCAGTCAAGATGATGCCAAGAGGCTCGCTCAACGTGAATTGGTAGATACACATTTTTGGAATGCCATGAATCTCCTTAGCGAAAGAAAGGTTTTTGACGCTGTAGACGAGTTGGCTCACATTTCAGCCTTTGCCATGGCCATCGACAAAGCTTCACTGCCTGCCCTTATTCGCGAGTTGGATGTCATTCTCATCAACATCAAACCAGATGGTCGCAAAGCCAATGATTCTCTTAGTGTCAGCCAAGTAGATTTTCTTTCGCTGCTCAATCGAATTCTCGACATTTATTCTAGCCTCTGCCAACGCGCCGAGTTACCTTTGCGCGAACGTATGATCTGCGAGAGAGCCAAACAGGCCCTCGACGGTCCATCTTACGAACGTTTCTTGCAGGATCAATCAGTTCACCGACCACACAGTTATACTTTCTCCTCAGCTTATGTCCGCCACATCTATAAACAGAACGAGTTGATTGCCACCAGGATTTGGGCTCGATTATTGGACGACCTCGTTCGCCGTGAGTTAATCGTGCAAGCGGAAAGAGAAAAACGAAAGATTGAAGACACTTTTGGCACGCGCATTCTCGAGGCGGGTACTCTCGAGCGTTATGGCAAGTGGCTGGAAAAGTGCGAACAAGAGCGTGTTGCATTCGAGCAGGCTATTGCATGTTTAGAAGGCAAAGAGACTCCCGAAAAGTTGGTCAAGATTTGTCGCAACTATGTGGACAGATACCCCCAAGACATTCCAGCTTTGAAAAAACTTCGTAGATATCTCCGCCGTGTCGAGTATCAGGCTGAAGCCTCTGAGATTCTTTATTCCATTGGTGTCGTTCAATTTACAGGTGGTTATCTGGGCCAAGCCATGAAGTCTTTTGTCAGTGTTCTTGATGAAAATCCCAAACATGAGGCCGCAACTTTGGCTCTATATACCTGTTTCCTCGTTGATGGGAAAAAACCACCGACGCCTTTGCACGACTATCGTTCTTTGCGTGATTTCATCTACAAAAAGTTTGGTGTAGTCACTCCGGCCATACAAAAACTGGAAGCTTCCCTTACTGGTGGTGCTGGCGATGGTGCTGTTTATCAGAAGTGCATTTCTTTGCTGAAAAAGCGTAAACGCGCTTCAATGGCTGCTCAGTACCTTGTTCGTTTGGGTGCTCACCACATCAAGTCTGGTGCCACCGACAAAGCTCATCGAGCTTTTGACGAGGCCATTTCGATGAGTAAGGGCTCAGCTGCCGTCTACAAAAGTCTGATGACAGTCCAGGGAATTCGTCGTTTTTACAATCCCATGGAGCTGTCACGTAAAGCGGCACAAGCTGATTCCTCTTCTGATTCTGACTCCTCTATCGATGTTTTGAGGCAGAAGACCCTCCATTCCTAAAAAAGCTCTGTGGTATACTGTTTAGACGAAACGGCAGTGGCTAAAAGGAGATAATAATGGCTGACCACGATATTCTGGGGGCACCCAATCTGGATTTGGATGACAGCGACATCCTGACGGGGTATACGTCAGCTCCATTCGAACTCGAAGAGCTCGAAGAAATGCTCAAAAATGATCCTGAAAACGAGATGCTGCTAGATATTGCCGCGTTCAAGTATTACACCTCTGGTGCTTTGGACAAGGCTCTAGATAGTTACCAAAGGCTTATCAAGCTGAACTACAAAAAGCAGCTCTATCATTTTTACCTAGCCAACACTTTCTATAAACTAAATAGGATTACAGAAGCCTGCGCAGAGTGGGAGACTGTCCGCGGATTGGACACGCACAGTGCTTATGGAAAAAAGGCCGAACAGAGATTAAAGGCACTAGCGCCAGGTGCACGTATCTGATTGTATCAATTGGCTCTAGGGGGAATTGGACTGTGAGTTTATGAGTTCAAGATCTGGAGAACCAGTAGGTCTTACCCAATATGGATCCCCTGACGTAGAGATTGATCAAATTGAACAAATGCTCGTTCAAGACCCTGAAAATGAGGGACTCTTGGCCATTGCTGCGTTCACTTATTATTCGGAAAATCAACTAGAAAAGGCTCTCGTTGCTTATCAAAAGCTGGTAGCCATCGACTTCAAAAATCCCGAATACCACTATTGCCTTGGTAATACCTTTTACCGCTTGGAAAGATCTGAAGAGGCTTACCAACAGTGGAAGATAACCATGTCGCTTGATGAGGCTGGACGTTATGGGCGACGAGCCGAAAAGCGAATAGCGGCTCTCGGTTATTCTGGCTAAGTTCTACTCAAAGAGAGAACGTTTCATTGGCGGTAAGAGTTTTTGTCCGTCTCCTTTGGGCATTGATACTATCAAATCAGCTTCGGTCAAAGTCTTGACCTTGTGTTTGTAGGGTGCCAAAGTATCCGCATTTTCCTCACCATCAAAGGTGTTGGATATGTAATAAATGAGGCTAGCCACAAATATGCAGAAAACAAAAATCGTAACGAAGTCCTGCTTGATTGTTTCACTTCTTGGCTGACTCGTCATCACATACCCCTTGGTTTCATTTTGACCTTCAATACCACTGTGGCCAAAAGCCCTTTGCCACTAGGTGTCATTTCTACTCGGTCGACAAGGTATTGCAGCCCTAACTTCTTTTTTTCAACTGCTGTTTCCACAAGGGCGAGAAAATGTCTTATCTCTTTATATGAAGCTTTGAGTCGTACATTTAGTAGCTGCTTAGCAAAGGACTCGCCCTTTTTGACAGGCCGCTCACTAAAAGAGATCTCTTCAAAAGAGATGGTAGCCTCTTGGCCTATTTTTTCTAAAGAACGGATGACATGGTGTATGTCAGTCAAAGATGGGATTTGCTTTGATAGCTCTTTGTAATCAACCTTGATTTTGTCATATATCTTCTGATTGGCTAAGGCTCTGTCTCTATCCTCTTTTAACCCTATCAGTGGTGCAGAGTTGCTCGTACTGGCCAGTTCTTGTGCCCTGACAGTCTTTTCCAGTTCATGCAATTCACCGTAGGCAAAAAAGACGAGAAAGATGGCGAGGGCAAACCAAATCAACCGAGAGGTCAATAATTGCTGTTCTTCAGGTCTCATTGGCCACCTCCAGTCGTTACCGGGGCTGGTGCTACTGGTGCTGTAGTGACCAATACTTCACTCGTCGACAACAGAGTTGCAGCTGCAGCTTCTGTTGTTGCTTCGGCAAATTTGACACTGACCATGGAACTCAGCTCAAAACGCCAGTGATCCTTTTTTCTACGAAGGCTATGAACGGTCACAGAAGCACGTGGTAGTTTCTGCATTGCTTGGCTCAAATCAGCAACAGTGGAGGCCCGAGGTACATTGCCCCTTAGCTGCACTTTGAATGTTTTCCCTTCCCCCTGGCGTTCTAATGACAGCCAGGTTGCTTTACATTCAGCTGGAAAAGACTCTTCCAAGTCGGCCAAAAGTTTGGCCGTCGTGGGAACTCGTTTATTAAAAAGTAACTGAAGAGCGTCTCGCTGAGAGAATAGCTCTTGTCGATCTTTTTCCTTCAATCCCTTTTTACGCTCTTTTTTCAGCTTAGATTTCTGACTATCAACATCGGCATTGTTTTTCGCCAGCTCTTCTTGTCGAGCAAGTGCATTCCAATAGAAGAAGCCAATGACGGCAAAAGCAATGAGGGGAATGGCAACCATGGCAGCCTGAGCCAACAGGAAAGTGTGACTGGGCTCTCTCTTTATTGCCAGAGTTGGGCGCAGGTTGATGGTGAATTTCATTGAGCCACCACCTCCTGACTGCTTCTTTCTGTTTGCGTTGCCACAGGCAGTGTCTCTTCGTCTTGTGTTCCCCAGGTAATGGCAGCCCCAAGGGCGGCTGAGAGTCCTAGTCGTTCATTCAAATCTGGTACAGCCTCCATATTGACTGCAAGGCCTGGATCGAGAAGGGAAACAGGTGCGTTCAACAGTTTGCCCAAGAAGGAAGAGAGGTTTTTCAAGGAAGCTCCACCTCCACAGAGGTAAACCTGTGGTTTATCAATGTAGGGGTGGTTACTTTTGTGGAATGTAAAAGTCTGTTCAATCTCGCGGAACCATTCCTCAAAGAGCTCACAGAAGAGGCTAATCCCCTTCAATCCTGCAGTGGGTGCTTTCCCAGTTTCCGGCAACAACTCTTCTGTGCGTAGTTTTTGGTGAGCTTCTTCAACAGTACAACCAGCCACACGAACACAAATTTCGACGAAGTTGTGCCAGGCAAAGTCGAGAATTCTCACATATTCCAAAATACCATTGCGAAAAAATGAGAAGGTAGTCGAATAGTGACCGATGTGGATTAAACAGACTGGTTTTTCTGCTTCAGCCCCTTTATCCAATTGGTCCTGGAAGAGATTAAAGCAGCAGAAACTGTTGGCGTTGGTGAAAGCAGGCCAAGCTTTTTGTTCTGCCACGCGTCGAGACAATTCATTGAGTATTTCTTCGCGAACAGCTTCAACGACTACTTTGAATACTGGTCCCGTATCTCGCCTCAAGGTGACTAGATGTTGGTAGTCGAGTATGCAGTCGCTGACGATGGACGAAGGCAATTGTTGGCGAAGACGCCAAATAGTGTATTGGCGCTCTTTTGCAGTCAAATCCTGCAAACGATCCAATTCAGAGAAAAAGACTTTGATGAACTGATCGGGAAAGGTCAAGGCCACTTCTCCGCCACGAGCTGCAGAGTCTGTTAGAACCTGTACCAAATTATCGCGGAAGACGGCTGGTTTGCGTAATCCCAGCTTGTTGAAGTTACCTGTTAAGGTTCCCTCTTCCAGTAACTCCCGCCCCCAGTCACGTAAAAGTGGGCGTTGGCCACTATTACAGTCGACACGCACCCATTTCAGCGAATGGCTACCAATGTCGATGGCCGTTATCAAACTCATTCAGTGCTCCTCACACCAAGGTAACTCTGTTTAATTCATTCAAAGTCGTTATCCCTGCCTCTACCTTGTGCCAGGCAGCTTGTCGAAGAGGTACCATTCCTTCTTCAATGGCAACCTTCTCTGTTTCGAGGGGACTTTCACGACTCAGGATCATCTGCTTAATTCGATCACTCATGCGTAACATCTCGAAAATGCCTATTCGGCCCGAATAACCGGTTCGATGGCAGAAGCGGCAGCCTTTACCTTCAAAGAATCTGCCGTCTTTGTGTTCTTCGAAGTCCTCCACCAACTCTTTCAGCTCATCAGTGACTTCATCCAATTCCTCACGACAGTTAGGGCAGATTTTGCGAACGAGCCTTTGGGACAAGATCAGATTGAATGAAGAGACAAACTCATATGGATCTATCTCCATGCCAATGAGGCGGCTAACGGCGTCCATAACATTGTTGGCATGAATGGTGGACAAAACGAGGTGACCTGTTAGCGCAGCATTGACTGCAATTTTGGCAGTCTCTTCATCTCTGATTTCACCTATGAGCAAGCGATCGGGATCTTGCCGAACGATGGAACGAAGTCCCGAAGAAAAGGTCAATCCCTTACGTTCATTAACAGCAATCTGGACAACACCGGGAAGCTGATATTCAACAGGATCCTCAATGGTAATTATTTTCTGTTCTGCTGTCTGAATGGCCTTGATTGCAGAATAGAGTGTAGTTGTTTTTCCAGAGCCAGTGGGACCTGCAACGAGAACCATTCCGTAAGGTCTGCTAGCTGCTCGTTTGAAGAGTAATAAGTTCTCTCCCTCAAAACCAAGCTTCGTCAAATCCAATCCCAGAGCCGTACGATCGAGGATACGCAGAACAGTTGTTTCGCCAAAGACTGAAGGCAATACAGAGACTCGAAAGTCTACGTTTCTGTCATCTATGTGCAAACGAAATCGGCCATCTTGAGGAACACGTTTCTCTGCAATGTCCAGCTTGGCCATAATCTTCAGACGGGAAGAAACTGGGCTGTGATAGTTTTTGTCAAAACTGGCCACATCAAAGAGACATCCATCAATACGGTAACGAACTTTCAGTTCATCTTGATAAACTTCGAAATGGATATCTGAAGCCTGTTTTCGCACAGCTTGAATGAGGACTGAGTCTACGAGGCCAACGACAGAACTCTGCATTGCCATTCGTTCTTGGCCAGCTACGTCGACCTCTGCGCCTTCACCATCATCATCTTCTATCTGCAAAGCTCCTTGGTTTTGTGAGGCAACCACTTCACCAAAGAGGACACCGCTGTCGAGGCTAGTCTCAACCATGAGGCTGATGAGGCGAGTTATCTCTGAATGGTTGCCTAATTTTACGTGTATATTCAAATCGAGCAAAGCTTCAAGTTCATCGAAGATAGAGACTTCCGTCGGGTCGGACGCAATGACTATTAGCTCGCGTCCTTCGAGGGAATAAGGAATGAAATGGTAGCGCCGCATTACACCTACTTCGAAGCGGCGGAACAATTCATCGTCCACTTCAAAGGAAGAAAGGTCCACATACTCCATTGAGTGTTGTGTCGCTAACGCTCTGGCAAACTCTTCTTCAGTCAAACGGTTGGTTTTGAGAAGATGTTTTGCCAGGGGGATAGGGCTGCCTTTCAACTCCTCCAAACTCTTGTCCAAGTCCTCTTGTGAGAGGAAACCCATATCAACGATGACGTGGGCAAAATCATGAAGTTTGATGGACTGAATGTACAAACGCTCGAGCTGTTCGGGGCTGAGCAAAGAGAGGCGATTAATCGCTTCTTCGAGGTCGATGGATTGATCATCAGCCAGCTGTTTTGCCTCATCGAGCTGTTCGGGAGTAAGGACATTAGTCTTTTCCAATATGTCTCGTAGAGTCTCTTCCATCTATTTACAACCTCGACATCGATTCGAACATTGGACGCAACATCGTAATGAGAACGACCATAATCAACAAACCTATAATGACGACCATGAATGGTTCCATCAGAGCCAGGAACCGCTCGGTGCCAGCTTCTAACTGTTCTTCGCAATAGTCGGACAATTCATTGAAACTTTGTGCCATCGAGCCCGACTCTTCACCAACACGCAGGACACGGCAACTACGTCCGTCGAGTAACTTTGCTCGCCGAGCTGCCGATGACATGGCTTCTCCTCGCTCAATGCGTTGTCTCGTTTCGAGAACTTGTCCCTTGAGAACGGAGTTGTTGGTTGTCTCTTCTGCTGTCTGCAAGGCCTCATTGGCCGGTATCCCCGAGTTGACGAGAGCAGCCACTGTCCGGCTGACTAAGGCTAAATCTGCCATCCGAGCCAAACTACCCAAAATGGGAGCGCGATAACGCCAGCTATCAAAAGTGGGCCTCAGTGTTGGTTCCGTATAAACTCGCCAGATTAGATAACAGGCTGCGCAGAAAAAGACGAGGCAGTGCAGAACGTGGCTCGTCATCCACCGCGATGCAGCGAGTAACATTTGCGTATCCCAGGGCAAATCCACACCCATACCTAGGAAGAAAACTTCCATACGGGGAAGCACAAAGCCCAACATCAAAAAGATGACGCCAATAATGAGTAGCAGCAAAACCGAGGGATAGATGGCTGCTGAAAAGATCTTGTCCTTCACCTTTTGGCTACGTTTGATGACACGAGCCAGATCGCCAAGAGTGCCCTCTAATGTACCGGTGGCTTCCGAAGCTTGGATGGTGCGCACGTAAAAAACGGGAAAACAAGAAGGCCGTTTGGCTAGAGCTTCAGACAGGGAAAGACCGTGGGCCAAATCGTGAAGAACACCGCCTACGAGTCGTTTGCGAAAGGGGCTCTCTTCGTCTTCGTTGATCAACTCGAGGGCCTGATAGACAGGCAAGCCGGCCTTAATCAAGGTGCGTAAAGAACGAGTGAGCTCTAGTAAGTCGCCCTGACTGAATCTGTCTGTCAATGCTTGCCAAATGGCGCGTCCCGTCGTTTTGACAGGAATTATGTCGATGACATACATCCCCCGAGCAGCAAACTCCTCAGCGAGAGCTTGTGCTGAAGGCGCTTCCTGCTCGACGACGAGTCTTTCGCCGCCTGCAGTACCAATAGTGGCTCTAAAATTTGGCAACAAATACCCCTTGCTGACTCACATTTCTTACAGGCCAGCCTAGATCGGCCTGATCATGTGGAGCAAGGGATTAGCCACCTACTCTCCTGCTGTAGCGATGGCGTTGGCAATATCAGTAGAGGCCTTGTTCAGGTATTTGTCGGCTGCGTAGTTGTTCACCAAGCCATTCTCCTCCGAAAAAACAACTATGGCATAAACACGGCCAGCAACGTTGAAAAGACCTGTGTTCGTGGCACTGAGGCTGTTCGAGCCTATTTTTCCACCAAGTGTTTCGTGACCATCGGCTTTAATCATGTCTTTTGCGTGGGAAAACCCATCCCAGGGGCTGCCCGAGCCCAAACCGAGGACGTGACGATAGGTGTTGTAAAAATCATGGGCTACCATTGCCATGTTTCTGGCCGTAGAACCAGGACTCTGTGCCCATTCAGTGCGTTTGATGGAAGAGAGGTAATTGTATTCAGTGGAGCCATAACCCATCTCATCAAGCTTGGCTTTCGTCCCTCGCAGGCCCCCCATGCGAATTGCCAGAAGATTGGGAGCAGTATTCGATGAGCGATAGAGAGTGTGATAAATGGCTTTGCGAACAGTGTATTTCTGGCCAATTGGCTCGCCATCGTAAGACTGGTCGTTGGAGCCTTTCACAACCAATACCTCGTCGGCTGAGACTCTGCCATCTCTGATTTCACGCAACATGGCGTTAACGACGGCTAACTTGATTGTTGAGGCCACAGAACGAGGTTTGCTTCGAGCATTACTGCCCATCCACTTGCCTGATTTGACATCCATGGCAGCCCAGCTATGGATTTTGGGATTGGCAGAGTTGATTGCTGCCAAATCGAGGTTTGCCAGCGGTTCGTGACTTTCGTTTACAAGAGGTGATGTGGAGGAGAGAGTCGTGCCCAGAAAAGAAAGTGGAGCAAGCCCATCAAAGTTGATTTGTCCAAAAACACAAGCTGGAGCGAGTAGGCATAGAACGAATAGTGTCGATTTCATTGAGACCTCCAAGTCATTGACTTTTGCAGTATTTTTCGTAGGCTGCTTTGGTTGCTCTTCTATCTCCACGACCTGTTGCCTGCAGAAAAGCTAGATAGGCAGCTTCTTTTCCCTGTTTAACCGTTTTTGCCTCAACTGAAAGTGGCAGGACGGAAACAATCTCTTGTGGCTCTACGCTCTTTAGTTTGCTGTCCACACTTTGCTCCAATAACCTTGTTGCCCAGACGGCCAACTTGGCTCCTGCAATGGCACCAACAATGGGAGCGATGGCAGGAATCGGTATGGGAGCAAAAACCATGGCTCCCAGTACTCCACCCACGGATTGAGCAAAGAGGGTGAGATAATCCAGCTTCTCGAAAGCTTCTCCAAGAGAAGGATTACCCTGGAGCCACGAGTCTACGAAACGGTGACCAACAGCTCCACCGACTATTGTGCCAAAAGCGATGGGAAAGACTCCCAAGCCGGGGATTGGTATGAGTGAGCCTGCTAGACAGCCAATAAAACAGCCACCCAACTGGCCAAGGAGAAATTGTGGTGTGAACAAAGGTAAAAGGGAGTTTTCAGCGCTTTGAGCAAAACTCTCACCGCGACACAAACCTGTAGCCATTGAAAGGGTTGAATAAACTAACAAATCCTTGAGAAAACCACGTCCAGTAAAATCTCCCTTGGCTTTGTTGAGAAAGGCGTCATAACGGCTGTGGCGGACATTTTCTGAATAAGTGGCAAAGTGGTGACGTCGCTCGCTGACGCTCATTTCAGAATAACGTAGCGGTTTGAGTCCAGCTGATGTGTAGGTGATATCACTATCACCAGCTGGTGTTGTCGCTGCCAGCACACTCTGTGTGAGAAACAATAAAACTATTATGTGGCAAGTAGTTTTCATCGCTGGCAAACATCCAAGTCTCGTGCCAGCTTCGCTTTTGGCAGCAGCAAAAGAGAACACAGAGATTATTTGATATGTGTCCCAACTAGAGTGCTCCACTGTGGAACATGGCTTGTACCTGGCTGGTACAGGTCAATGGAGAAGAGTCGCTTATAAAGGGCAACTTGATTGGCATAACCTGTGCATTTGCGTTCCATAAGGAGCGTAACCATGAAAAAAAGCCGTCGTTGTTTGACCATGCTTTTCCTAATCCTCTTTTTGACGACCTCTCTCTTTGCTGACAGTATCCAGACAGCCAACAAGGTCATGGCTCACACAATGGCCAATGGTGGCGGGTGGGGAGCGGCGACACCAATCATTTTTGCTACTACCGCCATCTCTCAGCAGCTAATCAGAAGTCAAAGAGCAGGTAATTCCTTTTCCATGCAACAATCTCTCTCATTTTTAGGGGAAAAGAACTTCTGGTGTGGTTTGGCTGCAGATCTTGCATTCACTTGGCTTGTTTGTCAGCTCACACCAATGCTGCCCATTGGTTTGTTCCTTCGTACGCTCCTCAACACAACTGCAGGTTTTGTCGGTTGGGAATATGGTTCAGGAAACATAGCCAATGCAGACTGGCTCTCTATTATCATTCAAGCCTCCGTGGCAACGACCGTATTCATGGGTGCTGCAAGCCTTGGACCAGCCATGACTACTTTTCTGGCAATCTCAGCTGCAATCTTTTCAGCGGCTATGTTGAGGAAAGCAAGAGAAGACGGGGAAAACGAAAGCAGAGTCAGAGTTGCCACTTTGGACAAAGTCCTAGAAAGAACAGAAAAAACGACAGGAAAAGGGGAAGCTTATCTGGCTTTTATTGAGGCGGCTCACCAAGGTTCTTCAGATGTGGCTAGCAAACTGGCTCAGTACCAGAGGCTTTGGGCACCAGTGTCCACTCATTGAGCCAATTATTGGCAGCTTGTTCGGAATCTGCGTATAATCCTGCTATCAGGAGGTCCCTTTGGACACAGATGCAGGACAATTGATGGAACTAGAGCTCACGGAAAAGTTTCGTGAGAAGTTCAAGCTAGGCAAAGTCCTTGGTCGCGGTGGTATGGGCGTCGTTTATCAAGGTTTTCAGAAAGAACTCAATAATCGGCCCGTAGCCATTAAATTCCTTCGTGAAGATTACGCTCAACAAGATCCCACAGCTCTCCGGCGTTTCATTGACGAAGGCAAAATCTGCTCTTCGCTTAGCCATCCAAATGTGGTACGGCTTTATCTCAATGAAAGCGATAATTTACTCTACCTCGTTTATGAATTCATCGATGGTCAGAGCCTTGAAGACTTATTAGAGAATTCTCCTCACGGTTGTCTGCCTCTCCGTGAAGGTCTTTTAATGGCCATTCAAATATGTCGTGGATTAGGTCATGCTCACGAAAAGGGTGTCGTTCATCGTGACATCAAACCAGCCAATATCCTTGTGGAAAATGGCACTTCAATGGCAAAGTTGACAGACTTTGGTATAGCTCGCAATCCATTGACAGGCGCAAGAACAAAGACAGGCATTGTCGTTGGCACACCAGCTTATATGGCACCTGAACAATGCCGTGGTGAAAAGAACCTCGATGCGCGGACAGATGTCTATGCTGTTTGCGCCATGATTTACGAGATGCTCTCTGGGCGATTGCCTTACCCTGGCCAAGGTATTGAGATAGTTCGCCATCATGTGGATCCCAAAAGTCGACCAATGAACTTGTCACAGGTGAAAACCAGAATTCCTCAGGCCGTTTCAGTCATCGTTCATCGGGGGCTGGAAAAAGACAGAGAGGACCGTTGGCGCGACGGCAATGAATTGGCAGATGCACTCGAGGAAGTTCTTGATAGCGGAGTGCAAGAGCTGAAAACGATGAAAGGTAGTCTCGATGAGGTTATAGATAGCCTCGAAGGTGGGACCAAAACCGGTCAAGTCCGTGCTTCAACAGGAGGAGCCACAGTTCAGCAACCTTCCATGCGCAAATCTTTACGCAAGAGTGGTCGGGCAGCTCGAGGAAAAACATCTGTCCGAAAACCAATGTCTTCCATGGCTATCAGTGCCGTTGCAGAGCCCAGTGAGAACAAAGGACCACTCATCATAGGAGTATTGTGTGCCCTCGTTTTCATGGCTTGTTTGGGTTTTTTCTTTTTGACATCATCACCATCACCAGACATCGACACTATCTCCATTACTTTGGCTGAGAATGAGTTGTCACTGGCTTGGCGTACAAAGGGTAAATCGAGTTGCAAACTTAGGGATGTCAAGGGTCTAACTGCTTGGAAGCTCAAGTCTGATGGAAGTGAAAATCTTGATTTGCTCCATCAAGCAAAAGTCTCATTCAAGAAGATAAAATCGGGGACTATTCAATTCGACATTCTTCACGAAAATGAAGAATCCATAAATATCGTTTTACCTGTAATAACAATGGAACTGCAGGTTTTTGCAGACAGAAAGAATGATTTAAGCAGAGCGAAGTGGTCTTTCCCTCGGGAAGTTGCTGTCCAAATTCCTGGTAAACAAACTGAATCAATAAAACTCACCGCTGTGGAAGGCACTTTTTCCTGTCAATACATTCGCAATGATGATTTGCTCGTGCCTGTGCTTACTGGAAGATTTAGTGGAAAAAACGAACGTTTGGCCGTTGATGTTTCTTTTGCCAATTACCCACATGATGCTTCTTCAAATACAGTGAACAAAATTAGCTTTCCTACTTCGTTAAAGGCAGATAAATCTTGGCTCTATTACAAAGAGATAGCCGATAAATTCTTCAAGAGTTACGAAGGGCTCGAACTGACTGGAAGTCTCCGTAAACTGTTCGATCTGAAAGAGACTCAGCTTGGCTTAACAAAAACACCAGAATTGCCAAAACCCAGAAGTGACAAATGGGAGAAAACTCAAGCGCTCTTAGAAGAATTCTGTCAAAGGAAGTATCAAAAGGGTATTGCCGTTACGCTCATCAATCCTTTGCTTGTGGACAGTGAGCGAGAGAGACTCAAAGAAGCTGTTGAACATATGCAGATAATGCTCAATAGGATGGCTGCTCAAAGCCTCCTTGTTGACAAAGATCCTTTTTGGAGACCAAGAACCAACAAGTGGAGGGATATCCACGGTAAGAACAGTCTCTCGGGTACTGATTTCGATACTGTTGGTTTTTGGGTTCCCACGGTGTTTCTCGCTGATGCTTTTGCACCAATCTTCTCTATCAAAAGCTCGTACGAAATCAGCCCTCCTCGGTGGGATAGTCCTTTAGTAAAAAAGATAGAGTTACGGCAGAGTACCTTGTCCAGTTATGCCGAAAAATCTTTATTGTCAGCCAACCTCTACAAAAAGTACGCACTGAAAAATGCTGCAGCAGACTATTTGCCCAACATGTCCAAACCTTTTAAAGATATGAACCAAGACTTCATCGACAATTTAGTTAGTCGAAGAACGGTCAAGCATGGCTTTTCCCAAAAAGAGGGTTATGTCTGTCTGCGATTCAAGACTTGGTTTTTTGATGTCATTTCCACTCTACGAATCACAATGGGCAAGAGAAAATTGTTTCTGCTCCCTAAAAGAGCCACTGATCTCCGAAATCTTGCAGGAGGCTTCTTGGCGGGACTTGGCTCAGGTTACAAGGATATCAATTTCACTCCAGATGCCGTAGGTATCAAAGAAGAACCAACTCATTGGTATGTAAAGTTTCCTGCCCATTGGTTGGCTGAAAGTGGAAATGTGATAGTGTTTGATAGTCTATGTATTGGCCTACCAAGCAGAATTGGTACTAAAGCGCGTACGTCCTTGGAACTGGGGATTTTCAAACCATCTGCGAATTCTTTTATCAATATGACTGTCCTTAGCGAAATTGAGTGTTATGAAATGAAGAGCGTCAACTAAGGAGACTAGATGATAGTCAACACTGGTGTAATGTTCCGTGAAGTAGACGGAAAACAGGTTCCAGGTTTTATTCTGATGAGTAACTCACTGGAGGAAGATCTAGAGAAGGTGAAACATCGACGACTGGAGTTTTTACTGGACCTCGATTCAAAAGGACAGGTTTTTCTCAATGTGTCCGTTCCGGATTTAAAGATTGGTTTTGCTCGTTCTCAGGCATTACCCAAAGAGTTGTTGGAGCAGTTGACGAAGTCTCTTTCGCACGATCCAAGCAATTATCACATAGGCATTTGTCCTGGAGATGAATATGAGAAGAGTGTTGCAGTAAAACATGGTGGCGACGATCCTCTCGATCCTACTGGTCAAACGGGAAAAGCCTGTCACCTCATGGACAAAGGTGCTTGGGAAGAGGCTGCTGACCTCTTTGAAGAGATTCGAAATGATCGTCCCTGGGTGCCTGGTGTGCGCACCTTTTTAGGGCGTTGTTTGGCTGCTCTCGGTAATGACGCTGATGCTGAGCGTGCCTATTTGGCTGAAATAGACAAACTTCCCACTGCCTGTCTTGCTTTGAATAACTTGGGAATCCTCTACAAAAGACGCGGATGGCTCGAGCACGCTTTCGATTGTTTCATTCGAGCCCTGATGTCTTGTCCAAATCACTATGAAGGACTAATCAATTTTTCGACTGTTCTCTTTTATTTTGGCGATTTGGGTGGTGTGCGATATTGTCTTGCTCGTGCCATGGCCGTAAATTCCGAAGGGGGGCTAGTTGAGCGCTCCTTGGCAGCTTTGGCTGACAAATTGGGAATGGAAATTACATCCTTGCGTGATGCCGTTAAGAAACGTGCCGAGAGCTTTGACTTGTCCCTGCCCTTTCAGTTGGAAGCAGGCGGCGGTAAGAAAGATCTGAAAAAACAAGAAGCCTATCGTTGTTTTGTTGAGGAGGCTTTTCGTGATGGACGACTTGAAACGTGGGAGCGAGAGGTTCTCAGTGCTGCTGCTAGAATATTGAAGATTGATGTTGATCTACAATGTCGCATAGTTGTGGATACACAAAAACAATATTGGCAGGACAACTTGGCTCCTGACAGAGCCTTGGATAAGGTAGCCCTGATGAAGAGACTAGCTCAGTTGGCCAATCGTGATGGAGTAGTGAAAGAGGCTGAACAAGATCTTCTCGAAAGGGTATCTGCATTGCTCAAGGTACCATTACCTGAAAGGGCAAAATAATGAGTGCAACAATTCTCGTCGTAGATGACGATCCTGATTTGCGCGAGTTTCTCACCGTGCTCTTGGCTACTGAAGGCTACGCTGTCTTTAGTGCTAGCGATGAAGAGCAGGCCCTTTCTCTTTTCAAAGCTAACGAGGTAGATCTGGTCATCGTTGATTTAGTAATGCCCAAAATCAACGGCGTTACCCTCTTGAAGCAATTCAAGGATGAAAAACCTCACATCAAGTCCGTCATTTTCAGTGGTGCTCTCAGCAACACGCGATTGACTGCACACAAAAGCCGCATTGCTCAATTGGCTGACCAATTGGTGGAAAAGCCAGTAAAGTCAGAGCGTTTTCTCAAAGTGATCAAAGAGGTTCTTGGCAACTAAGCCACTATTGGAGCACAGCTTTAATACGGCGTATTCCAGCAGAACTGGAAGTCTCTTTTTTGATTTTGAAGGTACCCAAGAGACTTGTTTTTTCCACGTGAGGACCACCGCAGATTTCTTTGCTGAAGTCGCCAATGGAATACACTTTTACTTTTGCACCATATTTGTCGCCAAAGAGGCCAATGGCTCCTTCGGCTTTGGCTTCATCGACTGTTTTTTCCACCATTGTGATGGCGTGGTCTTTTTGAATGGCTTCGTTGACGAGACGCTCCACTTCGGCAATCTCTTCTTTTGTCATCTTCTGAGGATGAGAGAAATCGAAACGCAGTCGTTCAGCAGTGATGTTGGAGCCTTTCTGGGCAACGTGTTCGCCCAATACGCGACGAAGAGCTTCGTGGAGCAGATGTGTTGCTGTATGTAGTTTGGTTACTATTTCAGAATCGTCAGCCAAACCACCTGAGAATTTCTTCTCGGCACCATCTCGTGAGAGTTTCTGATGTTCTTCAAAAGCTTTTTCATAAGCTTCCATATCAATCGTATAACCTTTGGCACCTGCCAACTCTTCTGTCAGTTCTGGTGGGAAACCGTAGGTGGCATACAATTCGAATACTTCGTCACCAGAAGCAACTGTACGCTCTTCTTTTTTCATTCGGCCAAAGAGTTTTTTCAGCTTCTTCTCACCTTTATTCAAGGTCTGACGGAAGTTGTTCTCTTCTTTTTTCAGCCCCTCAATTATAGCTTCGCGATTTGTTTCGAGCTCTGTGTAGTGCTCTTTGTTCAATTCGATGAAAACTTCGCCAATATGGTGGGTGAAACTCTCTTTGATACCTATTTCGCGGCCGTGGCGCACTGCTCGGCGAATGACTCTGCGAAGGATATAGGGTTGATCTACTCGACCAGGCACGACACCTTCTGCCAAAAGGAAAGTGGCTGTACGCAAGTGATCGAGGATGATGCGGCGAGATGACACATTGTCCAAGTTATTTGGAGCCAATTCTGCCAATTTGGCCATAGCAGCTGCAAAAATGTCTGTATCAAAAACGGTCTTTTTACCCTGTAGAACAGTTACTACACGGTCTAGACCCATTCCTGTGTCTACGTTTTTCTGGGTCAATGGCTCAAATTTGCCTTCGGCAGTCTTGTTGTACTGCATAAAGACATCGTTCCAGATTTCCAGATATTTGCCACAGCTACAAGCTGGATTACAGTCAGGTCCGCAGAGTTCTTTACCTGTGTCATAAAACATCTCTGTATCAGGTCCACAAGGGCCTGTTTGCCCAGCAGGTCCCCACCAGTTCTCCTTTTTGCCGAAGAAGAATATGCGCTCTTCAGGAATACCTAGCTCTTTCCAAAAACCGGCAGCTTCTTCGTCCTTGGGGGCGTCTTCGTCACCAACAAAACAGGTGAAAGAGAGCTTTTCTTCGGGAATGGCCAGTACTTTTGTCAAAAACTCATAACTATAAGCGATGGCTTCTTTCTTGAAATAGTCACCTAGAGACCAATTGCCCAGCATTTCGAAGAAAGTGAGGTGGCTTTCGTCGCCCACTTCATCGATATCGCCTGTACGGATACATTTTTGACAGTTGACCAGTCGAGTACCTGCAGGATGAGGTTCTCCAATCAAAAAAGGCACCAATGGGTGCATTCCTGCAGTCGTAAAGAGGACTGTAGGGTCATTTTCAGGAACGAGAGAAGCGCCGGGGATTTCAGCGTGTCCTTTTGATACGAAAAAGTCTATATAAGCTCGTCGCAGCTCATTAGCGCGCATAGGAATACCTCACTTTCAAGATGAACAATGGGCGAATTATATCGCCATAAGGCAATTCCTTCAACGTTACTGAGCGGGCTAACCATACTCTAGCCCGGCATTTCAAGTAAAAAAGACGTCAAAAAGTGTTGCTAGGACCCCCCTTTTGTGTTTAGAATTCCCTTCCACAAAGCCAGAAGAGGACGGAGGTGAATAATGAACAAGGCAGATATCATCCAGGCAATCACTAAAGAAGTTGGTATAACCAATAAAGAGGCCAATTCCGCCGTTGACGCACTCGTCGACGCCATCAAAAAGGCACTCAAAAAAGGTGATCACGTTTCACTCGTAGGTTTCGGTAGCTGGGAAGTCAAAAAACGCGCTAAGCGAAAAGGCGTCAACCCCCAGACGGGCGAGAAAATCACTATTCCCGCACGCAAGGTTGTAAAATTCAATCCCGGTAAAGACCTCAAGGAGAAAGTCAAATAATTGACTCTATCCTCGGCGAACCCCTCGTCCTTGGCGGGGGGTTTTCGCTATTTCCCCAAAAACGCTTTCACAGCAACGTCGAGACTTGGGAAAAACTCGATGACTCGCGTAAAACCCTTAATGCACTCGAATTTGTCCTGAGCATTCTGGGGAGCGCTAATGGCCAATCGGCCACCTCTATCTTTGAGTTCTTGATTGAAAAGCAGTAATGCACCCAAACCAGTTGCATCACATTCTTCTATTTCTGTCACCTCTAAGATGACGCTTTTGCCACCAGAAGCGAGCAATTTTTTAATGGCTGAATTGAGCTGCAATGAGGTCCAGACAACAAGATCACCAGAGGCTTTGACGAGCAATATGCCTTCGTAGGGTTTGACGCTTAATTTGAGTCTGCCTTTGGAATCTTCATATATATTCGACAAACCCAAAAAACTCTCGTTTGGAGTGGGTTCCATTCCATCAGGATCAAGACCTACGGCCACTTGCAGAGGTGAAAGAGATGGATCTACAGCAGGCTCTTCTGGTTCCTCTTGTTTTGGGGGAGGAGCTGGCTGAGGTGTTTCTTTTGCAGTCTCTGTGAAGGCTTTGTGAGGTGTAGGTGGTGTAGGGGTGGAGTCTGTGATGGCGTCCATGATGTCAGAACGTCTTATTTTTTCCGTAGAAAAATTGGCGTCGCTGTCTGATGCCTCTTGCTTGCGTCCACAATATTTCTGATGGATGGCCAACAGCTTTTCGTTACTGAATTCAGCGCTACAAGTTGGACACTTGGGCATGGCTCATCCTTCCTTGTATGGAATTGGATCTTTGACGCCAGCGTTTTTGAATGCACGGAGGCGCAAAACACAACTGTCACAACTACCGCAGGCAATATCCTCGTCACGATAACAGCTCCAGGACAGATGTAAAGGAGCTTCTAGCTTCCTTCCCTCTTTGACTATCTTGTCCTTGGAAAGGTGTATGACAGGAGTTACTATTGTCACCTCAGTGCCTGGGCGCGTTCCTTCTCTTATGGCATTGGTAAAAGCTTGAAAAAAGCTTTCACGACAGTCTGGATAGCCAGAGCTATCCTCTTCTACGGCCCCAATATATATCCTTCTTGCTTGGCGTACCTCAGCAAGTCCAGCAGCGACTGACAACAAGGTGCCATTTCGAAAGGGGACGTAAGTGGAAGGTATTCCATCGGGAGAGGCTGCGTTTATTGCCTCTGGCACATCTGGACCACCTGAGAGCAAAGAAGAGCCTCCGACCTGTCCAATGTGAGGGAGAGCAATATGAAGCCTCTCTTTGAAGCCATAGTGATCACATATCTCATCAAATGCTCGTTTTTCACGGGCAGAAGTTCTCTGGCCATAAGTTACGTGGAGAGGAATGACAAAAGAACACTCTGAGTGCGCAATGGCCAGCGTTACACAGCTGTCAAGCCCTCCACTCAGAAGGCAAATTGCTCCTGTCTTTTCAGTGTTCTTCTCCATCATCCTCCCAGATGAATTTGTGAATCTGTAGGTTTAGTCGAACTTGTAAATGGTCAGCCAGAATCCACTCCGCCAGTTTTTTGGGTTCCAGTTTGTCCCAAACAGGGCTTAAAAGTACGATACAAGTTTCAGGGATTAATCCTTTGGCCAATATTTTACAAGCAAAGTCATAATCCTTGCGGCTAGAAATGACAAATTTGACTTCGTCGTCTTTGTGTAATTTTGAAAGATTGTCGTAGTTGTTGTACTTCTCCATGCCGCTGTCAGGGCACTTTACGTCCACAACCACGGTGACTCCACGAGGAATGGCGTGCAAAGGGATAGAGCCATTGGTCTCGAGGATTGGTTTTTTTCCATTCTGTACCAGTATCCTCAATAAATCGAGGCAGCCATCATGTAACAAAGGTTCTCCACCGGTGACTGTCACTATCTGGCAGTTATGGTGCTGCATTGCGGCCATTATCTCTGCGATGGTCATGGGTTTGCCAGACTTGTTTTCGCGAGCCCATTTTGTGTCGCAATAGCTGCAATCGAGGTTACAACCGGCCAAGCGGATGAAAGAGCAAGGAAGTCCTTGGGCTGTTCCTTCTCCTTGGATGGATTTAAAGATGCTGGCGACAGAAAGTATTGTGTCGTTCATCTTTTCAACAAATCCTCAATTTGTTGCCTTCTGTCTGCTGCTACTTCCATATCTAGGAAGGCTTTTAATACTCGTTTGCGAGCTTTTGGTTTGAGGCAATAGACAGCATCGAGACAGTTTTCTCTAATGTCGGTTGTTCCTTTTTTATAGGTATCTATCAGGAAATCAGCTTGACCAAGTCGCGCCAGTGTATTCAATAAAACCGGGCGAAGAGGTCGTTCAGCTCTTTGATAATATTCCTTCAGATCAGATGTAATAGAAGTATCATCATAGTTACCCAGATCCAGGATGAGTGCTTTTTTTAGTTCTATGGAACCTGGCATTGTCACTCTCGCTACTAGCTCACGGCCCAGATTCATTTTAAAGAGTGTTTGCATCTCTTCTTGTCTTACCTTGGCGTGATTATGAGAGAAAATGTCTTGTAAAAGCATGTCAGCAGCGCCTGGTGGGCTATTTTGCGCCAACAAACGAGCGATGGAGATCTTCAGCTCGGGATTCTTCTCTTTCGGCAAGCGATAAGCAAGCTGGTTCAAAGCCAAGGCATCGCCACTTCTGGCACGACTAATCAAAATGCTCGTTTTAGTGGCTGCAGAAGGTTCGGAGGTGGAAGCAATAATGATAGTGTGGACCATCCACAGCAATAACAATAGGGGCAAAAGCCAGACGAGTGTGGCAGCAGAGGGCGGCCACCAGGCCGTGTCGCTCTTCAGTGCTCCCTTTTTTATCCAATCCTGCTGCAGTTCATCTATTTCACCATCGTCTTTCTTTCTCTCTTTATCTTCTTTCTCGTCTGCCTCATCTTTGTCGTTATCAACAGGATCGAGATAATGTCTCATCTCGTCCCAGAGGTTGTGGTCAGCTGAAAGGGTTTCCCAAGTATCCTTACCAACTCCCAATGAGGCAACCTGTTCGTCTAGGGCCTCACAAAAGCGAGAAGCAGCACTCTGTTTGATGGCTCGCAGTTCCAACAGACGTTGGTCAGCTGTAATAGTGATGGTCCAACCATCATCTTTTTCAAGGCTATCGACGAGAGGACGCTTTTTGAGACGACATTCTTTTATCTCAACGCCACATTCGACTACACGAAAATAAAAAGCTCGTTTTTCAGTTACACCAAGATAGGCTGGGCCATCAGTGGAGTTGCCTGAGATGAGTACGATGACATTTTCATTATCTAAGAGAAGAGGAGCAAGTCCTCTGGGCATCTCTTTTAGGGATGGCTTTTCCAAGAGCTCTGGCAGCGCCACAGACTCTTCTTTAACCAGCTCAGAACATTTGCCAATATTGCTTGGTTTTTCCTTTGATTTCTTCTTTTTATTTCGTTTTTTCTTGCGACTCACGGAACCATATTAAAACAGGTTGGATACAGGGCTCAATTACTGTCATTTATTCTCTCGTCCATCCAATCCATCGCTTTGGAAGCCAAACTGGAAATTAGTTTCTTGTTGCGAGGATTAACATGGCGAGTTTTCAGGTAAATCAGGGTCTTGGGGCCTTTGATTGAATCTCTTACAGCGTGCACGCATTCGATTGGTATCTGCTCATCTTCAGTGCTGACTAAATACAAAACAGGCCGATTGCCCACATGTGGTAAATGGATAGTCGGTTCTAGTGGTGCCAGCAAGAGTGAGGTGAGCGTTCCTATGGCTGGCCGACTCCATGCTGGCAGAGAAGTGAAATTGTGTGTTGCCATCTTGTCCATTGGTGCCCCACCATAGACTATTGCTAGGGCAGCATACCTCTTTTGAGCAGCCATGGCTGCTGGTGTCACATATATGCCAAAACTGACACCGATGAGGACAATTTTATCCTTGTTGATGTCAGCTCTAGAGGCAAGATAGTCAGCGGCATCAACGATGTCATCAACTGTGGCAACGAGTTCAGGGGGATATCTGAGGTAGTGATGCCACTTGGCTCCTCTGCCGGGGAGGGGTAACTTGCCAACGATGTGGTAATCGAGGGAGAGTACGGCAATACCTCGCTCTAGGTATTTGTCTGGAATCAATGACGCTGCTTTGCAGCCCGTTCTGAGGCCACCCATCAAAACAGCGGCAGCATATGGCGGTTTGCCGGCAGTAGGCAGTCTTAGCCTCGCTTTGACCCTAGAGCCATCACGTGCAATCAGTACTAGCTCGCCTGGGCCAGTTTTCTCGGCTTTGACGGGTACACCTTTTGTCTTGAAGTATCCAACATAAGATCTCGTCAAGCGATAGTGGCACAAGCACCATGTCAGCAATACCACACTGACGAAGATGCAGAAGAGTGTCAGTACTATTTTCTTGAAGGTACTCATGCGCAATAATTACTTCTGATTAGCCTATATACATCCTAGTGGGCATTTATATCCTTAGCAAGGAGATTGATTTTGTAAAGTTGACGCTTGGCAGGAAAATTGCTTGTCGAAAAAGGAGGGCACGAGCAGTAAAATGGGGGAAATTGGAGAGTGGTGTAAGTGAAGGCGAAGATCCTCTACATAGAGGACAACAGGGACAATCTCAGGCTCGTAGAGCGTCTCCTCGTAATGAACAACTATCAGTTCATAGGAGTAGAAGATGCAGCTCGAGGCATAGAGGTAGCCGGTGCCGAGCAGCCTGATCTGATCTTGATGGACATCAACCTGCCAGGTCTTGATGGTTATGAAGCTACGATGAAAATTTTGTCCTTGCCTTCACTGCAGGACACACCAATAGTTGCCGTAACTGCAAACGCAATGGCAGGAGATAGAGAAAGAGCTCTATCTGTAGGATGTGCTGGGTACATCACCAAACCCATCGATATTGATACATTCGTTTCAGACATAGAACGTTTCATTGATGGTCAAAGAGAGGTCATCGATAGAGACTCTCAGACTGCCTTCTTGCAGGAACACAATCTTCGTCTCGTTGAAAAACTCGAGATGAAAATCCGCGAGTTGGAAGCTGCCAAAGAGAACCTCGAGCACGAGGTTGGCGCTCGTACAGAAGAACTACATATTGCCCACGAGCGTTTGGTAGAGCTCGAAAAGAGCAAAGCGATTGCAGAAATAGCAGGTACAATAGCTCACGAGCTAAATCAACCCTTGAACATAATCTCGGGTTTCTGTGAGATCCTTAGCGGCAGCGAAGATAATCCTTCTGATCAGCGAAAACATCTTGCAGTCGTAATGCGGCAGATAACAAGGATGGCTGAGATCATCCAGCGTCTGAGTTCAGTAACAGGTTATGAAACGAAACCTTATTACAAAGGCAAAATCATAAACTTGGAGAAAGCTAGTGAGCTAGCTGGATTGACGACTCCTCTCCAACAAGAAGAGGAAGAGACTGAAGCGAGTTGGGTTTTGGCTCGCAAGCTGTCCTGGCTCGAGCAGCAGTTGCAACAGAGCGAAGGTAGAGTGGCTACAGCCAGATTGTTGCAAAAAGTACTGCACAAATTGAACAATCATTTACAAAGTGTTCGTGGTTACACTGACTTGCTTCTCGTCAGCGATGAGGATGAGCAAACGCCAAATTACGTAAACAAAGTCTCTGTGGCCACTGACAGATGTATCGATCTATTGCGAGACTTCTATTCCCTCTTACCAATGCGTAATGAGATTAGCTCAGCCGACACCGAGAGTGTCGATGATTTGCTTCGTAATGCAGTAGCTCTGATGGAACGTCTCTATCAACGTCGTGGCACAGTCTTTCGTGTTGATATTGATGGCGGGCCATATTCCTCCAAAGCTGCCAAACAACAGCTGGTTTTCCTTCTATTGGCTCTTTTGCAGGCTTCCGTCGAGCGTGTGAAAGGCCTACGGGACGGGGAAATAGTTTGTCGTCTACAGCCAGGAGGTACATCACTCTTTAAGCTTTCAATACGTGATAATGGTGAACCAATAAAAGAAGGCGCTATTAGTTCAGCCGCCTGGGTCAATGATGAAAGTACTGAGGAAGCACCTGTTGCCATCGCTTTGATGGTAGCCCGCGGAATTGCTGAACAAATGGGCGGTTCACTAAATGCAGGCATCCGCAACGGAGAGGTTTCAACCTTTACCCTGGAGTTGCCCAAAGCTGAAGTTGAGAAACGTAAGCATGAACCCACACGACTCGATACTGCCAAGACGTACGAGGGTAGCGACAGAATCTTGATAGTTGATGATGAAGAGCCCATCTGTTTCATCCTCAAGCGCCATCTAGAGAAGAGACTAGATTGCCCTATCGACACCTGTCATTCAGCAGAAGAGGCTCTTACTTTGTTAGAGCAGAGAGAATATTCCCTACTATTTTTGGACATCAACCTTCCCAGAGCAAGCGGTCTGGACATATTGCCCTCCATTCGCGAGCAGTATCCGGCGATGAATGTAGTCATCATCACAGGATTGATCTCAAATGAGGACTACGAGCTCGCTTTGTCGCAAGGAGCGGCCTATTGCATCCTCAAGCCAATTAGGCGTCAAGAGCTTTTCGAGGTCCTTGATAAGCTGAAACTTCCCGCAGTGGCTGAACAGAGGGTATAATCCTTCAGTTCGAGCCGCTTGGAGGTTTCAATGAAACGCCACGAATGTCCGTTGTGTGGTGCTGTCGTCGATGACGACGTATGGGAATATCATAGGGCCCAGGAAGACCGAGTCCTAGATATAATCAAGGATCACAATCCATCTTGGGTCATGCCCGACGGTAATTGCCCCAAAGCAGTAGAGTTTTATCGCACAGTTATTCTTGGGGCAAAGGACGGCAGTCCGTGAAATCAATAGACTACTTAGACGACTATCTTCAGCGATTTTTTGACGAAGTCGCTCTTTCACGACAATTGTCCTTGGCTGTTCGACGACAAATCGAACACCAGCGCGATTTGAGTCGCCGTATTGGCTCCAATGGATTACGTCAGTTGTCCATCGCTTTGATGTATTACGGCACAAATATTCAAGCCAATGAATTGTGCAATCTTCAGATAGAAGATTTGGCATTTAGTCATGAAGCAGACGAAGGTTGTGTAATAACCGTTCATGATGGCAAAGGAGGGGAGAGGCGCGTCCATATAGGAGAAGAGACGGCTGGTCTCCTCAAGCGTTATCTGCAAGCTCACGGTGGGCGTACATCAGGTCCTCTCTTTCTCGACGCCCGTGGCCGACACCTTCACATCAATGATGTTCGTCGGCTCATTGCTCAATATCCTAATCAAAGTATGCTCGACGATATTGGCCAATATTTTTCTGTAACCAGTCGTTCGCAGCTATCTGTTTTGCCCACGCCGCTGAGATTGGACACAAATCCTCGTTATACTGGTCGCGGTGTAACGATGGCCTTCATTGACTCTGGTTTTTATCCCCATCCAGATTTGATGCAACCTCGTCGTCGTCTCTTGGCCTTCAAAAACGTGGCAGGTGGTACAAGGCACGACTTCGAGAAACCAGATAACTCCAGTTGGCATGGAATGCAAACTTCAGTGTCAGCTGCAGGAAATGGTTTCCTTTCTGGTGGTCTATATCGCGGCATAGCCTCAGATGCCGAGTTAGTCCTCATTCAAGTAAGCGGTCCTCGTGGCATCACATATCAGACAATCGTTGATGGTTTTGAATGGGCCATCAAAAAGAAAGACCGATATGGTATTAGGATTCTGAATGTATCCCTGGGTACAGGAACAGAGCAGTCTTATCGGATAAGTCCTCTTGATGGCGTGGCAGAAGATGCAGTCCAAGCAGGTATCGTCGTTCTCGTTGCTGCCGGCAATGAAGGCCATACTCCCGATTTGAACATCATCACTCCGCCAGCTAGTGCTCCTTCAGTAATTACAGTCGGCGGTCTCAACGATCAGAATTCACTATCAATAGAAAAGGTTGTCCCATATCATTCCAATTTTGGCGAAACAGTAGATGGGATAGTCAAGCCGGAAATTGTGGCTCCTGGAATCTGGGTGGCTGCTCCTATTCTGCCTGGTAGTCCTCTCTTTCAAAAGGCTCAACTCTTATGGGATTTAAAAGAAAAACAAGGCCAAGAATTACGCAAAGCAGTGGAAGCTAACGTCTCTCGTTTGGGTATTGGCGAAAACATATTGGATCTCTCGGATGATGATTTGTCCAATAGAGTGAAAGAAGAGATTGGTCGCGAAAAGCTCATTGCCAAACATTATCAGCATGTTGACGGTACCTCTTTCTCTTCACCAATCGTTGGCTCGGTCATAGCCCAGATGCTCGAAGCCAATCCTTCTCTTTCACCTCACGCCGTTAAGGAAATTCTCATTCAAACGGCCATCACTTTGCCCGGTTATCCACGTGAGAGACAGGGATATGGGATGGTCCATCCCAGAGCTGCTGTTGAAGCAGCTTTGAGGCATCGCGGTGGCAGAGGGCGCAAACGCTTGAGTTCACCTGAAATTTTGGGGAACAGAGTTAAGTTCCGTTATCGTGATGACACTTGTTTTCGCGTGTCCGTTGCCGGTTCTTTCAATGGCTGGAATCCCAATGAGATTTCATTGACTAAAAAAGGAAGAGAAACTTGGGAAGCTGATGTCGTTGTTCCCGAACCAGGTGAATATCACTATAAATACATCGTTGATGAGATGCGTTGGATTCCTGATCCTGAGTGTCTGAAAAATGAGTTTGATGGCTTTGGTGGCAAAAACTCAGTTTTCGAGATTCACTCCTATGTAGATACTGAGCGCAAGCTCGGTGTCATAAACCGAGAAATCAGGCACAATGGACCAGGCCGTGGTGACCGTGCTTTACGGCGTAAAGCTCTCACAAAATTGGACGATATCCTTAACTTGGAAACGGTTGCACAAGCCGACGAAGTCCGTTCACATTTCCTTCGTCAGTGGGAGAGATTGCTGAAGGCGATTTCTGGTGCACGTCCGAGGAAACATCCCCACGTGCATTTGCTTTACAACATGGGTACCATCGTTCGTACTCCAAGGCTGAATATTGGTATCGATGTAGTTTCTACTCGTCACGTCCTTGGTGTTTATTGGGACGTTGAAGAGTCCTTCATCGAGCGAACAATAAAAGCCTTGGATGTGCTGTTCATCACTCATCGTCATGCTGATCATTTGGATATTGAGCTGGCAGAACGAATGATTCGAGCTGGAAAGACAGTCATTGGTCCTAGCGAAGCCACAGATGTCTTACCTCGTGGAGTACTGGCTTTTGAGGCCAATGAAAGGCGTGACATCTTTGGTTTTGGACCCAAAAACGCAGCATTGTCCATCATGGCTCATCAAGGTAAACACCTCCGTGGCCGCAATACACCTTTACGTGTCTTTGAGATTTGCATTGATGACTCGACGGTCATTGCTCACTGCGGAGACCACGACTTCAATGAAAGCCCTATTGCTTTCCTTCGCCGTCCCGATGTTTTGGTAAGCCATGTGGAAGGATTGGATGACAAAGGTGTGCTACTTCTAGGCAAAGAAGGCGAGAAGAACGAAAAGACATCACCTCGCCTCGTCATTCTGGCTCACTTGGCCGAATTGGGTCACACTATCGATTTGGGACGCCCAGGTTATGGTGCTGCTTATGACGTTGGTGACAAGTCGGATCTGACTTGTGGCGTACTCTCTTGGGGCGAAGGTTACGTTTTGTCTCGCTGATTTTCGTATTTCAGTGCTGCACCAATGCGCTCCATTACTGGTGGATGTGTGTGCAGAAGGAATATGGCCCAAGAAGGTGGTTTGAGGTCGATGACGTTCATCTGAACGAGTTTTCGCTCAACCTCAATGAATGCTTCCGGATCGTCTGTTAGCTCTAGCGCTGTCAAATCAGCTTCTCGCTCCATTTGTCTCGAAAGTGCCATCCCAATTGGTTGAGCAATGAGTTGAATGACAATGAATATTATGAGTAGCAATGGTAAGTTTGCCGGATCTGCCGGGTCTTTGAGGCCAAAGTACCCTTCTCTGCAAGAGTAGTTCAGCAACAATGAGGCAACTAAAAGAGCCAAGAAGATGCCGCCAATGCCCATAGCTACACCTTTTTTGATATGGTCGTGACGCCAATGACCAAATTCATGGGCGACGATGGATAATATTTCTCTTTCATTAAAACGACGCAGCAGATTGTCGTAGAGTACTACTCGTTTTGTCGACCAAAGGCCTGTGTAATAGGCGTTGGCTCGTTTCGTCCTTCGGCTGGCATCCATGACCAACACTTCATCAACTGGAGTTTTGATTTTTTGAGCCAGCTTTTTGATTTTTACAGCCAGTCTTTTATTGGGCAATGGAGTGAAGGAGTTGAATAGTGGGCTCAAAACGACTGGAGCAAGCCACATATAAACGACTACGTAAGCGCCAAGGCAGAAACCAGCTGGTAACCACCACCACTTGGTAGTCCAAAGGATGAAGCGATAGATGACGAGCACGCCAATGATAAAAACGACGGAGTCGATGGCTGAGGTCAAAAACCAATCTTTGAACCAGGCCACCTGAGATTGAGTAGACAGTCCAAATCGGTGTTGCAATAAATGGGTGCGATAAAAGAGCAGGGGTAGTTGCACTAATTTCAGCAGTACAAAGGTGCCCAGGGCCATGAGTGCTGTCATTATGACGGGTTTACCATCGGCATTGATTGCAGACCAGAGGCGAAACTGAATGCCAGAGCGAGACCATAACAAAAGGACCAAGACAATTGCATTGGCAGCTAATCCCAGAAGAAAGAGAAGCCTCATTGTGGAGGCGTATTCCACGCCACGGGCCACTTCTTGAGAGTTGAAGAATTGTTCGGGTTGCGGTGCTTGGGCAAAAAGTGCGCATGTAAAAACGCACAAGAATAATGTTATGACAATTGCTCTAAGCCCCATTGATTACAGTCTAGCACAAGACTTCACATCGTAGACAGAAGTGCAACTTCACGAAGGGAAACTCCATGAATTGGTTTGCCAAAAGGAACGGGTGCCGTGCGTATGCGAATAGAGTTGGTGCCGGAATTGACCCACTGTGGATTTATGGGGAAAGAGAGAACAAGTGGATCACAGAGATAGAAGTCCTTCTTGTCCACAGCCCTATATGAGGTGTTCAAAACAACCATCTCAGGACTGTCGTTTACCCGTAAGACCAGGGATGCCTCACGTGAGAACTCTCTCACAGACAGAGCTAGGTGGACTTCTTTCGGTGGCCAATTGCTGCTCAAAGGCGGGATGGTGACAGCCTTCTGTATTTGACTGACGAACTTATCGGGAGATGGGATGAGCTCGCGCTCTTCTAACAAAACGTTTCTTGCTGCAAGGCCAACCAAACCGCGAAAAAAAGGAGTCTCCTTCATCCGTTTGATGAATGATGCGTTTGCCAAATACGTTGTCGTCATACCTTCAGGAGTGCGGTTGAGAAAAGAAGCTCGAGCCAATATCCGCTGTTTGCCCTGCGGCTTAATCTTCCGACCTGGTGTGAACTCAAAACCAAGAGCTCGATTGATGTCCCCCCAAGGCGGTGGATTCATGTTCCGTTCGGCTATGGCTGCTTCGAGATAACGAAGGGGCAACAATAGCTTTGCTGATGAAGAACCCACTTGAATGAATTGACCAAAGATCTGTTCTAAACCTTCTTTGATTGCATCTAACAAATGCTGATCCAATCCGGCATTTTCCAAGGCAGATAGCAATCCTTGGTCAAACCTCTTGGTAACAGCAAGTCTTTCTTTTTGGCGAAATGACCGTGTCAGTTCCTTTCGCAGATTGGCAACGGTAATGAAAAGCTTCTGCCATTGCTCGTCATTCAATTGACTGACCGGTGTTAGCAAAGAATCAATGTCGACGACTTGGGAGGAATCAGGAACTGTCAAATGAAGGTGAGTAGGAACTCTATTCTTGTTCTCGGGGCGAGGAGATGTAGTCAAAGTTGGAACTCCAGGCAGAGGGAACTTCTTTGCTGGAGTCGCCTGCTCTTCTTTCTGTTTGTATGGAAGATTGGGCAAGAGATTACGCAGCTGCTTGGCCACATCACCAGCTGTGGCAGGGCGCATATCTGCTGATTTGGAGAGTAATAACTCAACGAGTCTGGAAAGTGATGGTATGACGTCTCTCAAAGGAGGTGGTGGTCTTCTCAGATGTCCCTGCAAAATGTCGGCAGTGTTTCCACCTGAAAAGGGCGGTACACCTGCAATTGCTTCATAAAGAATGACTCCAAAGGAGTAGAGATCACTCTTGTTTGTCAAAGCCTGCGATTGCGACTTGATCTGTTCAGGCGACATATAATCAGGTGTTCCCAAGACCATACCTGGTCGCGTCAACCTGCTCACTGTGCCAATTGCCTTCGAGAGGCCCCAATCGGCAACTTTCACAGATTTGTCTTCAGCAACGAGGATGTTGTCGGGTTTCAAGTCGCGATGAAGAATACTCTTTCCGTGGGCGTATTCTAGAGCTTCTGCCACATCGATTAGTATTTTGACTGCCTCGTAGATTGAATAGGCATCTGTCATCAAGTGACGTAAGCTCGTGCCATCAATAAACTCCATGGCTATGTAAGGTCTGTCTTCGCATTGGTACACTTCGTACACTTGAACGATGTTTTTGTGGTGTAGGCGCGAAGCAAGTCTAGCTTCGTTGATGAACCGCTCTCTGCCTTCACGAGTGGCAGCCAAAGGTGCTTTTAAAACTTTCAAGGCTACAGGCAAGGCCAATAACATATGGTTTGCCTTGAAGACGTCACACATAGCGCCTGTGCCAACGGTTTCGAGTATTTCGTATTTGCCGGCAAAGACGTTGGATTTCATTGGCTCCTCCAGAGGATGAGCAAACCAATGAATACAATTATGAGGCAAAATAGGACTATTCGCATTTTGAACGAAAATACCCTGACCGTGGGGTGATTACTTCCAGAAATATCCTGTACGTTCTTTTTCGTTGAACGTTTACTCCGTCTTACTTCACCAGATGTCTTTTCATGGGCCTTCATTGGTGATGTCGTCGTGGAGTTGCCTAGTGATGAACGTTTAACTCTAATATCCTTCAGATCATCCTCAAACTCGCTGGCTATTTTCTCTAGGAGGACAGCTACATGTTTCGCTGATTCTGGCCTCTCATCAGGCTCCTTGTTCAGTAGTTTGTGGACCATTCTTTCCAATGTTTTGGGGACATCAGGTGTGTAGTCCTTGATAGGCGTTGGTTCTTTATAAATATGAGCCTGTAATAAATCGGTCATCGTTTCTGTCTTGAATGGAAGGTGTCCCGTAAGTACCTCGTAGATTAGTACTCCCAAAGAATAAAGGTCACTTTTCATTGAGAGTGGGCGGCTCATTATCTGTTCAGGTGACATGTATTCAGGTGTTCCCAAGACGACGCCTGCGTGAGTCAAATCTTGGGCTCCATCGAGGCATTTGGCCAATCCCCAATCAGCTACTTTTACTCGTCCATCGGAAGCGAGGAGAATATTGTCTGGTTTGAGGTCACGATGAGCCACTTCGATTTCATGTGCACAAGCAAGAGCCTCAGCAACGTCCGTCATTATCTGCACACCTCGATAGGCATCTAGCCCTTTATCAATGAGTGCTTCGAGACTACCTCCATCGATATATTGCATGGCAATATAGGGACGCTCTTCCCATTCATCAACATCGTAGATAGTGATGATGGCTGGGTGATCAAGGCGCGAGCAATTCCTTGCTTCACGGATGAATCGTTGCCGGCTCTCTTTTGAGGCAGCTAGAGAGCGGCGCAGGATCTTGATTGCCACCTGGCGGTCAAAGAGGAGTTGGCGAGCACGGTACACCTCGCACATTCCACCTTGCCCCAGCAGGGCTAAAAGACTGTACTTTTCAGCGAAAAGATCCGCCACTCTACCATCCGTTCTCGCCTAAGTTATCTATCCACTATACCACCCGTGATACAATCAAATGTTCGACGAAGATGGGAGTATCTGGTGGAATTTTTGGCTATGGCAATAGCCTCAGCATTTGTGTCTGTAGTCCCAGCTCTTATGTACCTTTGGTTCATTTGGTGGTTGGACCGTTATGACCGCGAACCTTGGTATCTCGTTGCTGGCGCTTTTGCTTGGGGCGCTCTTGGCGCAGTTATGATTGCCATTGTTGTCTCCTTGGGGTTGGCTGCTCCTTTCCACATGTTCATGAGCAAACAGGCCGTGTTTAGTATTTCCATCGTCATAATCGCTCCCTTGGTAGAAGAAATAGCCAAAGCGATGATTCTTATGCCTTTGGCCTTTCATCGTAAATTTGATGGTCTCGTAGACGGCATGGTTTACGGAGCAATTGTCGGTTTGGGTTTTGCGGTTACCGAAAACTTCTTTTATTACATTGGTGTTTTTGCCAAAGGTGGTGCTGCAAGTTGGGCTGTCACAGTAGTTTTGCGCACCTTCTGTTCTACCTGGATGCACGCATTGGCTACTGGTGTAACTGGCGCTGCCATTGGTTACGCCAAGTTTGCCAGCTCTCGCAATGCGCGTTGGTTTGCTCCACCACTTGGTTTGCTTGCCGCAATGGGAGTACATGGTTTTTATAATGGTGCCATTGCTTTGGCACAGGCAAAAGCAATCCCCGCAATCTTTATCGTTGATGTGATTATTCTGGTTGTAGAGTTATTGCTGGCTTTTTTCATCATGCAGTGGGCATTACATAAAGAAAGCCAGGTAATTCACAATGAGTTGGTGGAAGAGTGTGAGCTCGGTGTCATTACGAAAGAGCAACTAGAAACAGTACCTTCTTATTGGAATAGGCTCCAGCAAATCTGGAAAGAAGGAGCTTCCCATTATTTTGAAATGCAGGAGTTCTTCAGTATAGCCACAGAGCTTGCTTTGAGAAAACATGAAGCCAAACTATGTGACGGAGCGAGAAAAGAACGTTTGTTGGAAGACGTGGAAAAGCTACGAAGCAAATTGAAAGAGCTTCAGTAGTCCCACTACACTTGCCTAGGTGAAAGAAATACCTCAGACTATAGCTGGTTACGAAATAGATGAGCTCCTTGGTGAAGGTGGCATGGGGCAGGTTTTTCTTGCTCACGATAGTGTCTCTAAACGAAAAGTTGCCATCAAGTTGATTAGTCCTAGCCTCGTCCATCTTGGACAAGAGGTAATGTATCGTTTTACTCGAGAGCTCGAAGCTTGTAAGAGCTTCGCCCATGCTCATTTGGTAAAGATTATAGATGGAGGAAAAGACAAAGATAGTGGTGCTCCCTTTCTAGTCATGGAGTACTTGTCTGGCCAATCTCTCGAAGACATCCTCACCTCTCGTTATCTGACTGAAAAAGAGGCTCAGCGCATTGCCGAACAAATGGCTGAAGCCTTTTCGTATTATCATCCGCAGGGATTGGTACATCGCGACATCAAACCAGGAAACATATTCATCGAAAAAGATGGACGAACGGTTTTGCTCGATTTTGGTCTCGTTTTCGTGGAAAAAAGGACAAGACTGACTGCCACGAACCACATTGTCGGTACTCCTGCTGTAATGCCCATAGAGCAAATCAGAGGGGAGGACTTTGGACCATCAACGGACATCTATCAGCTTGGTGTAACTCTCTATTGGGCTTTGACTGGCAAACCGCCCTTTGACTACTTAGAGCTCTTTGGCAATGAGAAAATCACTGCAGAAACGTATCGAGTCAATTGTAAAAATCTTCAAAGAGCAAGAGTATCAAAATCTTTTGCCGAGATAATTCTCCGCTGTTTGGCTTTTGAAAAAGAGGACCGGTTTCAATCGGGTGCTGAGTTGACGAGAGCTCTACAGGCAATCCATGAAGAAAGAGAGCCTGTAGCTGCTATATCAATTCCAGCAAAAGTGCAAAGACCGTCCAAAGAATACAAGGGGAACAAAAAATCTCCCTTACGATATTTGCCAATTCTATTGTTGTTGTTAGTTGCTCTATTTTTGTTCCTTCAACTTCAAAAGCCTTCTAGTTCAGCAAAAGAGCCTGCTAAAGAAAAGCTGGCACCGGGAGCCATTGTTGGAGACATTTGTGTCTATCCCTGGCGTGGTGGTGCAGACATAGATTGGACTTGTACACCAAATGGTGGTGGAGAGCTGCACATAGAGGGAGAAGTAATACAACCTCATAAAGTGTGTCGTAAGCAAGGATTGGTTCATTGTTCCGTGCGCTGGCAAGGTGGCGACAGGGGCCTTGTCAAAGGTCTCGTCAAAACAAATGCAGAAAGCAGAGCTTTCCAGTTCATACCAAGAGAACGCCAGGTAATAGAGAATCCCTGGACTAGCCGTCCAGCATTTACGAAAAAGAAGCTCATCGATGTTTATCCTAAGTTTACGCCAGCTCTGAAGAAACAGTTGGAAGAGAATGGACGGATTTGGTTTCACTCACTGCTAAAGAAGAAAGAAGTTGATCCAGGTGCTCGACTCAATGCTGGCCCTTTGCTTCAAGACGATTATCTCGTCATTGGTGATTACGCTGGCGAGCTGTCATGTTACAGACTGGCAAGCAAGGATGATTTTGCCGTTGATGGAAGGTTGTGGCAAGGCCAATATCTTCCCCTTGTGGCCAGATATTCTGACTTTGCATTCAACTATTGTGCTGTATGCAAGTTGAAGTTTAGTGGTGGCAAGCTCTTTGCCTATTTTCGGCGAGAGCACATGGATGAGTTTCGACACAGTGTTGCTTTTGACGAGCAGCTAAATTCTCGCTTCCTATCAGAATGTGGGACTTACCTCAAAGAGCTGTATGGTGATGAAAAGTATCTAATGTACAAAGACGAGCTAGCCCTCTTTTCATGGCCGCCTGAAAAAGGGGCGTGGCAGAGATTGGCAGCAATTGCCCCAAAACGTTGTCGCGATGGTCGTCCTTTCGGATTGAGTATCAGTCTTTCCAATGGGAGTGATGGGAAAAAGTCTTTCTTGGTCACACATCACAAACACCGCATGGTTGGAGCAGACGAAATTCGTTCATTTGATGAAAACACTCTGAGTTTTGGTCGGGAATTGAGTGAGCTGCAACTTGGTTACCTTCGATTTGCACCTCAGTATCATGCTGGTTTGCTCTTTTTTAATACTTCAAAACGTTTCTCTGATGGCAAAGAGATTGGTTCGTCTCGTTTTGTCATGGTCAATCCTGATAAGACTTCAGAGCGGTTCGAATTCAAGACTCGCAGTCGTTTACATTACTCAAATGTGTTTTTGGACAAAGAGCGACAATTAGTTACATTTTGTGATGAAACTACAATTTATTGTCTCAACTTTGCAGTGAGGAAAGGGGCTTTGTTGCAAGGCCCTATCATCCAAAATGCACGAGTACCTCATGGTCAGAATGAGTTTTCGATAACTGTAGATGACGTTGGTCGCCAATTGGGTATCACTCAGAGAAAGTACTCTTCATTTCTCACAACACCTGTCTTGTTATCAAGAGGCAAAGATGGTGCTGAGAGAATAATCACTGTCATTGCATCTCGAGCAGTGAAAATGGGGGCAGGATTAGACAAGTTGGATGAGTTACAGGGATTGGCTTACCTTCTTATGTTGGAGCTCAAGGATGGCAAAATGAAGGTGCGAAAGCTGTCCAGTATGTTGACTGTAGATGGTGGATTTAACAGACTTCGACACCATTTGAGAGTTGATACTGAGAACAATTTGATTGCTTACACTTTGTCTGAGAACCTGTGGGTTCTAAAAAAGGAAGAGTGCAAAGAGGCTGTTTTGCTACATCACAGACCTGCTGAAGCAGTAAGCAGATTGGGTTTTAGAAAGAACCATATTTATTATGCAACCAAATCAGTGCCATTGATGTGTGTTGCTTTTTCACCGCTATACCTAAACTAGCGATTGAATGCGTGCAGTATACCTGTCTGTGTGAGAGCAATAGGACCTCTTCGGCCAACTATCAATCCGCCGTCAGTCAAAGGCCCGCGAGTTCGGTAACGCCAAGCGATTTTGCCACTTCTGTCATCGATAGCAGTTACAAATCCGCCACTCGTGGCCAAATAAACCCTACCTTCATTCGCAATGGGGGTGCCTACGATGTTACCACCAGGTACTGTTATGTCGTAGCGTTTACCCTTTTCTCCACGGGTGAACCGCCAATAGCCGTTGCTCCAGGTGACAATACCGTCGCTTGCCAACTGGAAGCAGAGGTTTTTTTCCAAGTGAGTAGGAATGTCTATTGTCTCTTCAATCTTTCCGCTATCAGGTGCCACAAAAACGATTTGTCGTTTTCCTCTGTCTTCTATAGCCACAGCAAAGAAGCCAGATAGATGTCTGAAAGCGGGCCACAGGGGACGTCCAGGCAGTTCTTGCTGCCAAAGCTCTTTACCATGTTCCAATGAGAGACCAACAATACGTTGGCCACATATGAAGCCAATGGT
>CAZXTJ010000004.1:0-38675 GCA_964643655.1 uncultured bacterium
CCGCTCGAACGTGTCCAAGAGAGCAACTCTTTCCCGTTGATGGTGACACTCAGTCGAGCATTACCGCTTGTGGAGAGTTTGGCAGTGACTCTGGCTGTACCTGCTGAGTCGACTGTTATACGACGAGAACCTGTGTTCGATGAATTGAGGCGAACGGTTTGGTCTGAGCTTACCTCTTTACCCATGATTACTTCGTCGAGGGTACCGAAATAGGCAGCTGGTGAGGATGTGGTGAATATAAAAAGCATGGTGAGGAGCAAAAAATTTCTGTTCATTGGAACTCCCTTCGATGGCAAGACACGGAGGGAGAAGGAAATGTTAGTGAGAATTAAAAAAAAGATTTTTCTAACAAGGGCTAGGGATTGTTGGTCTTGCTAGTGAAAGGAGGCAAAGGTGCTACGAAGACGGAAAGACATCATGTCCGAATCGACGGCTCGATATTCGGCTCTGCGCAGAGTAGGTCGAGGGGCCATGGGTAAGGTATATAGGGCATGGGATGAACGTGGTCGCACTTTTGTCGCCATCAAGGTCGTCGATACTGAATATTACACTTCAAAAGAGTGTGAGCGGCGTTTTCGTCGTGAAATAGAAGCGCTGAAGAGAGTCTCTCATCGTAATGTCGTCCAGATTTTCAACCAAGGCAAATGTAGCCGCGGTTGTTATTTCACAATGGAATTTGTTGACGGCGAGTCGCTGAGCAAAAGGCTGGAAAAAGGGCCTCTTTCTCCTCGTGAGGCTGCAATGATGGTAGCTCAGCTGGCTGATGGTTTAGCTGCTGTTCACGAAGCAGGTGTCGTTCATCGCGACATCAAACCCAACAACATAATTATAGACAAGCAGGGAACTCCAAAGTTAGTTGACTTTGGATTGGCTGCTTTTACTGATACTGATATGGCTCAGACGGGTACTGGCAACATCGTAGGTACTCACGCCTATGTTCCACCTGAGTTGTTTGATGGTGAAAAGAGCGACCAACAGAGTGATTTGTATCAGTTGGGTCTCGTTTTATATGAAATGCTTTCTGGCGTCCGTGCTTTGGGTAAACCGAACATCGCTGATTTGATAACAGGTCGCGCCTTTGATGAGTTGACGCCTCTAGAAGAACTCATGCCATCTGTGGATTTTGAGCTCGCTGGTATTGTTGAGGCCCTTTTGGCTCGCCATCGTGACGAACGCATTACATCTGCAGGGCAGTTACGAGATTGCCTCGTTGATTGGTTGGAAAAACGCAGTCTGCCAAGCCCGCCACGACGACGTTATGAGTCTGGCAAATGGCGTGTGCTCGCTGCAGCCGGTGACTGAGCTCTTCTCGTGGTAGAGTGGCACCGAAAGGTGCTCTTATGAACAAATCCGATTTTGTCGCAATATTTTGTCGAACTTGCCAACATATCGAAGCTTCATATTTGGATAGGGCTTTCATCGAAAGTCATTGGCCTTTGCTCAAATCGCAATATGGACAAGCTTTAGAGCTGTGCGAAGAGAAAAGTGCTTTTGATGAATTGATGAGCAAACTCCTAGAGCAGGAATTGCCGCTCAGCCACTGTGCTTTCATCACCCCAGAAAAAGCCAAAGAGGTCGATGCCCTCGACAAGGGACTGGAAGTTCCCAAAATGCTGCACTTTTCCTCGAAGTCATCGAAAGATTGGCTCTATCTGCGGATGCCGAGCTTTACCATTCCCCGATTTTCCTTTGCCAAGGTTCTGGAAGCTTTGAGGACGGCTAAACCTAAGCAGACTGCGATTATTGATGTTCGTTTGAATGATGGTGGTTCAATGAGCGCCGTCGCTGAAGTCATGGGGTGCTTCATTCAGGGTGAGCGAGTCGTTTGTCATTCGCGGTTGCAGAATTGGCAGGAAATGGCCAATCCTCTCGTTGTTTATCCTCAGCAGGAGAGCACCAACCAAGGAAACGAAGCTGATGTGAAATTGGCGGCGGCTTATCCTCATGTAGAGTGGCGCACGGCCCATGTGCCGCCCGTCTATTTAGATAATACACTGGTCGTTCTGAGTGGTGAGCGCTGTTACTCTTGTGGCGAACTCTTCTGCAAGGCTGTCCAAGACTATGGTCGCGGTTGGGTCCTAGGGCAGAAGACTGCAGGCTGCGTCGTTGGTGCAAGAGATGATTACGAATGTGGTCACGGTTACAGGCTGATGTTGCCCTTTGTGACGATGATTGCCCCTGCTGGCGAAGAGGTCGAAGGCAGAGGAGTAACGCCCCAAATACCTTGGCAGTTTCAAACTCCAGATAGTGAAGAGCTGACCGACGAAGAGATAGAAGCTGTCGTCAACGCTCTTCGCTGAGTTATTCGATGTGCCGTGAGCAGACTACCCGTCGTTTGCCGTTACGCATGCGATGAAGTTTGTATTCACCACCAGCAGGGCAGTTGGGTATTTCCTGAATGAAACCATTCGAAAGCAGGGAGAATATTTGTAGCTCTCCCATAGCTTCGCCTGTTGCTCGTTCGTAGTGACCTACGGCTCTGTCTAGCAGTGCACGGCAGCGAGAACATTCAGCCATTCCTTTTTCCAAGCGACCTACGGGTGCTTTGGATGAAACATTTACTCTTTTAGCCATTCGTTGAGGAGCGCTTCTTCGCGGAGCGGCTCGCCTTGGAGCCGTTCGAGTGGTTGCTCTAGTTTTTACGGCCTTTTGACCTTCTGACACAAATGTGCCCGAAAAAGCCCATCTGTCTTTGGCTCGAACGGTGAACTGACCGTCACCCTGATAAACGAGTTTAAAATTCAACGCAAGGAGCAAGAGCAGCAGAGTGACGAATAAATAGCCACAGAGCTTGATAAATCTAAATGCGAGGGAAAACATGGTGCTCCTTCTTAGCGAATTTTGAAATCGCGGACGATTAAAAATGCCTGTTTGCAGGGGGACGTTCGTATTACGCCGAGCAAAATCTCGGATGGGCGTTACCTTTTTGCGGCGTAATGCCCCAGTCGTCCTTCCCATGGCTAGCCTTCTTTCTTTGTGAATAGACAAAGTCCTACCAGCAAACTTATCGGCAACTTCGCTCTTTCACCCAAGGGTCTTCTAACAAAAAAGCGCATTTTTTACAAACTTTTGGTCTCATGTTTCATGTATGAAGAATACACAGCCCAAAGGGGCCTTAAGACTATCTTAATGAGCTTGTGCAATCTGGGAGTGAGTGTTATACTGCGGCCCTTCCCACGCAGGCGCGCGGGGAGATCTTTTGTGTACGTCAAATGTTGTGACGACGGCCAACAGAGGAAGGAGGTGCATATGACGGCCTATGAAACGCTTTTGATTGCTAAGCCAAATCTCGACGCTGCTTCTTTGGAAGGTCTGAAGAAGAAAGTGTCCACTACCATCGAGAAAAACGGTGGAGAGACTATCGCCATTGATGAATGGGGAACCAAACGACTCGCTTTCGAGATCAAGAAGTTCCGTGAGGGAAACTATTTCCTCTTCAAATTCTATGGCAAGAATGAAACGGTAAGTAAGCTCGAGGAGAACCTCAACTTCCAGACCGACATCATTCGTTACATGACAACAAAGATGATCAAGTCCGCAGTCGCGAACTTGAAAAAGGCAAAAGGCTCGGCTGAGCCCAAAGCCACTGACGCATAGCGTCCCTTTTGGGATGTCTTGATTTGAAAGGCCGGAGGTTCTATGGCCTCTTTCAACAAAGTTCTGTTGATGGGCAACCTGACACGTGATCCCGAATTGCGTTACACATCAGGTGGTTCCGCTGTCTGTAACTTCTCCATGGCGATGAATCGCAAATACACTGACAAATCAGGCGAACGCCGTGATGAGACTACTTATATGCGAATCACTGTGTGGGGTAAACAGGGTGAAAACTGTGCCCAATACCTCTCCAAAGGACGAGGTGTATTCGTCGAAGGACGTTTGCAGTCACGTTCGTGGGAGACAGAAGATGGACAGAAACGATCGGCCGTCGATGTCGTCGCCGACTCTGTTCAGTTCCTCCCAGGCCGCGGTGGTAGCTCATCTGGTGGTGGCTTCAACAATGATGCACCAATGGATGGTCCACCTGCAGAAGACGACATTCCCTTCTAGATTGGAAATAGGGGGGAGGCATTGTGCCGCAAACCATCGGTTCGGCATGGGGCTAGAGCCGGGTACAATGCAGTGAATGAATAGGATTTGAAATGGCACGTCCGAAACCGACACGCCGAAAGAAAGAAAAAGATCGCGGTCGCCGAGCTGGTCGCCGCAAAGTCTGCTTTTTCTGTGTAAATAAAGTAGACGAAATTGATTACAAAGACCTATCCCTCGTGAGGCGCTACGTAAACGAGAAGAGCAAAATCACTGCTCGCCGTTCAACCGGTACTTGCGCAAAACACCAGCGTCTCGTGGCGATGGCTATCAAGCGCGCCCGCGAGATGGCACTTTTGGCCTACTGCACATCGCGGTAGCCTTGGGCCTAACCGGTGGGCCGCGAGAGCACCAAGCAGCTGACTGAGTCCGCCCTTTTGATGGCGGTCTCGATAGTCCTTTTCTTTGGCGCTTTCCTTCCTCTATTAGGAATACTCGTAGCGCCATTTAGCCCGCTGCCTCTGTGTATCTTGACCGTCAAGTATGGTCTGCGTCACGGTTTGATGGTAGCTCTCATCACCATTGGTGTCCTGAGTGTATTATTCTCCATCGTACTCGGAGGGGCATTCATCCCTTTCGTTTTCGTAGGATTAGTCCTCGGAGCACTTGCCCGCCGACGGTCTACAGGATTGCGAGCTCTTGTTGGTGGAACACTTGCAACTTTAATGCTGCTACTAGGCTTGTTTTACCTCTACGAATACGTAGCAAGTAACTCGCAAAATCTAATGACCATTCGTGAGTTCTGGAACAGGAAATTCGAACGAACCGATGAAGTCATCGGGGATCTGGAGACAAGTGTGTTTAAGGGAAACAAAAGTGTGACAGCACCATTGAGAGCCAATTTACGGACTCTCCAATGGATGGTGTCCGAAGTTTTTCGTTTCCCCCTGGCATTCTTTTCCACCCTGGCGGCTTTGGGGTTCGCCATGTCTTATTTCGTGGCCAATAGGATGTTGAAAAAACTGGGATTGCTCTTTCCTGATTTGCCTGAATTTTCCAAATGGCAAGGTACGAAAGAAGCAGTTGCTCTGTTCTCAGCCTGTTATTTGATGACGATGTATTGTTGGCGCACAGAGGCTTTGCGTGAATGGCGTGTTTACGCCATCAACATTTTGTTCCTCTTGTTCGTCTACCATCTCATCTTGGGTCTCTCACTTCTAGAATTCAATCTCAGGAGAAGGGGTACGGACTCTATCCTGAGAGTAATTGTGCATTTATTGGCATTGCGGTTTCTTACTTTCCCGCCAGCACCTTTGTTGACGACACTTGCGTTGCTCGACCCTTGGTTCGATTTTCGCAATCTCGCCTTGGAAGCTGCGCCGGCAATTGAAACTGACAATGTAGTCCTTGAGAAAGGGGACGGTTAGAATGGAAGTCATCCTTACTCGTGATGTCGAAAACGTAGGCATCAAGAACGAGGTAGTAAAGGTAAAAGACGGCTTTGCCCGTAATTTCCTATTTAAAAACAAACTAGCCATCGTTGCATCGGCTGGTAACCGCAAAAACCTCGGGCGCCAAATTCAAAGAGCGCAAGAGCTACGTGAGAAACGTCTCTCCGAAGCCAGATTGTTGGCCGAACGGTTGAGCAAACTTTCTCTCAAGATTACGAAAAAAGCTGGTAAAGAAGGCAAACTTTACGGTTCCGTTACTTCTCAGGAAGTAGCAGACTTGCTCGAAGCAACTTCGGGTAGTGCAGTGGACAAACGCAAGTTGGTCCTACCTCACCACCTGAAAACCGTGGGTAACTACTCTCTCACTCTCAAACTCGAGCCCGGTGTTTCCGCCGAAATCAAACTCGAAGTCATCGGTGAAGACGAAGTGGATCCTGCAGAGGCCAAAGCTGAGCCCAAAGCCAAAGCAGAACCCAAGGAAGAGCCTAAAGAAGAGCCTGTAGCAGAAGAAGAACCTGCCAAAGAAGAAGAGCCAGCAACTGAAGAGTAATCTTAGTTCTCTCGGGGTGTTCTGAAAGAGGGGAGGCGAGCTCGTGGAAGAGGAACAACAACTCGGGCGCGTTCCACCCCATAGTGAAAAAGCTGAACAGGCATTGCTTGCTTCGGTCTTGATGTCGGATAAAGCGCTCAACGACGTCGTCGAATTCGTTGCGCCGGAAGATTTTTATCGATTGCGAAATCAGGCTATCTTCCAGGCCATTCTCGAATTGGGTGATCGCGGTGAACGTCCCGACCTCGTCACGCTCTCAGAACACCTCAAGTCGGCTGGTAAGCTCGACGAAGTGGGCGGAATGGAGTACCTCTCCGAATTGTTCGCCCACACGCCGACTGCCGCCAATGCTGTTCGTTACGCCAATATCATTCGTGAACGAGCGGTTCTGCGGCAGATCGGCGATGTCGGTTCTGAGATGGTAAGGCAAAGTTTCGAAACTGATGCAGCCATCAACGATATTCTCGACATGGCTGAGAAAGATATTTTCCAGCTCTCTCAGCGAAAAGGTGACAAACCTTATTACCCCATTCGCCAGCTAGTTACAGACAGTTTCCAACTCATTGAATCTCTTTACGAGAAACAAGAGTTGGTCACTGGTGTTCCTTCTGGCTTCCGCGATTTGGATCAAATGTTGGCTGGTTTCCAGCCTTCAGATTTGGTCATCCTCGCCGCTCGTCCTTCCATGGGTAAAACTGCCATGGTCCTCAATATCACTACTGGCGCAGCTGTGCGCAACAAAACTCCAGTCCTTTTCTTCAGCCTGGAGATGTCACGTATTCAGCTGGTTATGCGTATGTTGTGTTCTGAGGCACGAGTCGACGGTAACAAATTGCGACGTGGTTTCCTCTCTGAAAAGGATTGGCCCAACTTGACTACAGCTGCTGGTCTCCTTTCAGAGGCACCCATTTATATTGATGACACGCCTGGTCTGAACATTCGCGAAATGCGCACGAAAGCAAGACGTCTTGCTCTAGAACATGGACTGGGTCTCATCATCATCGACTATCTCCAGCTCATGGAGGGGCCTGGCGGCTCTGGTAAGAGCGAAAACAGAACGCAGGAGATTTCGCAGATTTCTCGTGGTTTGAAAGCTCTTGGCCGTGAGCTGAAAGTACCTGTCATCTCCCTGTCTCAGTTGTCACGAGCTGTTGAGTCTCGTACGGACAAAAGGCCCATGCTCTCAGATTTGCGTGAGTCAGGAGCCATTGAGCAGGATGCAGATGTAGTCATGTTCCTTTACCGCGATGAGTATTACAACAAAGAGAAGAGTGAAGATCTTGGTGTCGCCGAGGTCATCATCGCTAAACAACGTAATGGTCCTGTCGGCACTGTGAAGCTCAAATATTTCGAGCAATATACACGTTTTGCCGACTTGAGTTTCGCGAGGGAACAGTAAATGGACGAATTGCAGCGAATGCTCGAGCTGATCAAAGATCCGGATCCGCAGATCCGGAAATATGCTCTCAGCCAGCTCGAAGTCTTTGATGCCATTGAAGACGAAGAGGTCCTCGAGCAGCTGCGAATAGCAACTGGTGACTCCGATCCTGCCGTAAGCCATGAGGCCAACCGTGTTCTCGTTGCATTGTTGCACAGAAGTTTTGGTACGGCTGCAAAAAGTGAAAGTCCAATTCCTCATCATGTGGTTCCAGAGGGTGACTTCGAGGGTATGTCCCTGGGAACTTTACGAATGGCCGGACTTTCCCGCCTCGAAGAAGTGCTCGAAAGGCTGCACGCCGTGGCCATTGGTGCTGATTTGGCCCTGGCCAAAAGGGCAATCATCAGCCTGGCAAAAGTGGGTGCTCCCATTTCTTTACCCATACTCACTGAGACTTTGGGAAAACCATCTCTTGGAGAAGTCTCTGCTGTTGCTCTCTCTCAGCTCACGACAGAGGAAGCACTTACTCCACTTCTCGAAGTGGTCGCTTCAGACAAAGGGCCTGTCCGCTCTCATGCCGTTTTGGCTCTTGGTGCTTTTGACAATGCAAAAGCCGTCGACAAACTCTGTGAGCTCGTCAAAGACACAAACCCCGTCGTTCGCGCCAATGTAGCCATGGCTCTTGGTGAGGTACGGGATAATGCAGACGCCATCGGTGCTCTGGGTCGTTTGGCCCGTGACCAAGAAGTGTGGGTTGCCCTTGCTGCATTGCAGGCATTGACTCACAACGAAGACGAGCGTGCTTTTGATTATATTTGTGCTGCCTGCTCCGAAGCTTCTGACCCGCGCGTTCGCGCAAGTTGTGTGAGCGCTTTGGGCCTTCGCGGAGACATTCGTGCCACTCAAGTGCTCATTGAATATCTCAGTGCTCCAGACGATCGTGTACGAGCCAATGCTGTGGAAGCTCTCGGAGCTTTGGCTTTGCCCGGTGACGATTTGAAACGCCATTTGGCTCCTTTGGCCACTGACGAAAACAACCGCGTTGTAGCCAATGTGGCAGTCGCTCTTCACGGTTGTGAACCAGGCAAAACAATTCAAGTCGTTCGTTCACTTCTTGCCAGTGATGATCTTTGGGCCAAAGCAAGTGGTATCTGGTGCCTTGGTGAAATGCGTACTCCAGAGACTATGCTCATGCTGACTCAGGTTCTTGCTGACAACGACGAAGAGAACAGAGCTCGCGCTATCCGTGCCCTCGACAAGTGGTCAGGCGTAGAACCAACACCTGCATTGCTCGACTTGTTGGGCCATAATCACGTACCGACGAGAGCTCGTGTTGCTCGCGCTCTGGGCAAGTTTTCCGGCGACGGTTTGGCCACTGCTCTGGCCAATAGACTAGCTGCAGAGAAAGAACCTACTGTCCGTTCGGCACTCATTTTCGCCATCAATTCTCAACCTGCCGCTTCTCTCGAACCAATTCGCCGAGCATTGCAGGACAAGGATCCTCGTGTTGTTGCCGATGCTGTTGAGGCCCTCGGTGAGACTAGCGATATGCAGGTCATCAATGAGTTACGACCTTTGATAAGCCACCAGAACAACCGCGTGCGCGCCAATGCATGTGTGGCTCTCTGGTCATCTGGTGAATTGGAGGTAGCTGACGATTTGCTCGTAATGTTGGCTCCCACATCACCTGGTAGCCAGCGATCGGGAATGTATGCCGCTGGTGAGATGGGTCGCATTTTACGTCTCATCGATAGCTCGGACACTGATCCTGCATTGCTATCTGCTTTGAAGAGATTTTGTGAGCAGGTTTCTCGTGGAGAGGAACTGCCCGAGGCACCAACGGCTGTTCCCCGCGATGTAACGGCTGGTGCCAATGAGCTAGAAGCCATCTTGGACACATACATCAAAGAAGGAGTACCTGCCGCTCTCTCTTTGCTCGACAAAATTGCGGCTGGCCATCCACTGCCAACAGAAATTGCCTTCCTTTCCTACAGGCTTCGGGCGGAAGCAGGTAAAGCTGCTGAAGCTTTCCGTATATTGGAGTCCATTGGTGAAATGACAGGTAACTTTGTCACACCTGTCCTGGAATTGGCTCATGGTTATTCTCGCTTGCGTTTGGAAGACAAAGCAGTTGTCTGTTTCCTCGAAGCATATCGTCGTCATCAAGCCATACTCGGTGAGATATTGGAAGTGGCAGCTCGTTCCGTTCAGTCTTCAAGACTTTCTGATGCTACACAGCTCTGCAAATTTCTCATGGGCAATCCCACCGTCAGTCCAGAGATACATGTAGTCGCAGGCCGAGAATTGTTGGCAGCTGGTGATTTCGCTAGCGCATTCCCTCATTTGTTACGTGCACATTTATGTAATCCACGAACGACAGCCATCGCTCTCGATTATGCTTATGCAGCCTGTCGTCTTGGGCGAATGGAATTGGGCAGAAGGCTCTGTGAGTCCATATTCCACCTGAGCAAAGGTGATGAGAGCGCAGCTCCTGTAGTGGCCAAGGCGCAGAAGATGTATGAAGCCATCAAAGCGCGCCTCGATAATTAATAGGGGCCACAGTGAGCGAAAAAGAGCAACTCGAACGGGTTCTACGCAGCGGTCGTGCAGAGTTGCGCCGTTTTGCCCTCGAACGTATGGTTTCTCTTGGTCAGTTGCCAGACACAGCTTTGCTGGAACAATTGTGTAATGATGGCGATGCTGAGGTGCGAGCTCTCGCTGCCCAGACACTTGGTTCACTCAGTGCTGTTCGTTCAGCTGCTGAGGTGGAAGAACTTCAGCCAGAAGTACCTACAGGAAAGAAACCATTCACATCACCCCGTTTTCGTTTGAACGAACTCAAAGCTGCGGCAATGAAGGTTCTGCAACCTTGCCTCGACGGATTAATCAAGATTGCTCGCCACGATGATGATCATGACGTTGCTCGTCAAGCAGTGGCTGCCATTGGCAGGTTGCGTGACTGGTCCACCATTGACGTGCTCATTGAGTTGTTACAGAAAGAACATCTCATTGCAGATGCAGCTCTTTCTTTGGCAGCAATTGGTGATTTGCGTGGATTGAGACCTGTCATCGAAGCCGTGCGAAATTCTACTGACGGCAGCAAAACAATCATTCTCGCTCTTGCTAGCTTCAAGACTCGTGACTCCATGTTGCAGCTCATACAGTATCTCCACGGTACTGACAGTGAAATGAGAGCCCAAGCAGCTTTGAGCCTTCGTGAACATGCGAGCAATGAGGAAGTGAGAGAAGCCCTTCTCGAAATTCTGGGAGATGACGAACGATCAGTTGTCGTCAATTCTCTTCTTGCCCTCAAAGGCTGCGACGACGAAGAGGTAATCGGAACATTGGTCGATCTCTTCGGAGTGAACAGTGACGAACATGTAAGAGCAACCATTATGAGTGCGCTGCACGGTGCTACCCATCTCGTTGACGAAGTCGTCGATGTAGTGCAGAAAGCTCTGCAAGACAATGATTCCCGCGTACGAGCAAATGCTGTTGAATGTCTCAGTTCCATCAAGATAGCAAAAGAGAGACGAGCTGCTTTACTCAGCCTCATGGTCAAAGATGATGACAACAGGGTGCGCGGCAATGTGGCTTTAGGATTTGGTTCCATTGATCCCACTGTCTCATTGGACATCATGCGGACCATGTTAAAGAGCGAAGACAAATGGGTCCGCGCCTCAGCCGTTTACGTAGGCCGTTTCATCAAAGACAAGAGCATTGGTGATTGGTTGCTTTCTGTTTTGGCCACAGAAAAAGACGAAGATGTGGTCCGTAATGCCGTCTCTTCTCTTTATGAGCACAGAGCTTCAGCCCTCACTGATGACTTGATGGCCCTACTGGCACACGAAACAGCGAAAGTCCGTGCCGGAGCCGTTGAAGTCTTGGCTGGTAGAGACGAACCACAAGTTGCCTCTAAACTCGTTCGTCATTATGAAGGAGAAAAAGATAGCTCTGTTCGTGCTGAGATTGTTGCTGCCATTGGTAAGTTGCGCGCTTACGAATGTTCATCTTTCTTACTCGAAGCCTTGAAAGAGAAAGATATCAACATTCAAATTCAAGCCATCGAAGCCTTAGACGCTTTGGGGCGCCTCGAGACCGTACCAGCAATGGTGCCTTACCTTCATAGTGGCGACAACAAGCTGCGCGCTTCAGCCATAATGGCTCTTTGGCACCAAGGATGCCTCATGGTCGTAGAGGCTATGGTCAATATGCTGCAACATCCAGCCAAACAGTTTCGACTCAGCGCAATCAATGCTCTCGAACTCATTGGTGACGAACTGCCTTCCTTGGGCAAGAGTCCGCGAACTCTCCATCTTTGTTCTGCACTCATGGGCGTAGAGGAAGATGATTTCCCCACAGAGGAAGCCACTCCTGAAGTCGCTCCAGAAAAAACTAGCCCCCCTCCACCATCAGCTGCCCTTTCCCCCATTCCATTCGAGAGCGAAGACGATTTTGCTCCCCTCATCATAGAAGAGGGAGAGGTTGCTGAAGCTCCTGTAGACAAACTAATCGAGACCCTAGATTTCATCACCCAAGGAGCAACAGAGAAAGCTCTGACCAATGCGGAGCAGCTGCGAAGCACATATGGAGAAGATGGTGCCGTTGGTTATCTCATTGGACTTTGTCATCTAAAGTCTTCGAACAAAGGCCTTGCCTGCCAAGCCCTCGAGGGTATCAAGCAGATGGACGAGACCTTTTTCCCAGCTTCTGTGGAAGCTGCTGGTATGAAACAGGGAGCAGATGACGCCGTTGCCTCTTATGGCCTTTATCTAAAGGCATTTCGTCAAAAGCTGAAGTTTGTCGAGGGCCTCGTCGACCATGCAGAGGAGCTTTTGAGGGAAAAGAGACTCGTCGACTTATCGGGTTTGATTCGGGAGATGCTTGCAGTGGAACCTCTCGAGCGAACTACTTATCAGCGTATGGGACTTGTCCACCTCAAGCTGAAAGACTATGAAAGAGCTCGTCGTTTCTTGCGTTATGCCTTTGTCATGCAGCCCAACAATACTCATGTGCAGTTCAATTTGGCTCTTTGTTGTTTCCATTTGAAATATTTTGATGAGTGTAAGGCCCTTGCAGAGCGAATTTTGGCTACTGCCAAAGAGAGTGCTCCCGAAAGGCAGCGTGCCTCGCAGTTGCTTTCACTTTTGCCTTAATATAAGGAATCACTTAGGCATTCGCTATAAATAGGCCGATAGCTCTCTGGGGTGGTATAAGCATATGGAGTTGACGAAGAAGTTTGGGATCTCTGAGATGGAGGTCCGGGCCAAGGGGCTCGTGCTGTTGAACCCTTGTACCCATAAACTTCAATTATATTGCGAAGAGCACGATCCTGTTTCCAAACAACAGGCTACTGTTGCTTTGGGCAAAATCGGTGATGCAGCTTCTGTTGACGCACTCATGACTGTCCTCCAAGAGGAAGAAGAGTTCGCAGAAGAGGCAGCCACTGCTCTTTCGCGTATAGAAACGCCAGGCATAGTCGAAAAGCTCATTGCTGTCCTCCAGGCTTCTAGCCCCAATGTTCAGACGGCAATTGCCAAAGTGTTGGGTCAGTTCCGTTCACCGAAAGTCGTTGCCGCCCTTTCTCCTCTCGTCAAGAGCCCCTATGTGAAAGTCAAACGTGCGGCTCTGGCCGCTATGGGTGAAGTGGGCGATCCTGCTTCGCAGAAGCTCATCCGGGATTGTCTCGATGCTGATGACCCAGAAGTAGTCATTGCTGCCACCAAGGCATTTGGTTCCATTGGTGTAGTTGACACTGACCAAGCTCTCGACATCTTTGAGCCACTCTTTGAAAGCTCAGAGGAGTCCAAGGTCAAAGCTTCTATCATTGCCGTTTTTGTTGGCTGCTCAAGTGATAGATTGCTTGCTCTGGCCAAAAACGCCACCAAAGATCCCAATCCTCGAGTGCGTGCCAATGCCGTCGAAGTCATTGGTTCCATGGATCTTCCCGAACGGCGCAAACTATCTTTGCTCAAACCCATGGTGCAAGAGGGAGCCAACAATCGTGTCTTGGCCAACATTGCCATCGCCCTTGGTGAAATAGACACTGACACCTCTGTCATGGTCCTCTCTCGATTGCTCAACTCCACAGAAAAGTGGGAGCGCGCCTCAGCCGTCTATGCAGCGCGATTTGTGAAAAATGAACGTGTGGCTTCGTGGCTGACCACTCTTTTTACCTCTGAGGATGATCCCGACGTTTTGCGCAATGTTCTCGAGTCATTGGAGCATTTCGAAAATGAAGAGGTAGCCGCCTGTTTCCTCAAAGCCCTTGAACACTCCAATCCTCTCGTTCGTGGAGGGGCCGCCCGTTCTTTGGGACGTATCAAAGATCCAGAGCTCGTAGAGAACTTGGTTACCACTTTGAACAAAGAGGAAGACTCCTCCGTCATCTGTGAAATTTTAATGGGCTTGGGTTCTTTGGCTGATGCTACGAAGATCAATCTCATCTCTCAGTATCTGCAGCACATGGACATTCGTGTGCAAGCCAATGCCATTGAAGCTCTCTATACCATTGGTACCGTCGAGATTATTCCCTTCATCGAACCTTTCCTCAATTCATCGGACAACCGCATCAAAGCCAATGCTGCTGTGGCTCTATGGTCCATGGGTAGTTTGCACGTTGTCGATTCATTGCGTGAGATGCTCGAACACAACAATCCCAAACAACGTTCCAGCGCAATCTATGCTGTAGGAGAATTGGGTGAATCTCTTCGTCACCTCGGTATTCATGTGCAGAAATATTTCCTTCTCATTTCCGCTTTGAAAGAGGAGGAGATTAGTACAGCACCGCCTGAACCACAGGTGGAACCAGAAGACATTCCCTTTGAAATTCATTCGGGAACAGCCAAATATAACTTTGCCCAATTGCAGCAAGACACTGTCGACGACACAGAGCTGCACTTTCCCATGGCTGAAATTGAAGAGTATTATTCTCTTCTCGCCGAACGGCGTGTGAAAGATGCCCTCGCCTATTTGAAGGGTGCTCTCGATAGATATCCTGGCAATAAATACCTGCTCTATTTACGGTCAGATAGCTTCCGGTTACAGAAGAATGTATCGAGAGCTTGTGAGGGATTCCGTGAACTGACACGCGATCCCATGGGTGTGCCTTTTGTTAATGCTTATATACATTTGGCCAACATCTACACTTCATCACAAGAGCTGCCCCAATCACTAGAGGCCTATTTCCTCGCCTCTCGTGCCCAGCTGGAAGTGCTCGATAGAGAAATCGAGATGGGTCTCGATTTGTTGAAAAACAAAAACATCAATGAGGCTTCATTGCTTCTGAAAAACATCATTTCCCAGGTGCCTCTCAACTCGCGTATTCATTATGCGGCAGGACGCAACTTCCTCAAGGGCAAGTTCAATGAAGATGCTTATCATCACATTACGAGAGCTTATCTGCTCAATCCCAACAATGGTGAAGTACTGCTCAGCTTGGCTTTTGCCTGTTACAAAACTCGTCGTTACGAGGAAGTGCGCTTGTTGGCCCAAAAGATGGAGCGCCTCTTTGGTGAAGGTTCACCTTTGACCATCAAAGCCAAAGAACTCGTCAAAGCTCTCGACAAAGCTGGCCTCTAAAAAAGAAGGCCCCGCGGGAGCGAGGCCAGTTTTCCATCGTCATCGCCTATTTTGCCCCATGAGCTTTTTTCAGTTTTTTCAGCTCTTTGACCATATTACTGGCCGAGGGCATTTTTTTCGAATTCAGTCGACTGTGGACCACCTTGTCACCAAAAGTCACTTCGAAGGAGCTTCGGCGTCCCGAGAAGGTCTTGGTTTTCAGACCTGTTTTGGCTTTGATTGTTGCTGCCAGACTGGCAGCGCGAGGACCAAAACCTCAGGTGAAGCAGTGCTCAATGGACACTGTGGGGTAGACGACTACTTTCTTTTCTTTCTTCGGTGGGACCAAGGCCGACATCAGGGCCTTTCGATCGGGGAACTTTCCACTTTTTAGTTTTGAATGAAGGACCCTGTCGCCGAGTTTTACTTCGAAAGACCCTCGTTTGCCGCTAAAGGTCTTCGTTTTATGACCAGTGGTTTTTTCTATATCAGCTGCCCACCTGGCAGCCACTTTGCCAAAACCTCAGGTATAACAATGCTCGATGGTGACGACAGGGTTTCCCTCGACCTTCGTGTCAGTGACTGCACCATTAGCGACAAAGGGGGCAGAAAAGGCCACCACTGCCATCGCTAGAAGCAGTCCCTGAACATACGTCGGTAGTTGAAACCCAGTGTTCATGACCATCTCCTATCTATCTGTCTTTCCCCTGCACAATAGAGGTAACCATACTTATCAGTGCATTTCATAGTCGGCCAAGAGGAGGGGAGCCTTACAAAATTGGTGAACAGTTGACGATTTGCCCTTTCATTGTCATGATTGCCAAAAAAACAAGGACCTCCGGGAAGCGGGATATGATGCGTAAGGCTACATGGGTTGCTGTAATCTTCTTGTCTGTGCTGCTCTTCTCCACGAATGTGGCTTTTGCTGACTCTTCACTCCTCTGGAATGCTCTCCACTCTGATGACGCTGAAGTAGTTGCTGCGGCAAAACTCCTCCAAGAACGTGGTTTGCTTCGCTCCAGAGCTTCGCGAGCTCCCAAAGCATCTTCATTTGCTTTTGCAGACTGCACAATGACCATCCGTCAGCGTGTGCTTACAACTGCTCTGGCACGTAATCTCACAGCAGGCTTGATCCCCAAGCAGGTAGAAGATTTGACTGCTACTTTTGAACCTGCTGGTGTCCGTTTAAAAGGAAAAATCGATGGCCCTCTCTTTGTAAATCCATCTTTTGATGTCCTCGTAGAACTGCGCCTGGCGCGAGAAAACGTCGTTGACGTAGTCATCGTAAAATCCAAAGTGGGCTGGTTCGAAACTCGTCGTTTTGCCGGTTTCGTTTTTGCCTACGTTGAAGGTTCTTTGAAACAACAGTTCGGCCAATTCGCCACTTGCCAGGATATGGGAGCCAATGAAGACGGCGCCTATGTCATCCGTGTTACATTCAACCCAGCAGGTTTTGCTCCTTTTGTTGGTGATCATGCCAAGTTGACGGCATTAAAAACTGGCGCAGGCGATTTGAAACTGGCCATTCAATTGAAAAGGTAATGAGTCTTTTTAAACTGTTGTGTGGGGGCTTTTGGTTGGGGGTTCTGCTCTCTAGTACCCTCGCTGTCAAACCTATCCTCGTCCGCCGTTTGGCTGTGGAAGACAGGCCGCTGCTTTTTAAAGTGGCTCTGCCACAGGGGGCCGTCGTCAAAGAGGGCGACCTTTCAGTGACCGTTGGTTCGCCTGGTTTGACCTACGCCTTTGATTTCAAGTTGCTCGACAGTAAAGGGCGCCTCGTGGCGCAGTGGGAGACAGAGCGCTCACGGCCCGAGGCTACTTGGGCGAAAAAGACTGTAGTAGAGCCTTATACGGCTGATTATGAAAACAAACTCGTCCTTCAGGTCAAAGTTGAGGTACGCCATTATGATGAGGTCCTCTCTGAAGGAGTTTTGCGCCAGAGAATTCCTCGTGTGCAAGATGTGACAGGGCCTCTGCAGAAAAGTTTGGGCGATGAAGAGAATTACCCAGATTTTGTTTTCACCGTCTTGGGCAATGGCGCAAATGGCGATTTGACGACGCAGGACAGGCGTTTTGACGAGGAAACGAAGAGTGAATATGCCCAGGTACCTTTCCCTCTTCTTTGTGATGACGGCGAGGTCATCGAAAACGAGCGCGGGCCCATCAATAGGCGCGGTTGCCTCGTATTGCAGTGGCGAAATTTGTATGACAATCTCAATGAACCTTTCTGGGGAAAGAGGGAGAAAGCCCTCTCCTCTTTTGGTTTGGTTCTGCGGCCCCGTTGGGATTTGAGTGGTTCCCATTACCTCGTCCAGAGCGAGGAGGAGCCCCATTTCAAGACGCGAGTTTTGAATGACGGAACTTATGTCGTTGACCTTGACCATCAGCTCGCTGATTTGTCACAAGAGCAACAGCCTTTTGGTCGGGGAGAGGTTGTCTTGCCCCTGCCTTACGACCGTGTGGGAGTGGTTGAAGTTGGCTTTTATGCCCGTGATACAGCCTTTCCTAAAAACAATGTGACCATTACGAAGATGAAACGTTTTGTCGTGCGAGATGACATTGCCCCACACATCGTTCTTTCTTTTCGGAGGTGGAAAGCAAGGACAGGAGAGCCTTATCACACAGTCGATGGTGTGAATAAATTGTGGTTCGAGACTGATAAACCATGGGCTCTGCCCGAGTCTTTGGTGGAGCAGAGCAAGGCGGAGAAATTACAGCCTCGCGAGATTTTTGCCGGTGAGCCCGAACGTTTGTATATCTTTGTTTTTGATAACACTAGGTTGGAGCGATTGTCAGCTAAAGCTGCATTAAAGGGGCCTTCAGGAGCCCGAGCCGGTTCTTATGGTTTTCGTGCAACTGACGGAACGGCCATGCGTATGGCTGAGTTAGAGCGTACGGCTTTTGACCCTTCCACAGCCCGGACGAAAGTGGACAAACCTTGGGTAATGCTCTTTGAAAAGCCTGGTCGTTACAATTTGCAGGTGGAAGCTGTGGATATCCATGGTAACGAGCGTCGCCTCCGTGTACCATTGCACGTGAAGGAGCGGAGATTTGATGTACTCAACATCAAAGAACGGCAGAGGCGCTATTAACTATAGACAGAGGTTTGGTGTAGGCCTCGTCAACGTACTCGTTGGCGTGGCAGTAGCCGCTGTTCTGCTCGTCGCTCTGCTGAGTTCTCTGGCCACCTATGTGCGCTCTACGCGCAGTCTACGTTTAAGGACCAAAGCTGAAGAGTTGCTCTTTTCGCGGGCCGAAAGTTTGGCTTCCATGCCTTTGACTTCCGTGCCAGCTGATGGTGTTTATCCTGAAGGTAAGTTAAGAGAGCCCTTGGCCGACTTGGTCAAAACTGAAGATACCATTCAGTTTCGCTTAGAAGTCGTTGGTGCTGACCAACTTTATCCCAATTATTTCTTTCCCAATGGCCCCAAGCGGCGTTTTTCCGACTTTGTTCGACTACGATTATTCGCCTCTTGGCAAAGCAGTAGTAGTGATGTGGTCCTTTTCCGCACCTTGCTTCCCGTGCAGGCTGTAGAGAAGGAGAGTGGGCAGTGAGAAGGCGACAAGGAGCTGTTTTACCCATAGTCCTTGGTGTCAGTCTCGTTTTGCTCAGTGTGCTCGTTGTCTTGCACATTTTCCGTTCTGATAGAGTAGGCAAACTTCGTCTGAAACTACGTGAACGAAGAGCTGATTTCATGGCCCGCTCGGCCCTGAGTCATACCTTACACAAGGTGCAGCGTTGCCTCGTTCACATTGATGATTTGATTGATAAAAACGGTGGTACTGAAGTTGATGTGGGCAAGGTGGAAGAGAGTTTCGTCTCTGAACTGAGCAGTGTGGCCGTGCCTTTTGACAAAGGTAAAAACGTGGGTTTTTACAAAGTCATCTCGTTGAAGGTGCGGCGTCAGAAGGTGGGCAACAATCCCGCATATACCTTGGCCATCGTTGTTGATGGTTCCGTTGAGACTCGTCCTGAAAAACCACCAAAGGTTTATCGTAAACGGATAGAGAAAGAACTTTATCTTGCAGGCCTCAGTCACAAATAAGAGCCGACGGGCAGTCACTATCGTCAGTCTCATTGTTGGTTTGTTGATTTTTGCCCTTGTTTTGGGATTGGTGGCAGGAGCTATCTACAGCTTCAGTGGTTTTTTTCGTCGCGAACAATCAAACGTTGAAGAGACCAATTCCATGGAATACGCTTTCCGTTTCATGGAAAAAGAAATCAAAAAAGCCAATGATAAAGTACCCATTAACAGTCAGGGGCAGGTGACTGGTAAACCAGAGCGAGGCAAGATAATTCTCTTGAACGAAGTGTCATTCCGTTATGCCGTTTATGACGTCGATGGTCGCGCTGAAGGTATCGTTTTTCTCTTTGCTGGTTCTGATTTGACAGTTTCTCGCTGTTACACGGGCGAAGAGGCCAAGTTGACGAAAGTGGCCAAAGGCCTAAAGGGCGTGCATTTCAAAAAGGGTAAATCGCCCAATTTGCTTGAAGTGGAATTGAGGGGCAAAACTACAAAGATGAAACGGACTTTGTCTGCCAATGTACCAATAGAGACCAGTGAATAAGCTCTGAACTAAGAAAAAATCCCGACCTGCTGGGCAGGCCGGGATTTTGTTTTGCTGAGTTATTGATTGATCAAGCTGATTTCGATTTGCAGCTTCATCTTTACTTGCACTGTTGCACCCTCAGGCATCATGCCGGGGATCTGAATGGGCAAGTTGAAGGTGAAGTCACTGTGAGCTTTAGAACGTACGATACAGCCACGAGCAACGTCGAACCAAAGGTTACCGCGAGTTTCAGAAGATACTTGCTCTTTGGTGGGAGTTTCCATGTTGTCGAGTTTCATACGGTTTTTGATCTGAGCAACAGGACGGCTGTAACCGGGGAATGGAGCCTGAGCTTTGACCAAAGTGTATTTGGTTTTGGTCAGCATGGGCAGAGGCTGTTCAATCTTCTGCTCTTGCATCCAGCTCTGTCCTTCACGGATCATCCTTGTTGGGAAAATCATCTGCAATTGCTGTGTACCTGCAGCAGGTTGAGCAGCAGCGGCACCGACGACTTCGCCGTTGGGTTTCATTGTGACCAATGTAGGAGGCATGTTCTGCAAGGGAGTGTTGTTGCCATTGACAATTTGATGAGCTTTGTCGATGGAGACGGCCAAGCGGAAAGAACCATCGGGTTTTTTCTCGATGAGCTCTTGTGTCAGCTCGATGTAGGTCTTCATGTTCAGGTTCTGTACATTACCGTCTGGCATGGTGAATGTGGCTTTACTGCCCATGTTTAGACGATACTTGAGGGGTTTGTTCTTTTGGAACTTGTACCTCAAGTTGAGTGCCTCTTGGGCCATTACAGATGTAGCGGCAAAGAGAAACGCGGCCAGAACTAGAAGTGTGGTGGTCCGTCGCATGTTGATAGGCTCCTTTCGAGATGCTGCCTTTTAACAAGCACGATACTTGTTTCTTACTATAGTCCAGTATACTTTTCGGTTCTTAGGGCTTTCAACGTCAATAATTTCGTTGCAGAAAAAGGTTAAAAAGTTCTGTTCGCTCTTAGAATTGTTGTCCAATACCAAAGTGAAATCTGGATTTGCGGTCTTCAGGTTTACCCCAATCGAGGCGGAATGGGCCAATAGGTGTATTGAGGCGCAAACCTACACCATAAGAGCGTTTCCCCTCGAAATCATCTCTGCCATCTAGACCCCAAGCATCACCATAATCCCAGAAAAAGGCTAAGCCAAAGGCTTTGGCCAAATCTCTACGAAATTCCAAGTTGGCATAAGCAAAACGGTCACCTGTGAACTCATGGTCTTCCCAACCACGCAAAGTTTCGCCACCACCGAGGGAGAAACGGTCGACGAAGCGAAGAGTTCCGTCAGTCATGTGGGTCGTTCCAGCCTTGAGGCGATAGGCGAAGACAGTGCGGTTACCGAGCTTTTTACCGAGTAGACCACGCATTTTGTGATAACGACGCCAATCGACACTGTACTGTTGGAAACCGTTGATACCTTCCAAGAAACCACCTGTGTTAGAGGCTGACAGGGCAATTCGGTAACCTTCTTTGGCGTTGAGCCTATGGTCACGAGCGTCTTTTACCCAGGTCAGACGCACTGATTGCTGCTGGTATTTGACGTCATTGTCGCCATCAGTATCCAAATCTCGTAAATCCTCGGGAAGTACGAGGGTTGTCGTGCCTGGGATTTCAACAGCTGTTACGTCAAGGACTTCATGTGTGAAGCGGAAATTGAGGCGCTGGTCTTTACCTACACGCCAACCTGTACGAAGGGACCAACCTGCCCGTCTCTCTTCGAAACGAGACGCAGTTACTCCGTCGCGGATTTCTTCTCTTTCGTAAGCCATGTCAAAGACAGAAGCGCCAAGGCTCACTGGTTTGCCTTTGAACCAAGGTTCGTAGAAGTCCAACTGGTAACGTTGTTCACCACCAAATTGCAGTTTCGAACGCAAAGTCTGACCACGACCTCGGAAGTTCGTTTCTGCAACGTCTATGAAACCAATCATGCCGTTGACGGAAGAATAACCACCACCAAAACTTGCCTGACCAGTCTTCTGTTCTTTCACCGTCAAATCGAGATCGATGAAATCTTTGTCATCAGAGAGGCGAGGGCGAGGAGGTTTCACATCTTCGAAATACTGCAAGTTGAAGACATTCCTCAAACTTCGGCGCAGTCTTTCTGTTTTGATGATTTCTCCACGTTTTACCTCTAACTGGCGCAAAATGACGTAGTTTTTTGTTTTCTTGTTACCAGTAACAGTGGTGTTACGTAGCTTGGGTTCGGCGATGTTGAGGACCAAGTTGCCAGTCTCTTTGTCGACGACTACCTGATCTTGTGAAAGAACACCACAATACTGATAACCGGCGTCTTGATAGAGTTTGTTGATTTTCAGGATAGCTTCATGAACTTGGGGCAGATTGAGGGTGATGCCCTTTTCCAATTGGAGGCATTCTTTGATTTTGTCGCTAGTAACAAGAGTATTGCCCCGTATCTCAACGTCGTTGATTACTGGGTTTTCATATACTTTGAAAACTATCTTGAGGCCATCTTTGAAGGGGACGGCATCAGCGTTGATATAAAAGAAATAACCAAGCTTCTTCAAAGCAGCAACGTCACGCTCGAGTAGCTCTTTCGTGTAGACGTCGCCCACGCGAGAAGCGATGGACAAAAGGATTACCTCATCTGAGATGTTCTTGTTGCCTACAATCTCGTAACCAACAATTTTCAAAGCATCATCAGAAGCATGAGCAAAAGAAGGCACTATAAACAGTGCGAGAGCGATGAACAAAATCGCTGCAGTCCGGTCCAAGATAAGACCTCCAGGGATATTCATACAAAAAACTCGATAACAGGGGAAGTATTGTAACCTAAAACTCCTGTTGGATGCCACCATATGTTACGTTTTCAATTGGTCCATGTTGGTGCCAGATAGCAACCCTGGTCCCCCCCATGACTTTATATGAACCTATTGCTCGCCAGACGACATCATCAGGATCAAAAGCTTCGACTGTGAAACGGAAGCTCTCTTTACGTCCTACATTGGCATCTACACCTATACCCATTTCATCAGAGAACAAACCAGTGCGGAAGACGAAACGTTTTTTCATCATTCCCACTTGGACTACATTGAGTCCGTCGTCTTCGCCTACGTCTTCAAAACCTAGGCGGAAGAGGAACTTGTCTTTTTCTACTTGAGCAACAAAATCGCTGCGGTAATCATCCACTTTCCCGCTGTAGTAGAGGGCAGCCTGCAGTTTGAACTTCACTGTGCTCACTGCAGAAGTGGCTGAATCTATATTGGAAGCTAGTGAATTTACATCTTCGAAAGCTTGTTTGATGTCCTCTTTCGTCTCTGGATCGAGGACAAACTCTTTCACAGAACCAGTCACTTCGGCCAAATCATTGGTCACCACTTCTACTCGACTGGTCACGCTTTTGATTTTTTCAGCAGTTTGGCCTTCGGCTGTTACGTCGTCAGCAAAGGTTTTTAAAGTTCCAGTAACATCTTTCAAGTTTTCCAAAACTGCACGCATATCTTTGACTGCTTTGCCGTCACCATTGAACTGATTGATCATCTTCGTCATGTTGTTGATGGCCTTGTCGATGTTCTTTTTGTTCTCTCGCGACAGTGTTTCCAAATCTCCGAGTACGTTGTTCAGTCGGTCCATGGCCATGACTGCTTTGTCTCCAGCAGAATCAGCGTCCTCTTCCAATGAACCCGTAATGTTGGAAACATCACCCAATATCTTGGAGACACGCACCTCTGTCTTGGAAAAGAGTCTCTTTGTGGACTCTGTAGAGTCTTTCAAGTCTGAGAAAACACCTTTGAAATCATTGTGGAACTCTTCATCGGACATGATTTGGTTCAAAGACATGAAGGTGTTTTTGGCTTGGACGACGAGGTCCTGTCCTTGTTGGAGGAGTTCTTCGAAACCTGGTTCTTCCGAACCCTTGATAACACCATTGGGTGCCCAGAACTCAGGATTTTTAGTCGTTCTGTACTGAGAGATTTTGATGTAGTTCGTACCAAAGAGACCAACATCACCAACGACGATTTTGGCATCTTTACGGATTTTGATTTTGGAGTTGATTGATACCTGGACGAGAACTTTCCCCGCTTTGAGGCCAATCTGCTCGACGTTGCCAATGGGAATACCATTGAGACGTACTTGGTCACCCTTTTGGAGCAAACCAGCGTCAGGGAAGACGATGTTGTAATAATCTTTGCTCTCTAGTGGGTTATGACCACTGACAAAAACTATCATCCAGATGAAAAACGCCACTGCTGCCAGCGTTACGAGACCGACTCTGAATTCGAGGGAACTATTCACGGGTCTTCATCGGCCCTTCCAATTCCCCTCGTATAAATTGATGAACGAAGGGGTTCTTACTATTTTTAATCTGCTCGGGGGTGCCAATTTCGACAAGGGAACCTTGCCAATGAACACCAACGCGGTCACCAACGTGATAGGCACTTTTCAAGTCGTGAGTAACAACGATGGATGTGACACCGAGCTGGTCCTGCATTTCCATTATCAAACGGTCTATTTCAGCGGTCATTACTGGATCCAGACCTGTTGTGGGTTCATCCCACAAAAGAAGTTCCGGCTCCATGACAACTGCGCGGGCCAGACTGACCCTCTTTTTCATTCCCCCCGAAAGCTCTGAAGGCATTTTGTCCTCTATGCCGGGCAGACCGACAAGGGACAAACCTCGAGCAACTTTTTCACGCATTTCCTCTTCTGAGCAGAGGTTGTGCATGTTCAAAGCAAAAGAAACATTTTCGAAAACATTGAGTGAGTCAAAGAGAGCACCACCTTGGAAGACCATTCCCATTCGTTTACGGAAGGGGGCCATCTGGTGCTCACTGTAACCCGTCACATCGTCGCCCCAGAGGAAAACACGGCCAGCATCTGGTTGGAGCAGACCCATGATCACTTTCAGGGTTACTGATTTTCCACAACCAGAGGGACCAATGACGCAGAAAGTCTCGCCACGACGAGCATCTAAAGTCATGCCGTCGAGAATGACCTTTTCTCCAAAGGCCTTTTTTATGCCACGAAGACTGAGAGCCACCTCATCAGAGGGAGCCTGAGCTTCCGTTGTTGCTATTTCTGCTGCTGTTGCTGTCATTGCGTAATACTCTGCTGATAGGTAAAGAAGAGTGACGAAAGAAAATAGTTCACTATCAAAAGCATTGTGATGATGAAAACAACGGAGCCTGTCGTTGCCCGACCAACTCCTTCTGCTCCGCCTTCACAAGTAAGCCCTTTGTAACAGGCGATGACACCGATGATTACACCAAAGACGACGGCTTTTAACACTCCGCTGACAAAGTCTGTGATAGTTACCTGGTCAACGACAGAGTTAAAAAAGACTGCCGTTGATATGCCCACCTGAGTTACGGCGACGAGTGCTCCTCCGATGAGACCGACCACATTGGAAAAGATAGTCAGGATGGGAACCATGACCATACAAGCCATCACTCGGGGAACGACGAGATATGAGATGGGATTGGTGGAGAGAACGACGAGGGCATCCACCTGTTCCGTCACTTTCATTGTGCCAATCTCAGCAGCCATGGCTGAGCCATTTCGGCCAGCAACGACAACTGCTGAAATGAGAGGGGCCAGCTCGCGCGAGAGGGAGAGACCAACGGTGCCACCAATAAATTTCTCAGCGCTAATGGAGGCAAACTGTTTACCCACTTGGACAACGAGAACCATGCCGGCAAATTGAGAACAGATCAAGATAACTGGCAAGGAGTTGACGCCGATTTCATTAAATTGGGCCAAGATTGTGCGCCAGTTTCTTTTACCCTTGAAGAGCCAGTAACAAAGCTGGAATGTCAGCACGGCAAGTTGGCCTATAATCGTCACCTGCTCGACAACGATGGCACCGATTGCACTGATACTGTTCTTCAAATATTCTACTATCTGCATGCAGTTTTTCTACTTAATATATTGTGCATGCAATAATGATGTTTGCATGCATGTGGCCAAGGGGCCGGGCGCGCATGCATGGTACATGCGGGGCCTGATGCCAGCAAGGCATTTTTTGGGTTGCTGAAAAAGGCTCAAGCAGAGCCTTTCATTGGACGAAAAAGGTATCGTGGACACCTCATAGGCGAGGATGTTAGATTATCGGCCGAATAAGGGGACCCTTATCATATGGATCAAGCACAGCTCGATCAGCTATTAGGACAGCTGAGAAGTGATGACGAAGGCCTTCGCCTGAAGGCTACTTCTGCTTTGTCCAAAGAAAAAGCTGACGCTGTTACCAAGCAGGCAGTGCCTGTATTAAAAGAGATCTTCTGGAAAGATCCCAATCCTGCTGTTAAGTTTTTGGCTAAAAAAGCGCTGACAAATCTTGGCGAGAATGTGACGGAAGTTCAATCCTCAGGAGGACAAGCCGTCGTTCCACAGGCCCAAAAGACTGGGATGTTCAAACTCATTCCTGATGGTCATATTTTATGGAAATGTGCTCAAGAGGAGTTGCGTCCCTGTTTGCCCCTCATCAAGAAGTTAATGTGGTCAAAAAACAAATCAGTCCTTCTACAGATTTCTGATGCTTTAGAGAACTTGGGTACAGTGCTCTCAGCTGCTCCTTTGATAGAGGCTTTCCAAGAGGAACAATCACTTCCTCAGTGGCAAGAAGATTCTGAGGGTATGGTTTCAGCCAGTTACGAAGACATCAAAGAACTCATTAACATAGCCAAGATACGTCATTCTGGTATCAATCCCGCCACAGCTGCAGCTATGGGTAACCTTCACTGCCCAGAGGTAAAAGAGACTTTCATCGATATGTTGAAGTCACGCAATCCTGTCTTGCAGCGCAATGCCGTCAAAACATTGGCCGAACTCAATGATGCTTCCACCATCAAACCAATGCTCAACCTACTGAAGGGCGAGAACGACAATCTCGAGCGTAAGGTCATCAAAACAGTCAGCAAGATTGCTGCAGCCAATCCTGAAGTACAAGAACAAGTCTTGCGAGTTTTGCTCGAGCATTTCAGACCTAGCGAATCAGAATTCACCCTCTACGCAATTGTGGAAGCCGTTGGTCGCATTGCCAATGTGAAAACATTGAACTTCGTCAAAACCTGTCTCAATCATCCTCTGCCGCGTTTGCGTGCCAATGCAGTCGAAGCTCTGGCCAAATTCGACATTCCCGATGAAGAGCTCATTATCACTTTGACGCCAATGTTGAAGGATAAAAACAATAGAGTCGTTGGTAATGCCATCGTTTCTCTCTGGGGAACTCGGGAACAAAAAGGTGTCCTGCGAGCAATCAATGCCATGGTCACCCATGCCAACAAGTGGCATAGAGCTGCAGTTGCTTTTGCTCTCGGTGAAATCAACAACGAAGAGTCTGCCACCATCTTGGTCAAATTGCTTCGTGACCCTGATGAAGACGTGCGAAACAATGCTGCCAAAGCTATTCGTAAACTGACAGCACCTGACGCTGTCAGTCGTTTGGTGGAATTCATCAATGATGATGATATGGACGTGCGACTCTATTCCATCGAACAGATTGGTAAAGCTCGTCTCGAAGCATATAACGACATATTGCTCCTCATCCTAGATACAGATCAGAACCCACGAGTAGTGGCTTCTACATTGCTGGCTCTAGGAAGAATGAAGCTCGTTGAAAATATTCCAACAATTGGTTATTACCTCAATCATGAGGATGACAGAGTTCGTGCCAATGCCGTTGAAGCTCTGGTTTTCATCAATGATCCAAAGGTAATGAGCCTTTTGACCTTGAGTCTGAACGATCCTGATAGTCGCGTTCGTGCCAATGTGGCAGTCGCCTTGTGGAAGTTTGGCGAAATCAAGGTTGGTAGTCATATTCGAAACATGCTCGAAAGCGAAAACCTGGAGTATCAGGCCAGCGGTGCATACGGCTTGGGGCAGATGGCCATCTCCACTCGTAAAGAGCAGAATCTCATCAATTTCCCACTTCTCGTTGCTGCTTTACGGCAGCATCCTAAGTACGCAAGGTTGAAACAACTCCTGAGCACTATCTGAGTCACCTGAAAGTGAGTGACACTTATGAGTATTCTCGTAGTTGGCTCCGTTGGTATCGATACACTAGAAACTCCTGAAGGAAAAAGAGATGAAATCCTAGGCGGTTCCGCTTGCCACTTTGCTCTAGCTGCAAGCGCATTCTCCAAGGCCATTCGTCTCGTTGGTGTCGTAGGCACTGATTTTCCTGAAGACTATTCCAATCTCTTGGTCGACCATGGTGTCGATCTAGAAGGTCTAGAACGTGTGGAAGGTGATACCTTCCGTTGGCACGGTCGTTATGAAGAGTTTGGTACTGCCATTTCTTTGGCTACACATCTCAATGTCTTTGAAGCATTTGATCCCAAAATCCCAGATTCATATAAAGAATCAGACATCGTCTTTTTGGGCAACATAGCTCCCGGCCTCCAGGAAAAAGTGCTTACATCCATGCCCAAGCCTCGTTTGACTGTCATGGACACTATGAATTTCTGGATCTCCTCACAGAAGGACGCAGTCATGTCCCTCTTTGGCAAAGTGGACGTGGCCATTGTGAATGACCAGGAAGCCAAAGATCTGACAGGCGAAAAACACGCCTACGATGCTGGTGTCAAATTGCTCGACACAGGTGCCAAAATGGTCATCGTCAAAAAAGGTGAACATGGCGCTCTTCTCATCAGCAAAGACGATTTCTTCATCACACCTTCTTTCCCAAGTTCCACCATCTTGGATACGACTGGTGCTGGTGACAGTTTTGCTGGCGGTTTCTGCGGTTATCTCGATAGCTGTGATGAAATCGACAAAATGGCAATTCGTCGCGCTGTTGTTTATGGCTGCATCATGGGCAGTATGAACATCGAAGGATTTGGTCCTGAGCGCACAGCCGTCGTCACAAAAAATGACGTAGACGAAAGATTTGATTACATCAAGAGCGTGACCGACTTTTAGTTCACGCGTTTTTTGGATAAAACGATAGCCAATTCTGGACGCTGCTCTTTTGTTGCGCTCTTAAAACTTTCAATGACTTTGTCAGCGTCTGTGTCCTTGAGGAAGAGGCTCGCTTTACCCAAACCACCGACAGCATCTGCTGTGATGGAAACAGCATCTCTCTTTGCTCGGGCTGCAGCAACGGAAGGAACAATGTAAGCAACGTTTCCTCCTGCGATGAGGTGAGCAGCCACTAAACGTTTGAGCATAACGTCACGACTCTTTTCGCGACAGCGAAGGAGAGGGAGTAAACCAGGAGTGAAACTGACTCCTGCTGGTGGAGTGATGATGATGGAGTCAGTTGGTTTGGGTTCTTCCAATTCTTTTACCTCAGTTGGGTCTTTTCCTAGCAAGATGGGGCCCAAGAGTCGACGCAAACGGGGAAGTGATGCTTTCACCTCTACCTCGAGCAAATCAGGAGCAATGACGCGCCCTGAAGAGCTCTTACTGGCAAGTTCACGGTCGATGAGTGGTTGGAGAGTGGGGAAACGTACAAGAGCCATGCCTAGAGTGCTGTTGTTCGTCACAGGCAACTGATATAGAAGTTTTCTCAGCTGGAGGACACCATTCCTCGTAGCCAAGTCATTGGCTGCTTGTCGTGCTTGGGAGCCAGCTGTCGTTGAAAGTTGGCTCAAGCCATGGGCGCTGACCCTATCAGCCCACCAATCAATTTGGTTATTTTGGCCAAAGGATATACATGGAAAAGCCAGGAGTAACAGGACAAAAAAGAGCTTAAAAATCGACTTCATTGGGTACCTCTAACAAAAAACCTTGTTTTTGGGGTTCTTTTGTCTGGACAACTTGTTGGTTTCCACTATAGCATAGCCAATCGAAATGTTTGAAAGATGTTACATGGGCTTTGTTCATGTGATAGATTTATGGGGCGCCCGGCGCAGGGTGTCTTATGGAAAATTAAAAATTGTTGTTGAGGAAAAAAAATGTCATTGGCCAAAAGAGCGATTTTATTCTGCGTGAGCCTAGCTTTGCTCACCCCTTTCGCTCTTGCTGATGAACTTTATGATGTTGGCTCCATTTATAAACTAGAAGAGGGCAAGTCAGCCAAAGACGCCTTCTTTTTTTCCTCGAAATCTCTTGGTTGGAATTTACTCGATCCAGAAAAGGACGAAGTCATTCCTGGTGGTGCATTGGCAGGCTGGCGTCTCTTCAACGACTTGCCCATGTCTGTTTCCCAAAACGATGAATTCAGGTATCGCATTCGAGCCAATGTGAAAGACGTCACTGAAAAGTTGCAGCAAACAGGAGAAGCAACTGCCGAGGGAGCCACTTACGCAGGCAACAACTCCACGTACTCTTTCCTCAATGTGAAAGATAGGGAAGAGGAGCTCTACGTTGGCCACCTCGAAAAACGAGTGGAAGACAAAACTTCATTATCTGCCCGTTTGATGATGAAATCTGACCAACTGGGTGTAGATGGTGAACCACCAATCGATTCAAGGCTTTTACCTTCCAATGCTGCTCAACTGGGTGTACAGACACTCGTTGGTCGTGTTCGTGTGTGGGGTGAATTCCAGATAAATGATTGGAATGGCATAAACGAAGAGCGCTCTTCTACAGGTGAAGTACCTGCCAGAAACGACATCGCTCTTGCTTCAGCAGCACTCAAATCAGAAAAAAGTGGCGCAAGTGGCATTTCTAGGCCGACAGTTGCGCCCACAGATGATACAATGAGCTTCGAAGTAGGTGCGTCTTTCCCCACTGATAAAGGTGTGGGTGCCGTACATTATCGCCGTAGTTCTGCAGCTAACCCTGTAGAAAGCGAACATCTTGGCTTGCAGGGTGAGGTCGCTCTGAAGGAAGATGTTAAAATAAAGGCTGGTTTTGAACGGATTTATTCCACTTCTGGCAACTATGCTCAGCAAGAGCAGAACGTCTGGACTGGAATAGAGATTCACTTCTGAGTGAAGGCGAGTTTAGGGTGAACATAACGGAAGTGCGCGTACGAAGAGTTTCCACAGGTGGTAAGTTGAAGGCTTTTGCTTCAATAACCATCGATAATGTCTTCGTCGTTCACGACCTGAAAGTCATCGAAGGGCAAAAAGGGCTCTTTGTTGCAATGCCCAGTAGAAAGACTGGAAACGGTGAATTCAAGGACATTGCTCACCCAATTGCTACAGAAGCAAGATCTCTTATACAAAAAAAGATCATTGCAGAGTATAATAGGATCCTTGAAGAAGAAGGACTTGCTCCGCAAGTAGCAGCTCCCATCGGGGGCTCGAAAGCGGATAAGGCTCCAAAAGCTGAAAACACGGACAAATCTGACCGTGAAGATCAGTTGGAGGAATAGATTTAGAAGGTATTTGCAGGGGCGTCGCCAAGCGGTAAGGCACTGGGTTTTGGTCCCAGCATGCGTAGGTTCGAATCCTGCCGCCCCTGCCATAGCCCTTCTTGTAGGGGGCTCCGACAGAATCCGGCAGGGCTGATGGACGACGTCAAAGTTTTCGACGGTGGAGCCCACCCCGCGCTGACCGCGGAAGTCTGTGAACACCTACAAATCCCCCAAGGAAAACTCGAGCTCATTACTTATGCCAATGGCGAGTTCTCAACGCTCATTCAAGAGAGTGTCCGTGGCAGAGATGTTTTCCTCTTCCAGACATCTGTCGATCCCATTCACGACCACATCATGGGAATGTTGATACTCATCGACGCTCTCAAAAGGGCAGCTGCTAGGCGCGTTACGGCAGTCTTGCCTCATTTTCCCTATGCTCGTCAGGATCAAAAGACTCGTGGGCGGGAACCCATTTCAGGAAAGTTGATTGCCAATCTTTTAACAACTGCAGGTGCAGATGGTTGTGTCATGTTGGATTTGCACACTGGTGCTGTGCAGGGCTTTTTTGACATGCCCACTGATCATTTGTCTGCACTGCCCATCTTTGCTGACTATTTCCTCGAGAAAAATCTTGGCAATGTGACAGTCGTATCACCTGATGCAGGCGGAGTTCGCCGGGCGAGGAAATTTGCCACGAGGTTAAAGGCTGATTTGGCCATTTTGGACAAGAGACGAGACAAACCCAACGAAGCAAAAACCGTCAATGTGATTGGTGACGTGAAAGACAAGAACGTCATTATCTTTGATGATATGATTGATACTGGCGGGACGATTTGTGAAGGTGTGGACATCTTGCGCCGTAATGGTGCTCGTGACGTTTATGTGTGTGCAACACACCCAGTCTTTTCCTCACCAGCATTAGAACGATTGTTTGCCGTTGGTGCCAAAGAAATAGTAGTTTCGAACACTATACCAGTGACAGAAAATCACCGATTGGATAACTTGAAGATACTGTCGGTAGCTAGATTGCTTGCAATGGCTATCCTGCGTATACACGAGAACCGCTCGGTGAGTGAATTGTTTGTTTGAGGAGTGCACGGTGTTTAGTAATAAACAATCAGTGATGATAGTGGCTTGTTTGGGCCTCATCACCCTTTTGACCCTTGGTTGTTCTGGTTCTAAAAAGAAACAACCCGAGATAACACAACAGGTGGCAACAAAACCGACAGCAACAGCTGAAGAGATGGCCACTGCAGTTGAAAGAGCAGCCACGATTTTCCGCAAAGGACAAAAGGCAGACAACGACTACCGCCGTGTCGTCGAAATCTTGGCCCCTTACCGTGAGGTGAAAGAAGCACCAGTTCGGATTTTTGAGTTCCTCGGTGAATCCCATCTTTACTTGGCTGAGTTCCAGCAGGCAGAACATGCTCTCGCCGAAGGATTGCGCCGCGATCTCTATTCAGAGAAAATCCGCGAGTTGCTCTCCAACCTCAACTACGTTCAGGGAAGACTTTCTCTGGAAAAACGTAGATATGAAGGTGCTCGCGAGTTTTTTGGCAAAGCAATCTTCAACACACCCAATGACATCAAACTCATCGATTCAATTGCCACCCTTTACTCCAAAGAAGGAAAACGTTTGGCCACACTGGAAAAGTGGAGCGACTGTGGCAAGGTGCTCAAAGATGCAGTCGAGCTGAAAGTCTCTCGTCCTGACAATGACAAATTCCTCGCCAAAGCACTGTTGGAAATGGGTGAACCCAAAGATGCTCTAGAAGCAGCCAATCGTTTCCTCGTCTTGCACAGCAATGACACAGATACGATGTTGGTCAAAGCTCGTGCCTATTATTCCCTCGAGCGTGTACCCAATGCCATCAAGATTGCTCAGCAGGTTCTGCAGTTGACTCCAGGCAACTTGGAAGCTCGTAAACTGCTGGGCACCATTGGTAAAGCACCTTCTGGTGATTGGATTGCCATTGAACGAGCCAAAGAAGAGAAAAACTGGCCCTTGGCTCTGCGTCTGCTCGAGCGGGCTTTGAAGAATGTAACCGATCCAAATTCACCTCACGTACAAAAGTTGTACGAAGATTTGGCTCTCGTCTGTTCAGAGCTCAATGACTACACCAAAGCTTTGATGTATGTGGACATGGCTTTGGCTGCCGCTCCTGAAAACATTGAACTAGGTTTGCAGAAGGCCACCATCCTACGGCGTGGTCAACGTTTGGCTGACGCCAAAAAAGTGTTGGAGAAATTGCTCACAAACCATGCAGACAATCCACAGGTACGATTGGCCATGGCCGAATATTGGATACAGCTCAAACTGCCGGGCAATGCCATTCCCCATCTCGAAGTGCTCGTTAGTGCCGAAGCTGACACAGTTCCAAAAGAATTCCTCCTTCGTGCTCTCGAACAAGTTGGAGCTTGTTACGCTCGTTTGAAGCAACTCGATAAGGCTGAAGAAGTGTGGTTGATGTTGACCAGCATGGATAGCAGCAAAACACGCGTTCTTTATAACCTTGGTTGGCTCTACAATCGTCAGCACCGTTATGGTCGAGCAATCGAATATTATGAAAAGTCATGTCAGTCTGCGGCATTGTCAGATGACAACTTTGGTTTCTACCTCTATGCCTTGGCCAGTGCTTATCGACAGAACGGTCAGCACTCACATTATCAGGGAACTTTGGAAAAGATCATTCAGGTTTGTCCTTTGGATAATCCATATCGCCGCAGGGCATACAAAGATCTGAAAACGCTTGGTTGGGGAGCCGACAAAAAACAGACTCCGCCACCTGCACCTGGCTCTCCTGAAGGGCTCATTGCCAAAGCCGATGAGACGGCTCAGTGGGGTGAACTGGACAAAGCTCAATCACTCTATCAGCAAGTTCTCAACATTGAACCCCAACCTTCACAGCCTGTTATTGCTGCAGCCATTAGGGGCATAGGTATCTTGGAATTGACGCGGCGACATTATGCACGTGCCGTTGCATTGCTCATTCAATCCCTCGAGCTACAGCCAAGAGACAGAAGCACGATCATTCATCTTGGTGAAGCTTATGAAAATCTGCAGCTCTATGATGAAGGTGCCAAGACCTATCGTAAAGTCCTCGGTCGCCGCGGTGATGGTGGACAGCAAGTGCGTTTCCAATATGCACGAGCTTTGCGTGGTGGTCGCCACTTTGACAAGGCAGTCATGGCTTTGGATGGTGTGGTCAACGAAGGACCAACGACCTTGGCTGGCGAACAAGCCAAACGTGTCATTCGTGAAATCGAACCACAGTTTTTTGCCGAAGCTCCTTCTGAGGGGGAAATGGCTGCTCAGGCAAGACAACAGGCTCGCTCATTGCGCGACGTAGCCGTTGCCCTTGCTGAAGTGGGTCTTCGTGAAAAAGCTCGTCAGTACATCAAACGAGCCCGCCAAATTGGTGGTGAAGAAGATGTAGAGACCCTCATTGCCGAAGCAAAACTGCTCGAGCAAGAAGGTAAAGCAAATGAGAGCCTGAACATTCTCAGTCAGGCTTTGGCCAAATCACCGAAAGACACTCGTGTTTTGTTGATGCAGGCCACAATGCTCTTCAAACAGCGCCGACAGAGTGAAGCAGAACAGATTCTGCAACAGATTTTGGCTCTCGATGGAACAGACTTCGCTGCAGCAGCTGCTCTGGCGGATATTTATCAGGCTTCAGGTCGCAAAGCCGAAGCTAGGGAATTGTTGGAAAAACTGCTGCAACAGGGGGTATCAGCACAAGACGCAGAGAAAGTGCGTGAGAAACTCAGATTGCTGAGTACTCTCTGAGCAAAGGTTAGATGAAGAATGGATGATCGTTGGCTCGTTGTCGGTCTGGGGAATCCTGGCCGAGAATATACATACAACCGCCATAACGTAGGATTTCTCTTTCTCGATTTCCTCATTCAAAAACTGAAGGCAGGCAACTTCACCTATCAAAAGGCATTGCAAGGACAGCGGGCTTCAGCCAAATTGCGCCGTTTTCCTTTGATGTTGTTAAAGCCTGAAACTTATATGAACTTGAGCGGTCATTCAGTCCAAGGTGCCTGCTCATATTTCAAGATCCTTTCAGAACACACGGTAATTTGTTACGATGATGTAGACATTCCCTTCGGGACCTTTCGGATCCGCGTTAAAGGCTCTTCCGGTGGGCACCGAGGGATAGCGTCCATCATCGAACAGATGGGGGCGCAGTTCATCCGTATTCGCTTCGGTATTCGGCCCACCGAAGGGCGTACGGGAAACCTGGCGGGTTTTGTCCTCAGCGACTTTCGTCAGGAAGAGCTCGATGGATTGGGTGAGCTTTTTGACAAAGCTTACAAGGCCCTCGGACTCATTGTTGCTGGTCGGGCCGATAAAGCTATGAACATGTTCAACAGGCGGCCCAAAAAGCCCAAGGCAAAGGCAGATGAAGCCCCTGAAAAGGAAGACAGCAGCAAGGAGTAGTCGTGGCGAATGTAACGGACGAAGAGGCTCGCAAGCCTGGACGCCCCAGCGCGGAAGATAGCGCTGCCGCCAAAAAGAGCGACGAAGAGGATATCGAACTCTGGCTCGAATATAAACAGTGCCAAGACGAATCCGTTCGAGAAAAACTGATTCTCAAATATGCATCTTTCGTGAAATACGTTGCTGGTCGAATGGCTATCAACCTTCCCTCGAATGTGGAATACGATGATCTCGTCAGTTACGGTATCTTCGGTTTGATAGATGCCATTGAGAAATTCGATCCCGACAGGGCCATTAAATTCAAAACCTACGCCAAGACGAGGATTCGTGGTGCCATCCTCGACGAATTGCGCGTATTGGATTGGACACCACGATCCATTCGCCAAAAGTCAAAACAGCTCGAACGTGCATACGCTGAGCTCGAGACGAAATTGGGCCGAGAAGCAACTGATCAGGAAATCAGCGAATACATGGGTATCTCCAAAAAAGAGCTCCATAAAATGTTTGATGATTCCAAACAGTCGCTAATGATTTCTCTCGACGAAGGTGATCCTGACGGAGAAACGGGCGCAAGCCGTATGGATTTTGTCCAAGACTCTGGTCAGGCTTGTCCTGAAATGAATGCAGAGAAAGCTGAGCTGAAAAAACTTCTGGCGCAAGAGATTGCCAATCTCTCAGAACGTGAACGACTGGTCATCACCTTGTATTACTTCGAGAAGTTGACCTCCAAAGAGATTGGGCGCATCCTTGGCGTCTCAGATTCACGTATCTCGCAGCTCCATACAAAAGCGGTCACTCGCCTGCGAGGCAAAGTTCGCCTGCAAGAGCTCTTAAAAGAGTAAAAAACCATACAAAATCCTGCTTCTTTTGCCGATACCTGTACTGTATGGGTATTTATGAAAAATCATTACACGGATTTTTAGCGCTTTTCGTCCTCTGGTTCGTATGCGCGAATGTGGCTTCATTGCCCTCTTCGCCACCGACTGAGGTCGATAGTGACGAACCTGCATTGCTCGTCAAAAGATTGGAAGAGGCAGTTCGTCGAACGAAGAGTGCAAAACCCATCTCACTTTCTACGAAAGCCAAACTACCTGCAGCAGTGGTAGCCCAAAAGCCGAAAGTAGCGAGCAGCTCTTCTCCTGCTTTGCCGACGAAGCCAGCTCCACAAGCTCCTCTTGCTGAAACTAAGGTATATGACATTCTCGTCTCCAAAAGGAATAAAAGCACAAAACTTTACTTTGAGCTCTCTGCTCCTACACTTCACGAACTGACTTTCTCCAAAAAGACTCGTACCTTGGAAGTCACTATGTTTGGAGTGAGCCAAGACAAGGTGGCCGACTCTTTTCCACCCTTGGGCATAGTGGAAAACCTGCAGATTAGCGGAGGCAAAGAGCGAGAACCTCTCAAATTGAAGATGGCTCTTGCGGCTGATGTGGTGCTAACAGGTGAAGCTAAACGAAAAGAGAATAGTGCCAAGCTTGCTCTTACTTTCGAGCGCATTGCGGGGCAGCGTAAAGAGGATGAGCAGCTCATAGCTACTGAGCAGCGTTCTTTGGGCGACGGCCTTTTTTACGCCAAACATCGCTTCCGCGCTAAAAACGGCGCTGGCTCCGATGTGCACGTGCTGCGCCTCCACTTGGCATCACGTGAATTTGGTTTGGGTCTGAGATTGGGACAATCGACTATCCTCGGTCGCGAACGTCTCTCCTCCATAGCGAAAAAATCGAGAGCCGTAGCTGCAGTCAATGCATCCTTCTTTGCTGGCACTGGCGAACCGCTGGGACTCATCTCAGACGGTCGCAAGTTGCTCTCCGTGCCCATCCATCGTCGTTCCTGTTTCGGAATTTTCAATGGCAAGAGCGCATTGCTCGGTAATCCCGGTTTCAGTGGGAAAATGGAATCTGACTTTGGTGAGTTTTACCTCAATGGTATCAACCAATCTGGCTCTGGAGCCAAAAACAAACTGCTCGTTTATACACCGCAGTTTGGTGCTTCCACCCATACAAGAGGGGCTGGATTGGAAATGGCCATCTCGAACGGTCGCGTAGTTGCCTTGCAAGAAGCTGACACTGCCATACCACCTGATGGATTTGTCATTGGTATGCGCGGCGTGCCCACAGATGCCATGAAATCAGTGAAATTCTGGGACAAAGTCAAATACCGCTGGGGACTCACACCTCCTTGGGACGTGAGCGATTTTGCCGTCGGCGGCGGACCCCGTTTGCTGACAGATGGCGAAGTGACAGTGAACTGGAAAGAAGAGCGTTTCCAGAAATCCTTTGCCACGACACGTGCTCCGAGAACGGCTGCAGGCGTGACGGAAGACGGTTCAGTCTTGTTGCTCGTAGCTGACGGCAGAGACAAACAGCGCAACGTTGGTTTGTCCTTGTACGAGACGGCTCGTGTTCTACGCCGATTGGGCTGCAAAGAGGGATTGAACCTCGACGGTGGCGGTTCGACTGCCATGTGGATAGAGGGCAAAATCGTCAATCGCCCATCAGACGGCCGCGAACGTTCGATTAGCTCGGCCCTAGTTCTCACTCGGCGTCACCAAGGCGCAGCATTTGCCCGCGGTCCTCGAGGCAACCAAGGAATTCGCGGAACCTAGCCCGACTTTTGGCAAGACTCCTGCTATATTATTCCTCCGGCAAGGAGGTCATTGTGCAGCAAGCTGGCACTTTAAGAGATATCTGTCGTCTCTCTCGAGAGTTGTTAGGGGTAGCCAACCTAGGTTCGAGTTATTTCGAATTTTTGGAGGAGTTGGCTGAGAGTTTACAGCGCTTCCTCTCTTGTTCGGCTGTGGAGCTGCTTTTGGCCGGGCCTGAGGGATGGTTTCGCTGGCAGGTCGTGGCTGAAGGCTCGGGAGAGTTGCGCCATCAGGTAGAGGAGCTGCCCAGTCCCGAGAGTGTGCCCGCCTCTTCATATGAGGCATTTTGCTGGGCTTTGGTAGAAGGTAATGTACATCTCACCACTCCTGGAGAGTTCATTCCGGGCTCATTCTGTCACGAGGATACACAACTGCCACTTTGTTACCGCAGTGGTACTGCTGGTGAAGTGTGTATCACAATTGGCGGTCCTTTTCGTTCTTTGGCGGCTTCACGTTTCATTGTTGATGAAACACGTGTTGGTTTGCTGCTTTTGAAGGATGAGGCTGTTGGTTCATTCCTCGTCAGTGATATGGAATATTACGAAGGAGTGGCTCAGGTGACGGGTATGGCCATGGCTGACCGCTCTGCTAGGGCCGACCTTCGTGAGCGAGTGAAAGAGCTCACATGTTTATATGGTATAGCTCGGGTCATCGAAAAATGTGACTTGTTGGATGATGACATCTTTCAGCAGGTAGTCAGTTTGCTGCCGCCTGCCATGCAATTTCCCCATACATGTTGTGCTCAGTTGACTGTTGATGAACATATCTTTGAGAGTGGAGATATCTCTGCTTGTCCCCATGTATTAAAAACACATGTCT
>CAZXTJ010000005.1:0-38020 GCA_964643655.1 uncultured bacterium
GTCCTTCAGGGCACGATAGGTTATCCATGATTGGACTTTCATCGAAGGATATACCCATACCACAATGTTTATCGGATGGGGCTTCTCCACCCATAACTGAAGAGAAGTCCATTCCTCCAGTGTCGTGCAGTTTTTGCTGCATTCTGAGTACCTTTCGAGCACGTTTGGGCGCACTTGGAGCAGCCCTGCCTGGAGCAGGAGAAGGAGGTGGTGCAGCAGCAGCAAGTGGCATCGGAGCTGAGCAGCTAACTGGCATAGGTTGAGGAGGACATTCTTCCATTTTCCAGCCATCGACGGCTTCCACAGGTTGAACTACTTTGTGCATTGGGCCATCAGCTGAAATGGTTTCCGACTGATCGACTGCCAGGAAGGCCGTAAAACGACAGAGAACATTTTGCTCCAATGAGAAGCAAGTGATCTTGTCTGCCAGAGCGCTGTCCCTTTCGCGACCAGCAACGTAATTGTCCTCTAGGTCCCTAATCCGTCCACGAGCCCATGCATAACGAATTGCTTCTTCTCCATCAGAGATAGCTTCCACTTTTTCAGCAAATTTCTCTTCACCAAGTTTTCCTTTGATGACGAGCATTCCTTCTGGAGAGCCAGTAAATCGGCCCATAATGAGAGCTGGCACACCTTCGAATAAATCGGGTAATTGCTCGGGCACATAACTACATTGGACTATCTCGAGGTTCTTGTCTTCAATGGAAAGATTGGTCATGGCAGGTCGGCCAATGCGTCTGTGCATTGCTGCCATTACTTTGTCGAGACGCTCTTCGCTTTCCACTAGTTCACAAAGTCCACGTGTTGGTATGGCCAGTCTCTTGAGGAATGCCTCATTGACTGCTCTGTCTATACCAACAGTAAAGACCTTCGTTCCCCGGGCTTTTTGGCGAACCAACTTGACCAATTGATCTTCGTTACCCACTTGGCCATCTGTGATCAGAACGATGACTCTTTGTCTCGATTTGTCACGTTTAGCAAGTAATCTCGCAGCTTCATCGAGAGGTTTATACATGTTAGTTCCACCACGTGCTTCTGTTTTGGAAACGAATTCAACGGCACGGTATCGGTTCTGATCTGTAGCCTCTACGAGTTTCCCCTCCATACCATCGGGGTAGGAGAAAGTGTTGTCAAAAGCGAGGAAGGCAAACCTGTCTTCTGCTGAGAGGGCGTCAATCATGCGAGCAGTTGCTCTTCTCGCACAGACCATCTTCCAGCCGCCCATACTTCCAGATCTATCAAGCACGAAGACGACGTCACGTGGCAGATGGTGCCCACATTTTGGTGGGACGAGTGTTAATAAGAAGGTACCCTCTTCTTCATCATCATTTTTGTGAGTAACTAGACCTGTTGTGACACTTTCATCTCCATAAGCCAAACGCAAGATGAAGTCTTTGTTGAGTCTCTCTTCTTCTTTTAGTCTGATTGTCGTGTATTTACGCTTACGTGTGGAAATGGCATGCAAGCTTGAACTAACCTCTTTTAAATTTAGTCCAGCGGCATCAACTCTCACGACTAGTCCCAACTTGATAGGATTCTTGAAACCAGGAAGTAATATTGGTGGAGATATGCGAGAAGCATCTGGCACGTCATCAGTGTCAGTGGCCACACCGTCTCCAACTTGTTCACCATCAATAGGAGTGCCGGGTATGTAACGAGGTGCTACGACGAGAGGGAAACGATAGGTTGCCTCGCCGTCAGAATAAGGCAGTGGGCCTGTCATCCTAAGAGTAACTTTGACACTTTCTTTCGCATCAATGTTACCCACTCGCATTGTAAAAACGCCTGGTCGCTCTTCCTCAGTAATGGCAGCTCTATGGCCTGAGGCAATGGCGTCGTCATATTCTTGGCGAGCTTGACCGCGTTCTTTCAATATTCCTTCGATCCTGCGTTTTCCAACTTGCAAGGTGAACTTTGTCACAGCTGCACGGGAGGGCAGGGGGAAGATATAGGTTGCCTCCAATGGTAGAGCATGAACGTTTTTATATTCTTGTGTCAGTGTTGTTGTTGCCAACATTCCTGTGATTTTGGCATCGATGTCCATGGCTTTTAATGGGAGAAGACCTTCAGTAGTGGTCAAGCAACCAAAACCCTTTTCTTCGTCAGGACCAAAATCTTGGGCGATTTTTTCTAGCTCTTTTGTGTCGATTATGCGACAGGGAGCTGGTTGTGCGGGCACTGTCATTGTTTTCCCCCTTCTTTCTTCTCAAAAGAAGCCAATAGCTCTAGCAGTGGCTTGGCAGCTTTGTTTATCTTTTCCAGTTCCTTGGTGCCTATGTGGTTTTGAAAACCTTCGAGAAAGAGAGTCACATCATCTGTCAGTGATACATAAACTCCTGTAGCACCTTTTTTCCCCAGATGACGCCTTTCTACTTGTGGAGATGGTTGCGGTTTGGGTAATGAGGTCCAAAAGCTCTTTCTCCTTTCATCAAGAGGTGGAACTGTAAGTTTGTCTGGTAATCCTGCGATTGCATAAAGGTCCTTGTCTGGTAAACCTGCCAATCGTTCCTGAATTTGCGCCAAAGACAATCCAGTCGCTTGAAGTTTTTTGATAGCAACTATCTGTGCTAGGTGTTTACGGCCATAAAAAGCCACACGACCTTCTAGGTATAAGGGGCAGTCGAGCAAACCAATGGTTGTGTAATACCGAATGGTTCTTGGTTGTGGGTTCCAACGCACCCTTTTCGAGGAGCCAGCCACGTTGACGAGATGGGCTGCTAGTGCTGCCAATTCATCAAATCGCCAAACTTCGTCTTTGCTCATCTTGGCCTCCTCTCAAATTTAATTATAACACTGTTATATAACAGTGACAAGTAAGCGTCAATATAGTGTCAAATGGCATGCATGATGTACAATGGCCTCTTCGAAAAGGAGGTGGCTCATGGCCAAAAGAACGAGTAAAAAGAAGGACGTTGCTCACCTTCCAGAGTGGTCAACGGGCCACGCCAAAGAACTATATGGAATTCGCCGGTGGGGGGCTGGATATTTTGGTATCAACGAAAAGGGTAATGTTTGTGTCACAACAAGAGGCAAAGAGGGGAAAAAGCTAGATCTCTTCGGTTTCGTGAACGAACTAAGAGAGCGTGACATCCAGCTACCAGTTCTCATTCGTTTCACTGATATTCTCCAGTCGCGCATCCATGATTTACACAAGTGTTTTAGCGATGTCATCGAGGAATATGAATATAAAGGCAGATATTGTGGTGTTTTCCCCATCAAAGTAAACCAGCACAGGCAGGTCGTTGAGGACGTGCTTTCTGCTGGAGGGGATTACAGCCATGGCCTGGAAGTGGGCACAAAACCTGAGTTGTTGCTGGCTCTATCACATAGCCGTGATGACAGTCTCATCATCTGCAATGGATATAAGGATAGAGAATACGTAGAGATTGCTCTGATGGCACGTAAAGTGGGAAAACCCATTTTTATCGTCATAGAAAAACTTTCAGAGCTCTTTCTTGCTCTCGATGTTGCTGAGAAACTGGATGTAGAACCTTTACTCGGTATGCGAGTCAAACTCAACTCACGTGGAAAAGGTAAGTGGGAAGGTTCTGGAGGAGACAGGTCAAAGTTCGGACTTTTTGTCTACGAACTCCTAGAAGCCATCAAAATACTGAAGAGTGCCAAGAGGCTCGATGCTTTCAAACTGCTCCATTTTCATCTTGGCAGCCAGATTACTGATATTAGATCCATTAAGAGGGCTTTGCGAGAAAGTTCACAGATTTACGTAGAGCTCCGGCGCTTGGGCGTTCCCCTTGAATATATGGATATTGGTGGTGGGTTGGCAGTCGATTACGATGGTTCCCACACTAACTTTCATTCGAGTTCCAACTATGACATGAAAGAATATGCCGCTGATGTGGTTGAAGCCATACAAGTAGCCTGTGAAAAAGGCGAAGTTGATCAACCAAACATCATTTCAGAGTCGGGCAGGGCGATTGTTGCCCATCACTCAGTTTTGGTTTTCGAAATCTTGGGTTCAACTGAGTTGGGTCAGGGGTTGACCAAAATCAAAGTGACCAAAAAGTCACCTCTCGTCTTGAAGTACTTGCAAGAGGTCCTTGATGACTTGACCATGAAAAACTTCCAAGAAGCTTTTCATGATGCCATTCAGTATAGAGATGAAGGCCTGACCATGTTTAACCTTGGTATGCTCTCGCTGAACCATCGAGCTCAATTGGAATCTCTTTTCTTCCGCATATGTCAGCGCATATACAAAATGACTAAAAATCTCGATTATATTCCCGATGAACTCGAGGGATTAGAGCGTTTCATGGCAGACACCTACTTCGGAAACTTTTCAGTTTTCAAGTCCTTGCCAGATCATTGGGCCATACGTCAGCATTTTCCCATAATGCCCATTCATCGTCTCAAGGAACGTCCAACAAACAGAGGAATAATTGCTGACATCACTTGCGATTCAGATGGTCGTATCGATCAATTCATCGATTTACGTGATGTGCGCGACACACTAGAACTGCATACACTAAAAGAAGGCGAGCCTTATTATTTAGGAGTCTTCTTGGTAGGAGCCTACCAAGAGGTGTTAGGAGACTTCCATAACCTCTTTGGTGATACGAATGTCGTTCACATCAAGATACATGAAGACGGTGGATACGAGTTGGAACGGCATATATCAGGAGATGTCGTAGAGGAAGTCCTTTCTTATGTGGGCTATGACAGGCGTTATGTTGTCGATTCTTATCGCAAATTCCTCGAACGTGCCGTCCGTGCCAAAAGAATTACTTTGCAGGAATCTGCCAAATTCCGCCGTAAATTCGTCGAAGGTTTGGATGGTTACACCTACCTAGAGCGATAAAGCAATGTTGACAATGTGGATAACTTTGGCGAATTGTTGACGGTTTATTCTCTACTGAGCACGCACATGTGCAAATCATATTTTTGTGCATGCGAACAATATGTAGTGATCTCGCAAAACCGCATCTAACATGACTTTGAGCATATGTATTGATCAGGTTATTGTAGGTTTTTATGACAAAAGGAAAGCAATAAACTGTTTTTTTGTGCTTATTTTTGCACGAAGTTATCCACATTGCTGGGCTCTTCTGGAAGTTATCAACAGGAGAAGATATGCGGCCTTTCCTTGAAGGTGGAACCTCTAGATCAGTATGATGAAGCTGTTCTCGACTAACCAGGTTTTCACCATATTGAAGGGATGGAACATTGTGGGCATACCGAATGCTGTAGAACAACCATTGGGAGTGTTAGCCAACGCCCCAGCCCAAATGACACTGGCTACTGTTGATATTGCCATTATCATTGGATTTCTCGTTTTGGTCACTGTCGTTGGTTACATTATGTCCAACGTGGCTTCCAAGGGTCTGAGCGATTATTTCCTCGGTGGCAGATCCATCCCCTGGTACGTACTTGGTATCTCCACAGCTACTTCAAACTTCGATATGTCGGGAACGATGATCATTGTGGCGGTGGTTTTTGCCTTGGGCTACAAGGGCTTTCTCGTTGAAATGCGAGGAGGCGTTGGTGCCTCTTTGGCGTTCCTTATGATCTTCTTGGCCAAATGGTTACGCCGAAGCCGTGTCATGACCTCAGCCGAGTGGATGAAAATCCGTTTTGGTACGGACAAACAGGGTAAAGCTGCTCACTTGCTCAGCGCTATTGCCAACACTGTTTTGTCTCTGGGCATGATTATCTATTTCTGTAAGGGCTCTGGTAAGTTCCTCACCAACTTCATTCCTGTAGATGAGTTCTGGTCTACATCCATCATGGTACTCGTCGGTCTCTTTTACACTTTGATGTCTGGTCTTTATGGTGTTGTATTTACTGATGTCGTGCAGATGATTTTGCTCAACTTTACTGCTATCTACATTACCTTCAAGGCATTTACTTTACGTTCAACAGTGAACTTACCCAAATCTTTGCTCGAGTTGAATCTCAGTTGGACTTCAGAGACGGGAACCTCGCTGCTCAAAAGTGATCCGGGGACATGGAATACCATTTCGGCAGCCTTTGGTATCTGTGTCTTCATGTGGATCTTCCGTTCCTTCTTAGAAGGTTGTGGTGGTGTTGGTGGTTACACTGATCAGCGTTTCTTTGCTGCCAAGAGTGAACGTGAAGCAGGTCTGCTGACTCTTGAATCAATTATTCTGTCCGTCTTCCGCTGGACGATGGTTGCTGGTTTGGTCGTCATGGCTTACCACTTGATTGACCAAGGTGGTCCCAGTGCAGCAATGATCAAAGCAGATCCCGAGCAGGTCTTGCCGGTGGTTCTTGCCTGGCTCTTACCGGCCGGTGTGAAAGGCATAGTCATAGCCGGTCTGATTGCGGCAGCTATGTCCACCTTCGATTCCACTCTCAACGCCGGTGCTTCTTATATCGTTCGAGATATTTATCAAACATATGTGAATCCCAAAGCTGATGACCATAAGTTGATGTGGGCTTCCAGAATTGCCACAGTAGGTCTTTGTGTTGCAGGTGTCCTGCTGGCAACTTTGATTGAAGACATCAACGAAATCTGGGGATTGATTACCATGGGTCTTGGTTTGGGACTATTTGTACCTCTATTCCTCAGATGGTACTGGCCCCGATTTAATGGTTACGGTTTTGCTGCAGGTACAGGCTGCGGTATGGTTGCAGCCATTGTCTTCAGAGTCATTCTTAAAAACCAGGGCTGGGCCCTTTACCACACATTCCCCATCATTCTTCTTTCGGCAGCTATCGGTTCTATCGTTGGAACCTTGGCTACCAAACCTGTAAATGAAGATATCCTCGTCAATTTCTATCTACAGATCAATCCATGGGGTTTCTGGGGTAAATACGCTGACAAGGCAGTAAAACAAGGTCTCTTGACTGAAAAAGAGCAACTCAAACGCACCATCGAGAAACTCAACGATGCTGTGGCTCTTTGTTTTGCCGTGCCCTTCCAGTGGTCAATTTTGTTGGCAGCAATGAGTTTCGTTTTCCACTCCTGGGAAAAATTCGCCATCTTCGGCACAATGTCAGTACTCTGTGGCATTGGTCTCTACTTCTTCTGGTTCCGTGCGCTCAAGAGCGATGAAGAGTGTGCCAAAGAGGACGAGATTTACGACGAAAAGACTCGCGAACTTTGCGCTATCAACGCTAAATAAGCTTTAACCAGCTAAATCCGTAAGGTGCTAACTCGAGGGTTTTCCCCTCGAGTTTTGCATTGCGGTTATATAGCTCCTCATTGTCTTCATTCAATTCGACAGTGAGTTTTTCAGTTGTCAGATTGTGGACAGCAACAACCTTCTCTTGGTCCAAAGTTCGTTTGATGACAAAAGCTTTATTTTCTGGAAAATGAAGTTCTCCACGGGTGAGGGGAGCACTCTCTTTTCGAACCTTTATCATTTCTTTTAATGCCTGCAGAGTTTGGGCTGCTTTAGAAGTTGAGTCAGCGAGAGCTTTTTCTGTCTCTATCCAATCAATCTTGCCGCGGACCAAAAGTCGGGAGTCTTGGAAGCCTGTTTCGCGGCTCTTTTTCTCGAAGTACTCATCATCATTTACCATCGCAACTTCATCACCGTAATAGATGATGGGCGTGCCAGGTAAGGTGAAAAGAAGAGAAAAGGCCAATAATACTTGATCTAGATTGCCTTTGCAGAGCTGGAAAAGACGAGAGCTAATGCCTTCTCCACAGCGGAAGTTCCACCGTTCGTCGTGGCAGAAATGGCTGTGTATCTCTTTTCTTTGCTCTGGCGTCACCATCTCGAGAGTCAATTCATCGTGACAGCGCAAGAAGGTGAACCATTGGCAATCCTCTGGAACGGGAGGAGTTATCTCTGGTGAAAGGACATCTTTGATGCACTGACCATCTCCTCTTGCCAGGGCAAGATAAATCATTGGCATGACTGGAAAGTGGTAAGCACCGTGACATTCGTCACCTTTACCAAAGAATTGCACGACTTCTTTGGGTGGCTGACAAGCTTCGGCCAACATCAAGGTATTGGGAGCCAAGTAGTCCAAAGCAGCACGAAAGAACCTAATAATCGTATGTGCCCTAGGTCTGTTTTCACAGTCAGTGCCCTCGTCCTTCCAAATGAAAGGAACAGCATCGAGGCGGAAACCACTGACACCACGTTTTCGCCAATTGGCAAAAACTGAAATCATGGCTTCCATCACTTCTGGGTTTTGGTAATTCAAATCTGGCTGGCAGGGGTAAAAGCGGTGAAAATAATATTGGCCCGTTCTATCGCTCTTTTCCCAGTTGCTATCGACCATTCCTTTGAAGAGAAGCCGAGCTTTGGAGAACCGTTCTTCATCATCGTTCCAAAAGAACCAGTTTCGTTTATGCGAATCTTTTGCTGCAGCTGCCTCCTTGAACCAGGGATGTTCATCAGAGCAGTGGTTGACGGTCACATCAAAGATGACCCTAATGCCAAGTTCACCAGCCCTTTTCAGGAAAAGGTCAAAAGCTTCGTCTCCGTTTTGGCCTTGTAATGAGGTTCTGACTTTTTCAAAGTCACTAATATCAAAACCTCCGTCAACCATGGGTGACGCGAGACAAGGAAGAAGCCAAAGAATGTCTACACCGAGCTCTTGCAGGAAAGGCAATCTTTCAGTGAAGTCAGTGAAGTCTTTGGCAAAGTGGTCTACGTAGGCAACATAAGCTGTGCCGTCACGAAACCAAGCATTTGGCAGTTGGGGGAGAGAAGAGAAGTTGACTTCCTTTTCTTGCTGCAGTCTTTGCCAGAATTGTTCGAATTGCTCTTCAGCATCTGGATAGAGTTCCTGCCAGCACGAACTAAGGACTTCTTTTGTATTCACTTTTATTCCTCCCCGTTAAAGCTGCTTAGCGACCGCAGGTACCAAAGTGTCGGTGGCGATAGTTCTGTCGGTAAGGCACAGAGCTGTGATACCAGCCTTGGCTGTAACAGGGCTGATATTTAGTCTGACAATTGGACCAATATTTGGAAGCAGGTCTTATGGAGGTGGAGCACCTTGCGTTGGTGTAATAGGGTGTTTCTCCACATACTGCAGGTCTGTTGTAGACAGTGTATGGCCCTTCACAGCTCGAACAGCTGCGACGTGATCCGCAACCTGAAACCACCATGGAAATGGCCATCAATGTAAGGCAAAAAATATAAACCATAGCAAGTCGTTTAGTAGTTCCGTGCATATCGACTGCATACCCTCCTTTAATTGTCCGTCACCATTATTTGTATCGGTAAAAGGAGGGTAGAAAAAAAGAACCCGCCTTTTGGCGGGTCTTGGGTCGAGGTATGAATAAAGGTCAGCGAGATACTCTTCGTGAACCTCGCTGCCTGAGTGTGCGGAAATCAAGCTCTTTCAACGGGCGGAAACGACCATTTTCTATTTTGGCAAAGATAACGTCTCTAGTGTCGTTACCTTGGTGATCAAAGGTTATGCGGCCAGTTACACCAGGGAAATTTTTGGTGTTGGCTAGAGTGTCACGAATGCGGTAACGATTGAGGCCAGCTTTTCTGATGGCTGTACACATGAGAACCATGGCGTCATATCCGTGGGCTGAAAAGGAATCGGGCTCTTCGTTGTAACGTCGGCGATATCGCTTGATGAAAGCCCGGTTCATCTGTTCATCACGTGTCTCATCATAGGGGTATGTGACGATGGCACCATTACAAGCTCTGCCAGCCACGTCAACAAAAGCAGGAGCCACAATGCCATCAGAACCGAAAATCTGTACTTTTACGCCTTTTTCTCCTAGTTTGCGGACCAATCTGCCAGCTGGGCCGTACAATCCCCAAATGACAATGGCTTGAACGCGTGAGCGTCGGATGGTAGCGATGATTTTGCTGAAATCAGTTTGATTGCTCGTAAACTCTTCTTTGAATGCAAGTGGAGTTCCCTGCGCTTTGGCAATAGAGCTGATTTCTTTGCCACCCATCTTTCCGTAGCGGTTTTTGTGAATGACCAAACCAACATTTTTATAGTTCAACTTTTTGAAGATGAGGTTGGCCAGAGCACGGCCCTGTCCCCTGTCATCTACGAGACAGCGAAACATCCAAGGGCTGTTGATTAGGCCAATTGTAGGATCCGTACTAATGGAGGTGAGCTGTGGAACTTCACTTTTCAAGGTGATTCTGGCGGCTACATGAGTGCAGCCAGAGTGGACTGAGCCCAAAATTCCCCAACAGCCTTCATCTATGAGGCGAACGGTTTCGTGACCGTTTTTTCCCATGTCATTGTCGTCATTACCTTTGATGATTTCTACTTGGCGTCCATGTAGTCCACCAACGGCATTGATTTCAGCGAGGGCCATCATGACGCCCTTTTCCATGGCTCTGCCATAGACACCACCAGGTCCTTCAAAAGAGCCCAAAAGACCAACACGAACAGTAGGGATTTTTAATCGCCAGTCATTGTCCATGTCTCGGCCAGGACCATTAAACTCAAAGGGAGCAGTCCACTTGTGGAAATATCCAGCTCCACCTTCACCTGCAAAGGCTGTATGGCAAATCGTGAGGCACAGGATTGAAAATATGATTGTCTGTTTCATGAGACTCACCTACTCAAATCTTCCAACGCCTATGCCAGCGCTAGTTCCAACCCATACTTTGTCACCTTGGAAAGCTATGGACCAAACGAAGTTGTCTGGTATGGCTTCTGCGGTTTCGTGTGTGGACCATTTGCCATTTTGGAATATCTTGACTTCACCGCGACCATTTTCCTTGCGGCGATAAGTCGTCCACTTTTTTGTCTCCCAATTGAATGAACAAAGACCTTTGTCCGTTCCGAGCCAAACAGTTTGTCCTCGGGCAGCTACTGTGTTGATGAAGTCGGAAGGTAAACCACAGTCATCGTCTTTTACGGTCCAGTTCCACCAGCGTTTACCATCATATCGAGAGAGACCAAAATATGCGCCAGCCCAGCAGACTCCTTCAGCTATGGCCACACCAGTAACAATCTCGTGCAGGTTTCCATCGTTGCGTTTCACATCGATGTCGAAGAGGTGATCTGGATCGATGAAGTCTTTCCATTGTTTCTTAAAACGCATGACTCCGCTGCCCCATACACCTAACCAGACTACGTCCTCATCATCTACTTTTACGTCGTAACACCAGCGTTCGTGAAAAGGCGCATTACTTTCGTTGTAGGTTTTCCACTTTCCTCGTTTTGTGTCGAAGTGGCTTGCTCCATCAGTAGTGGCAATCCAGATATCTTCACCACGGTCGCCCTGACAGGCAATGCCATAAACGACATTGTTTACGAGGCCACTGTTTTCTGTTGTGTAGGACTTGAAACGTTTTCGAGAGCGGCCCTCCTGCAATTTGGCTATACCACCAAAGGTGCCAAACCAGACCTGTTTATTGTCTCTGGAAAGAGCAATGGATGTCACGTCATTGTGTGGTAATCCATCTTCTTTGAAGAAGTGAGTGAACTTATTTCCATCAAAGAGGGCAAGTCCGTTTTCTGTGCCAATCCAGATCCTGTCATCAGCTTGGACGGCAATGGCAAAAACTTTTCTATGGGGTAAACCAAATGAGCTTACTTCTGCATTGGCAGCGCTCATTAAAGTAGTGACGAGTGCGAGAGCAAGGAATACTCTAAAAAACACTGGGCTCTCTCCTTTCGTCATCGTCCTGGTAGGACGAGGAAGTGACGCCATTTGTTGATGCGTCCTGTCTGGGTTATGTCCTTTGTTGTTTGTCGTCTATTTACTCTTGCCCGATTGCTTCTCCTTGCTTGGTTCCTGCTAACTGGAACTTCTGCCAATGGTTTCATTTTCCCCGGTGGTTGTCTCGTGATGAAACCTTCTTCGTTCAGTCTGGCGACAGAAGGAAACCAGAGTTCATCAGAACCAGGATCAAAAACGAAACCAACGCCAAAATGCATAGGCAAACTGGCTAGCTCTCTGCCCACTCTCGAACGACTATTGTTGGCAGCTTTGACAGCTTTATTGGCCAGTTGGACACCGTCATAAGCCAGGGCTGCCCAGGAGGTGGGTTTTCGGCCAAACCTGGTGAAAAAGCGCTTAACGAAAGTTGGCTCACAAGGTGGAAACATTTCATGACCTGCTGCAGTAACAGCAAAAAAGTCGCTTACCCTTCCCTTGGCTGCTTGCTCAAAATCGTCACTTGCTTGACGCAGACGTCCAAAAATAGGGCTGTTTATGCTTGCTCGGCGAACTTCTTGGCAAGCTCGCAGGGAGTCACCATTGTTTCCCACGACTATGACGGCTTTCGTGCTGCCACGCCTCAAATCTCTTGCCTGTGAGGTCGAAAGACGTCCTGAAGCTGTTTTGACTATCTTTACTGAAGCTCCAACAGCTGCAGCTGTCTGCTGTAGTGGTAACTCACTCTGTTGTCCACTTTGCGTAATGACAGCAATGGTTTTTTTGCTCAGAGCTGCTGGTATTGTGGCATTGAGATAAGCGAAGATGGCAGCAAACTGCTGGGCATTTGTTGGCAAAAGTTGGAAGACCTTGCTCTTTTGCTTAGAGGAACCAAGGGGATCTCCACAAATCAAAACAGGGTATTCCAGTCGATTGGCCATATTATCAATGGTCTTTGTTTGCCCAAAAGAACCACCACCAATGACAGCCAAGACATCTCTGTTTCTGTTTAGCTGAGTAAGATGTCGCTCCAATTTAGAAGACAAACCACCATCGTCCAAGACGATTAACTCTGGTCTGTCAGTGGAGGGGCTATCCTCAGCAGAGAGCTGAGCACCGTCACGTAGCTCTCGGCCCAACCATTTTTCTGGGCCAGTCAAGGGAAGGATCAGGCCTAGCTTATAGGGTGCACTAAAGAGTGCAGCTGGAAGGAGAGAACAAATCAGAAAAAGTAAGGCAGTTCTTTTGAAGCAAATGAGCACTGTCAGAAATCTCCTTCCACAAGACTCAATATTCTTTGCAAGAAGTGTACCGCAGAACAAAGTAGACCGGTTTTGTCGGTTTTTGATGAAACGCACTATTTATGGGGATTTGGCCAAAAAACCTCTGCAGCAAATCAAAGTGCCTGCGGCATGAGGTACGCACTGCCCCTAATGTCCATTGCCCGATTTGATGGCTTCTACGACCTTGTCGAGTGATTCATCAAAGAGTTCTACGACTGGAACTTTGGTCAATAGCTCGTCGTTCCACTCGAGATCCAACTCCGTTGCTGCGGCTATGAGTCTGTCGTATTGACCTTCGTAACGTTTGAGTGCTTCTGCTAGGAGACCAGCCTCAGGACTCCCTGTGAAATTCAAGTGGAAGAGCATAAGGCCTGCAGTTGTCTTTTCGCCTGTTGATGGTGGTGCTAGTGGCACGATGGCTATGGTGCGTCCATCTTTCCTGCCAACGCCAATATAAGGCGAACGTTCTTTTACACAGAGCCACTTCGTTCCTTTGAGCGATGGTGTAGTGCTCGTCCTAGATACCCAATCTTTCGCCGCTCCCCAAGAAGAGACTCGTTGGCAAGTGGCACTCTTCTGTGGCAAGCCCGTTTGAGTTAGGCCTTCGACGAGATAATGACTAGCGCCTTCCACTGTTTCTACTAGTGGTGCCAAAGCACGAAGGAGTTCCATGCTCGAGCGAGAGACGAGTGATTCTGGCACTTCCAGGTCTTTGAACACTGTAGCCAAAGGACCATCGAGACGAATTTCTTCACGAGTAATACCCACAGTGACAGTCTTGGCTTGATGTTTGATTGCGTCAATGGGTCTCGTCAGTTGGTTGATGGCTTCAGTGAGGACGTTGATGGCATTCTGAAGAACGTTTTCCCTAGTTGCCTGTTCAGCAAAGTCATAGGCGAAATCGTCGAGGCTGAGTTTGCCACGAGCATAACGCAAAGCCAGTAACAGTCGGCTGGCCGTACCAGAGTCAAGAGAAGCTGATACAGCACCGTTCATGAGCAAGTCTCTTTCGATGGTGCCTGTTTCGTCAAGATTGGGAGTCGTACCTGTGGCCAAAGCCTCCACAATCTTCGTTCGCAGTGTCCTTAATGGCAAAGCTCGTTCATCAATGGCTTCAGCAGCGTAAAAACCAAAGAGGTGACCAGCCATTACCTGGGGAATGAAATCCAAACCTTCACCAACAACAGGGCAGCGGATGACATCAGCAGCATAAGCTTCGAAGAGATCGGCCCCTTCACTAGCAAACACAATGGGGACAGAGCGGTGAGCTTTGAAAATGGCCGCTTCTTTGACGGCATCTGTGAGCATGACAGAGTCTAGGCCAGTGGCACACATCAAGATGAGGGGCTCTGAAGATAAATCAATGTGTTTCTTGTCCTCGAGAAAATCGCAAGCAATGGACTTGTAACACAACTCAGAGAGTTTGATACGGATTTCCATGGCAGCAACATAGTTCGAACCAGAACCAACACAAGCCCAATGCATTTTATCCAAAGAGTGGACTTTGGCGCAGTTGGCCACGGCTTCGCGACTTTCCATTACCGTTTCGAGTGCACGAGGTAGGCGTTTGAGAGCTTCGAGAGCTCTTCTGAGGGCCACACCGCCAATGACTCCCGTTTTGTCGGCCAAATGAAGAGCCAAAAGGAATCCAGCTGTGACTTGGCTGTAAAAAGCCTTTGTCGAAGCAACGGACATCTCTACATCACGGCCATCGCTCGTATACAATACGCCATCTGATTTGTAGACCAAATCTGAATTACGTCTGTTGACAATGGAAATGCAGCGAGCACCACGAGAACGAACGAGGTCCACTGTTCTGTTCGTATCGGCAGTTGTGCCTGATTGAGATACTGCTACGATGAGGCAGTCATCCATTCGCTCAGACATATGATGGCCAGAAAGTTCGCTGGCTCTGATGGCCTGTATGTCCAGTCCCAAACCTTCGAGGTATTTCTCCAAGGCAACTGAGACTCCAGCTGCTGCGATACCAGCAGTACCTTGTCCTATACAGAAGAGTCGACGGATTTTTCCTGACTTCAAGTCGTCGACGACGATGGGAGGAACTACTGTCTCATCGAGGAGTAAACGAGGTTCACCCTCTTCTTTGGCTGGCAAGCTGAAACGTCCTCGTAAAGTCTTCTCTACGCTGGAAACAGATTCATTCACTTCCTTGAGGAAATAATGAGACCAATCCCCCAAGCAGATGTCTCGTGTAGTAATCTCTGCTTCTTTGACGGTGAGGACTCCCTCTGGCAGTGTGGTGCCATCAAAAGAAAAACCTTCATAAGGGCTTTGTTCACTGTTCAACACAGATTGTGAGAGCACTACTATTTGCCCTGCGTCGCCTCCGGAAGCAACCCACTCGCCATCCATTTTGACGAATTTGGATGTAGCTTCAACAACACCGTAGAGCTCTGAAGCTACTACGATGGCGTCATTGCGTAAACCAACGTAAAGAGATTGTCCGCTACCTTTGAGGGCGAGATATATTTTATCTGGTTCATCTAGATGGTGAGCAGCGATGGCAAAAGAACCTTCGAAAGTACTGACTGCTTCCCGGAAGGCCTGCAAAAAGTCTTCGCCTTGGCGATACTTTTCGCCAATGAGGAGAGGGATGATTTTGGCGTCAGTAGTAATTGCGCTAGAAACGTTTTGTCCTGTTCTATCGCGATAGTCGCGCAGCAGTTCCTGATAGTTGTCTATGTCACCATTCAAGACAGCACAAACTCTACCAGCCTCAGCTTCTTCACCTTCAGAGCGGCAATCTTGCGGATGGGCATTTGGTTCACTGATGACACCATTGGACGCCCAGCGAGTGTGAGCGAGGACGTTGAATTCCATCCCTTCAGTGTCGAGCAGTGTCTGCAATAGTTCGTCGTTACTAATATCAGCACGCAATTTGGCAACGTTTTCACCCATACGGCCAATTTCTTTAGCAATCTTATAAGCAAAGATTAATCCTGGATAACCGCCACCAATGACTGAGTAGGCTGCAAAATCTGCCTGCTGTTTTCTTTCCTCGAGCTTTTCCAGCTGGCCTTCTGTGCGCCACTGCTCGATGAAGCTGTCATATTTCTCTCTGTTGGGGAAAGTAACCATGACAGATACACCGGCAGAGTCACGACCGCGAACCTCTATGCGGCCTACGTTGCGCAAACAACAGTCTAGGCGCCAAAGGTGGTGAATGCGTTCATGGTCTTTGGCCTGCCATGAACCACCATTGAGAGAGCCAATGTCTTTCACTGCCCCCTTGAAGTCTTCAGATATTTGCCACTGTGCATCGAGGAAAAGAATGCGCATTTCGTTGAGGTGTTCTTGCCGTGAAAAAGGCAGATCGTCGGCAAAGACTGTATCTATCTTTTGCAAGATGGACGCAAGTTTGTTCTCGAGGCCATTCAGCTCTTCAATGATCTCGTCATTGCAGCCAGCCTGAAAGATGGTCTCGAAGGTACGCAGGCTATGAAAACGTTGATTGATGTCATCGAGCAGTGAACTCGGCACATCTTTCTCACCATCGATGGCTTCGATGACCTGAGTCAACAGTGCTGCCAGTTCCTTTGCTTCTCCAATAACCCAAGAGGGATTGGGTTCTCCTCTGCGGGCCAGAATCCCAACGATTCCGCACATATATCTCCCCTATCTCGAACTTTTCGAGTGATTGTTAAGTTGATTCCTACATTATATGTAGAAGAGAGACTGCTGTCCCGCCATTTCTTCATGACCTCGAAGCCTCAATCCATATACACTTGAAAGGGAAGGGGGCTCTAGTGGCCAGAGAAGCAGTCTGCTCAATCTGTGGTGACACTCTTTCTAGTGGCGAGATAGTCTACTGCAAAGAGTGTCGTACTCCCTTTCATCTCGAGTGTTTTGAGTTTACAGGTCATTGTGCTGTTTATGGCTGTAGCGGAACTGACTGGGTGCCAGATTTGGCCCCAGAGACTCTCGCGCCAGAGATAGTTGTCATTGATAAGAACATTCCCCAAGAGCACATCATCAAAGACGGTGAGCCCGTGCCAGGAGCTCTCAGGATGGTGGCTACATTCATTGATTATGTGGCCTATGCGGTCCTTCACTCTTCTTTGACTATTGTGTCTGGTTTGATAGGTAGTGCTTTGGGATCCGCAATAGGAGGGGGCTTTTCCATAATATTTCTTTTCATCTGTACAAGCTATTTGTTGCTACGAGATAGCTTGTTTGGAAATGGTCAATCGCTGGGCAAGATGATTGTTGGCATTAAAGTAGTTGGCCCCCATGGCGAGCCTTGCACCGTAGAGCAGTCCATCAAACGAAATGCCATCCTCGTTGTCGGTTCATTCCTAGCCCTAATAGGCATGCTTGCTGTACACATTCCTCAATACGGGGTTTTGGCAGCCATTATTTTCAGCCTCTGCTCCCTTTTGGCCACAGTGACTTTTGTTCTCATAGAGACAATGGCCATGTTCATCCAGTCCGAAGGACGTAGATTGGGTGATTTGTATGCTGACACCACCCTGAAAAGTCGCACTTGGAAAGCAATGGAGCTACCAGCAACGAGTAAACCTCTGTCTATTGAATGAATGGCCTCAGCGAGGCACCTTTTCCCGCTCGAGGATTTCGGCAAGTATCTCATCAGTAGCCGTGTCGCTCATGTCTGCATCTGGTGTGAGCAGAACTCGGTGACCTACGACTGGTTGATACATTCCTTTTATGTCATCAGGAATACAGAAAGTGCGACCATCAAGAGCAGCCCTTGCTTTGGCAATTCTGAACAAATCGACGGTGGCACGAGGACCAGCTCCGTATGCAATGAGGGGGTGATCTCGTGTCGCCTGCACCAATTTCGAGAGATAAGCCCTTAGTTCAGCACTCATTGCGATGTTTTTGATAGCTGCTCGTGCTTTGGCCATCTCTTCTTCATCTGTCACTGCCTTGACTTGATTGACTACGTCCATAGGTGCGCGATTGGCTTCATATAACTCGAGCAGTTCGATTTCTTGCTCGTTAGAGAGGAACTCTAAGTTCAATTTGAGCATGAAACGGTCTAGTTGCGCCTCAGGCAGCGGATAGGTGCCTTCGTGTTCAATGGGATTTTGCGTGGCTAAAACTACGAAGAGTTTGGGAAGTTTGCAACGATGGCCTTCAACAGTTACTTGTCTCTCACCCATACACTCCAACAAAGCGGATTGAGTTTTTGCAGGAGCACGGTTGATTTCATCGGCCAGGAGAAGGTTCGTGAAAACGGGTCCTGCCACAAAGCGGAATTTGCTCTGGTTGAAGTCGTAAACTGAAGTACCAATCAAATCAGAAGGCATGAGATCTGGAGTCATTTGCACTCGGCGAAAACGTGCTTTCAAAGCCGCGGCAAATGCTTTGACGAGAAGGGTCTTTCCTGTTCCTGGAGGTCCTTCCAGTAGTACATGACCACCTGCTGCCAAAGCAGCCAAAACACCAGATACTATCTCTTCTTGGCCCACCATGACAGTTTCTACTTGGCGCCGTACCTTGTCCAAACAAGACAAAGCAGTCTCGAGAAATTCCATTGGTGGATCTTCCACAGGAGGAAGAGCTTGAGCTTCAGGTATTGGTCTATTTAACTCGGTCACTAACGACCTCCTCATTTGCAGATGGTGCCACTTGTACTACTCGAGTACGAGCGGCCAAATCTCCTAACCGCTCGCCTGTGAAACAAAGTAGGCAAAAAGGCGGCAGCAGATCCAATGGTTTTAAAAGTTCACGTGTTGCCAAATCCCAAAATGAGGGCATTTCACCGTTTTCTTTTACCACTCTCAAGTGAAACATTTTTTTTCCTGGTGTACCGCCGTGATAGTAGTGGCGAATGGCAGGCAAGATACATAGACAAAAGAAAACACCAAAGGCAGAGAGTGTTTCGAATATGGGTGCGCGAGTCCAGAGCTGTCCCCCCGTTGAGCTCACCAAACCAGCATTACCGGGTAAGATGAAAAGAAGGAAAGCCAAACCGAAAAAGTAAGCAAAATCAACGGTAAAAGCCAAACAGCGCGTAAACAAAGGAGCCTTCTCGCAGTGAAGAGTAAGACCGTTTGGTGTAAATATGGATATCTTGCTCATTCTTCACTCCAAGGATTGGGAGTTACCAAAAGTAGGAAGACCACAAAAGCAGCTGGTGCTCGTAAGCTGGCAAGGGGGATAACCATCAATACATGGAACAAGAGGCCACAGACAAAAAGTCTAACTCCAGCTCTAATACCCTGTCCCAGCGATTGTCGCCAAGATAACTCGCCAAAGGACAATAGACTGTGAGCAGTGACCAAACCTGCTGTGCAGACAAAAAATAGACAGAGAAAGTCTGGAAAACCTCCTGCCAGTTGTTCTATTCGCACTGGCGTGTCAAAAGCACCTGAGGCAAAGAGGCTTCCCAAGCGAGCTCCTTGAATGGAAATGGCTGTTGCCGGTGCTATTCCCAACAGTAACCCACCAGTAAAGAGTCCATAGAGCAGGAAGAGACGAAACAACTCACCGGAAAAAGCAGAACCAACTTTTCGCCCCAGGCCAATGAGCAAGAGGGCACCGATTGGATCTCGAGCTGCAGCAATGTTTGCTCCTTTGGTTGATTCCAACATCAAGAGGTCACCAAAACGTGAATCTGCGTCAACGGCGAAAAGACCTACGAGAAAAGCTGCAAGGAAAATCAAAGTGGTCACGCCAAGGAAGAAACGTTTTCGCGCCACTGTTTGCCTAAGAGAAAAGAGTCCTGCCACGATAACCTCAGATACCTTTTGTAATGGTGGCCGAGAAAGAACGAGAAAGGCGTGAACGAGGCTCTGCTCGAGTTTTCCCGCCAAAGATGAAGAAGTGCGAGAGTGCTGAATACCCAATTGGCGTTCAGCTTCTTCGTGAGACCTGAGCAGATTGATTACGTCTCGCAAACCGGGATTTTCGTTAAGGAGAGGATCAACTTTGTTGATGCTCTTGTGTATGGACTGCAAAGCATTTTTGGCTCTTTCGTCATCACTTTCTTGCCTCGATGACAATTTGCTCACTCTTTTTCACCTCCTAAGCCAAATAAAGAGAACGTTTGAGATCCTGGCACAAATATGCAGGTTCTGTGGCCAATAGCTGCCCTTTTCGGCTACGCAACTCACGATCGACAGCTTGTTCTTGGTTGGCTTCCATTCTCAAATAAGCTGAACGATAAAACTGCTCTAGGCAGAAATATTCTATACAAGGCAAAACTCGTCGGGCTGGATCTTCTAGTCGTGCGACTGTCGTTCTGAAGTGACGAGTGAGTTTCTCAATAGAGCCATCTCTGTCTTCAGTAAAAGCTTTTGGAGAAAGTGCTGATACGACTATCAGTTGATGTCCCTTGCGTCGTACATGTCCCAGAGCTTTGCGCAACAATGCATAGTCAGGTTCTATTTCAGAGGGGATGGTTTTCATGAGAGTTTTGGCCAAAATGGGGAATTGTCGAGGGCTGGATATGCGAGCCTCGGCCATTTGGATTTTGCTATCAAATACATATAGAGAGGCAGAGCGACCTTCTTTCAACAGCACTCGGATGACTGTTAGCAAAGCACTGATAGAATGTTGAAACCACGTTCGCCCTTCGTGAATACGTGACATACCTCGTCCACACTCGAGGGCAATGTAAGTATGGAATTGTCTTTCCGGATCAAATTCTCTAGAGACGAGCCTGCCTCTTCTACTGCTAGCTTTCCAATCAACGAGGCGCATGGGGTCACCTTGTTGGTAAAACCTCAAAGCCGTAAATGCACCAGCTTGGGCTTTCCGCCTCTGCACATGGGGACCATCTATCTGACTCAAAGGTATATTGAGCCTTCGTCGTCTTTTGCGGTGGCTTTTTACGAGAGCCAAGGAAACATTGAATTCATCAACGAGGGGAATGAAAAAGTCAGCAAAAACAAATCCAGCAGGTCCCCAGGTTCTCAGAAGAATGCCCTCTGAGCGATGGGTGCCAGCCTGTATGGGGCGTGTAGGGAATTTGAAAACACTCCAACCAGACCTTTCTGATTGGCCTGCTTGGGCTGCCGGAGAAACACCAGCTGCAAAAGGCCAACGAGCTTGAACCAATAGTCGAAGAGACAAATCCAAGGGATTATAAAGTGATAACTCCACTTCTCCGTCGCTTCCTTCAACAAAAAGCTTGGGGTATTTCCAAACCCATTGGAACTGCTCTACCTGTTCTTTCAATCTTCTGTAATCCCAATAACAGAGAAGAGCAATGAGGGAGTTGAACAGAGCTATCCAAATCAATCCATCAATGTAGGAAGTGACTACCAACAAGGGCAAAGAAATGGCGAGTAGGCCTAAGATAGTCAGATCGCGTGCACCTAACCACTTGGTTGTGACGGGTAAAGTCTGCCTATCTTTCATCGGCTGACTCCCATCAATATGCGGTCCATGCGGCGCATTAAATTGACGAACTCTTTGGGTGATACATCATGTTCTCGCTGAGAAATGTCCTGCAGCTCACTACTCAAACGTTCATAATCTTTGGCATAACTGGGTGACAGTTTGTTTATACGTTTGGTCAACTCTTCTTTGGTGGCTTCAGCTTTTAAACCAAGTCTCGTTGCCAAATTGGTTCTGAAATAACGAGAACAACCAGGCAACAACAAACGTTCGCAAGGAACTCGCAGACAGATGCCTTCAAATCCTCTCAGAAAAGAATCAGCTGGAGCTGGTTCAACGGGTATTTCGTGGGCAGTCAATTTGCGGCCAGCAAGTAAAAATACGACACAAACAATCAATAGCTGAAGGAGGACGATACACTCGGGATTAGCTTTGATGATGGACCAGAGAGTAAGGAGAGGGCGATTTCTGTCTTCATTGGCCCAGCTCTCTTTCACTTTGTTGGCAGCGGACAACATGAGTTCTCTGGCTTTGGAGTCCACGAAAACGAAACCAACGGCAGAGTGTTTTCTCAGTCTTACATCGTGACGCAGCTTTTTAGCAGGCTTGTGCCTACCTGTGTGGCGAAGTGCCAAGTTAGCAAGGAGAAGACCATTGTCACCATGGCCGATGACATATAAGTCAGCAATCTGAGGAGCACTAATGACAACTATCTCGCCACGGCCGGCTTTGCGAATGACACCAAAAACGCGACCCTGATTGTCGTATAAAAGCCTAACCGTTGGTGTGGAGAGAGAGACGATTGGGAAAGCTCTGCCAAGTTCACAGCGAGAAACACTTTGGCAAAGTGGCAGTTTGTGGGGACTAAACACTGTGACGTTTTTATCGGTCAATGGACCGAGCTTTATGTCTAAGGGGTTGAGATCTGGACCTCCATGTAAGGGAGGTATATAAACCAAGCGGGCACCACTTCTGGCAGCATAAGCATAAGCGCGTCGCCAAAATGCTTCATCAGCGAAGTACCCTTTAGCTGCTTTGTTTTTGTCATTACCCAAAATGAAAACAGTGTCCAGGTCAGGCCATTCAACATTTCCAGTTGGGTCGAGTCGTTTTGTAGAAAGGCCCAACTCTTCGACGAATCTTTCCAAAATGTTGACATGGGGAAGGCTCAGTACCTGATAGATTTCGCGAGACAGTTCTTTTTGCCTGTCGAGACTAGGGGCTGATACACGCACTCCACAGAGATAGGTGACCTTTAATCCCCATACGCTGGCGATTGCCAAGATGATAATGACTATTGGATATCCGCGAAGTCTCATGGTTTGGCAACCTTGCCAGCCGTCATCACTCGGCGAATACGGGACTGTTTATCCATGTCTGTCATATGTGTATTGTCCAAATCGAGGACTTGGCGCAGTCTAGAGGCTGCCTCTTCGCACTCGCGGTAATCCTCTTCATTGACCTCGAGCCTGCCATAAAAATGTAAATCGAAAGTGCCAGCCAAAAAGCCAAAGAGAGCTTGAGCTTTTGCCGAACCTCGCAAAGCCGAAACGAGCTCTAGATTAGTAGCAGCTGGGTGTATTCGCAGTCGTCCACTTGCTTCCAAATCAACGAGTGTGGAAGCCCATAAATACCTAAGTGCCTTGAACCAATCTCTTTGCACCTTGGCTTTTTTAGCAATGACGCGAAGTTCAGGAGCTGCTAGTGCAACGTGCTCTGGTTCCACAATGCCATCAGTGTCGAGGCGTGTACGGACGGCACCTTTTTTACTGTGCTCCATCTTGTACCAGGCAATTCCTATGAGGGCGATGATGAGCAAGGCAAAAAGAATCAAGGGAACCTTGGAAAAGGCAAATCCTGACCACTCTTTCTTTTTGGTATCAGCAGAACTTTTTTTGATTTTGGCTACCACTGAAGGCTGACCATAACTAACTGCCCGCTTCGTTGAAGTTGCCTCTTCTTTAGGGGGCGGAAGTTTCAGTTGCTGTGGTACTACTTGCTGTGTTGGCGGTGGGGAAACAACTCTTTTGGGGACACTCTGCCTTGGTACTGTTGGGCGTGTCTGTACGGGTACATTGGAAGGCTGAGAACTCCCATGGCCACTAGACGATGGCGAGCTGCTGCTGCGTGAATGACTCACCCTGTTCCCGGAAGAGGATGTTTCACCGCTAGTACCATCACCGGTGCCACTTCCTGCATCACCGCCACTACCACTACCAGAGCTAGAACCAACTGAGGTGGACGTAACTCGTCCTTTGCCCACAGTAGCTCAGCCGTCGCCGCTTACGGTAACACCTATATCACAAGTAGTGTCCGAGCGACCTCTGACCCAACGGACGGCAACGGGAAGGCCTGGTCCAGCTTTAACAGGCTTTTCATCTTTTGTTTTGGGGAACAAACGTAGAAGCAAATCATCGAGTCTAACGCGAACTTCTACTGCCGAAAGAGGAGAAGAACCATTGTCATATTTATCAGTTAGTTTATCTGCCAAGAGCTTGAGCTCTAACTCGAATTGATTGATTAGACTATAACGAGCATAGTCATCTCGAGCAGTCAGAGCAGCCTGCCTATATGCGTTTTTGATAGTTTTGAGAGCCACAGAGGCTTCATTTTGTTTGGGCAAGTCGATTAAGTGACTTTCCAACTCTGCCATGGATAGGTAAGGGGCAGGGCTATCTTTAGTCACTCTATCCCTGGCAGCCATGGTCAAGTTGGAAAGAGAATTTGACCAACTTCTCACTATGTCTGCTTCAATGCCAGAACATACTGAAGTAGCTGCCACTAGCAGGAAGAGTAAAAGACCTATTTGGGAGACTAATCGTTTCATCTTGCCCATAAGACGACCATTCCCAGCTTTGGGTTCAATATCTTTTAGTCTACTCCAAAATTCTTGCCGTTCTGTAGGCAAGATTGATTTAGAGAATACGAAGGCGTCGCATGACAATGACGCAGACCAATACCCAAGAGATGGTAACCATCCAGAAATAGGTATAACCACTGGCCCAACCATACTCAGGCATTTTGAAGTTCATTCCGTAAATTCCGCAGATGAAACTCAGGGGCAAGAAAATGAATGAGATGACTGTTAGCCTATTAATGATTTGGTTCGTTCGATTGCCAACAATGGACATATAGAGGTTGAGAGAATCGAGGAGAAGATTTCTGTACTCCGATAGATCAGCCATTATCCTGTCTATGGAATCGGAAAAGGATGATAGATAAGGCCTCGTTGCTTCGCTGACATGTTCTGACTTGCGGCGAGAAAGGCGTGAAAGTGCTTCTCGCAATGGGGCTAGATGACGTCTGACGCGGACGAGTTCCAGCTGTAAGGTTGAAACTTCCTCAAAGGTATCCTCTTTGGTGCCACGTAAGAGAGAGGCCTGCACTCGAGCCACTCTTTTCTCAAAGTGTGCGACTACTTCGCGATAACCTTCGAAGACTGCGTCCAAAATTTCATAAAGCAAAAAACTTGGACTTTGGGCGTAAGTCTCGAAATCATGCTGGAAACTCGATCTGACGTGGTGCATGAAAGGCGCGTTGCTTCTATCTATCGTGAGTACAAAGTTATGGGAGACAATGATATCGAACCAACCTTCGGCCAAGTTTCGCGATGCTGGCCAACAAGCCCATCCAGCTAGTCTCAGGTATTGAGGTGTAAGTTCAAAAATGGCATCTGAAGGTGGTAGCCCAACTATGGGTAGAAGCCATTCCTGATTAGGCAAGTGTTTTCTGACTACCTCCATGGCCACTGGAGTGGACGCAGCATCCAAATCGAGCCACAGGGGCTTTTTGTCTGCCAAGAGTTTGGCCATATTGGCCAACTCGACCTCTTGTAGCGTCTTTCCGTCAAAATCGAGTGCAAGAGCTTTTGTAGTCACAGGTGCCTCCAACTGGCAAGGAATATACCACGGATGAGAGGCTTGCTCTTTTGGAAAATGTGATTATATTGATGGAAAGTATGAAAGGATATTGTGTGAAAAGACGAGATTTCATGGCGGGCAGCGCAGGCTGTTTGACTGCAGCTTTGCTTCCTGAAGATTTGAAAGCTGAAGCTTGGGAGAATTTTCCCCAACGGGCATTGGAGTTGTTTGCCAATGAGAGGAAGACCTGCAGCGAAGCAATTGTCATGGCTTGTTGCGAAGCCTTGGGTATTGATGACAGTGAACTAAGTTGCGCAGTATTAGGCTTTGCTTCAGGGATTGCCGGGATGGGAAAAACCTGTGGTGTCGTAACCGCTTCATCCATGATGCTCTCTTTGTTAGAAGCTCGGCAGATGAACCCATATAAAAGGCGAAAAAAACTCACCTTTATGGCCATTAAATCTTACATGTCTCAGTTTAATGAACGTTTTGGCCACACTGATTGCAGAAAACTCATAGAGGTCTCGACTTCTGAAGCCAAAAAATCAGTACGCCGGAATAAGTGTGAACGTTATGTCCTCCATGGTGCGCGCATGTTGATGCGTCAGATAAATAAATGAAGTTAATTCCCCCTAATTAGGCCTATAAGCCGTACAATGTGAATTATGAAAACACTATTTGTTCATTTGGAAGTATGGGGTCGTGATTTTTCGCCTCTTGAAGCGGCGAAAGGTTCATCCTTTGATTTTGATATTGCTTACGAGCCTGGTGAAGTTGCCCAGGCTGGTAAATATTCTGGTCAGCCCAGGCCTTTTGGGGCAGCCTCGATGACTTTGCACGAATGTGATTTGGAAGCACCAGGAGATTTAGAGCCTTTGGCCTCTGGTCTTTTGGCCCTTCGAGAAGCTGGTGCCGAAGAGCTGCAAGTATGCTGCTATGTCTCTTATCAGACTCAGTGTAACCTCGAAGTGAGTCCTGAATTCATGCGTGTCTTGTCAGAAAACAATGTTCGCCTACTCATCTCTTGTTATGAAGACGATGAGGCGCCTGACCTAGCCTAAACAATGTTTTATGCCCTGACTTTTTTAGCAGTCGGTGCTCTTTGGTTTTATCAAGCTACCACTTCGCCAGTTTGGTGGTTGACCTTCCTTCTTTGTAATGTGGGCCTATCATTTGCTCTCGTAGGTTTGGGTTTTGCCCTTTCTGTTTCCTGTGGTTATGGTTCAACATATGCTTCTCAGATTTTTGGTAAAAAGGCCAATGGGAAACGTAAGTGGTGGATTTATCCCATTCATTGGTCCTTTTTTATCCTCAATGGAATGATTTTTCATCTCCATCATTGGCGTTCTAAGGAAAACTGGTGTGATGAGGTTTTTCCACAAGTCTGGATTGGCCGTTTGCCTATAAAACAAGACCAAAAGGCTTGGTCCGAACTCGCAGTCCAAGGTGTTGTCGACGCAACGGCAGAGTTTATGGTTCAAGATTACATCAAAGAAGAGCAGCTTTTGTGTATACCAACATTTGATGAAACACCACCGAGTCTCGAGGACTTGAAAGAGGCTTCGGCCTGGATTGAAGAGAAACGTAAACTAGGCCCTGTTTATGTTCACTGTGCCTACGGACATGGCCGCTCTGCCACTATCGTTGCCGCTTGGCTTCTGACCTATGGTCATTGTCAAAGTGTCAAAGAAGCTGAAGACTTGATGAAGGAAAAGCGGCCCAAGGTGCGGTTGAACAGCTGGCATAAAAAAGCACTGGAGGAGCTCCAGTGAACAAACAATTACGAAAACTCTACGAAGAATTGCCAGCAAGATACGAGCTCGTCAACTCCATAATGACCCTTGGAATGGACGCTTACTGGCGCCGTAAAACAATAAACCTCGCTTTGAAGAGAACAGAGAATAAAGAAGCTGACTGTCTCGATCTTTGTTGCGGTACTGGAGACATGGTGGCTCTGTTACGACAGATGGGGGAGAAAGAACTCCAGGTGGTGGGAGCTGATTATTCGCCGCAAATGCTGCAGGTGGCTTTGTCCAAAATAATAGATGGAGCTTTTTACACGATAGCTGCTGCCAATGAATTGCCTTTTCCAGACAACTCTTTCGATTTAGTGACCATGTCTTTTGCCACGCGGAACGTAAAAACGTCTAAACAAGCCCTACTAAATGTTTTTAAAGAGATTATGCGTGTTCTGAAACCTGGAGGTTCTTTTGTCACAGTGGAGACGAGTCAGCCAAGATGGGCTTTCATACGTTTCTTTTTTCACCTCTATGTCAGATTAATCGTAACTCCTGTAGGTTATTTATTGTCTGGCGTGAGACAGGGTTACAGTTATCTCACATCTTCAATCTTGAGTTTTTATTCTGCCCAAGAGTTGGCTGAACTACTGAACGAGAGTGGTTTTTATCATGTTGGTTATGAAGAGCTACTCTTTGGTGGTGTTGCCATCCACTGGGGTGAAAAGAAAGAATAAAATTCACCTCCATTTCACAAAGACTCCCTCTTTTCTGCACTTTCGTTGACGAGAGTTAGTTATGGGTTGGGAAGAAAGGAGTTTCAGTGAAAAAGGGAAACATCGTTGCCGTCGTTTGCGGAGGTCCTTCAAAAGAGGCAGAAGTTTCACGAAGTACTGCTTCCTGCATAGCTACTGCTCTCAGGCAAAGATATGAAACTGTCCACCTCCTTGAACTCGATGAGCTCATAGGCGAAAGACTAAGGATTTTAAAGGTAGATGTGGTCTTTCCGGCTCTTCATGGGCCTCTTGGTGAAGATGGCTCTTTCCAAGGTTTTTTGGAAGTTTTGGCTCTTCCTTACGTAGGTTCAGGTGTTTTGGCCAGTGCATTGGCCATGGACAAAGTTAGAGCAAAAGCTCTCTTCTCTTCCCTCTCTTTACCTCTGGCTCCTCACATTGTCGTGAAACAAGGAGAGGAATTGGAGAAGGTCCTGGCAGAGGTCTTGGGAAAACTTGGCTCAGATGTCGTCATCAAGCCTGCTTCACAAGGTTCTGCTTTGGGAGTGAGCTTTGGCTCTTCTGAGGAAACAATCAAAAAAGCTATTAAAAGCACTTTTGCCGTCGAAGAGAGCTTGCTCGTCGAAAAAAGGATCTGGGGTAAAGAAACGACTGTTGCCGTTTTTGAAAATGACGGATTAGAAGCTTTTCCTGTTGTTGAAATAAAGACTCCAAATGGTAGTTGGTATGACTATGAACATAGGTATACAGAAGGTTTGAGCGAACACATCATCCCAGCGCCATATGACACCAACACCACAGCCCGTCTCAAAGAAATTGCTATGGCAGCTCATGAAATTCTTGGTTGTAGTGATTTGTCGCGAGCTGATTTTATCGTTCCAGAAGATGGAGAGCCTATTTTGCTCGAAGTGAATACCATGCCTGGTATGACACCCACTAGTCTCTATCCAGATGCTGCCAAAGTGGCAGGTTGGTCTTTCCCAAAACTCTTGGATCACTTCGTGGAAAGAGCCTTGGCTCGTGGTAAGCTGGCCAGGAAAGGGGATTGATCTCTTTGGTCAGATTGTGTTTTTTGCTTTTGGCTCTCTTTGGCGCTACTAATCTTGCTGCGCGCGTTCCGCCCATCTACAACAAAAAAACACAACCTTGGCCCAAACGTTTGTTCCGTACCTATCAACGCCACAAAGACTTGATGTATGCCCGACATGTATCTTGTCTCATGGATGTTTACATCCCCAAAGAACCTCTTAACAAAGAGGCCAGAGATTTTCTGAAAGAGCGCCGTTTACCTTGCATTCTCTTTATTCATGGACAGGGATTTGCCAAAGTAAATCGTCGTTACATGCTTGCTTACAAAGAGCCGATTTTTTATGGCTACGCTATGGCTACTATCTCTTATCGCACGACGGAAGAAGCGGTTTTTCCAGCCCAAGTACACGATTGCCGAGAGGCAGTTCGTTTTCTCAAACACCACGAAAGACTGTTGGGAATTGATAGTTCACATATTGCAGTCTGGGGTGTGGCTGCAGGAGGAAACTTGGCAGCAATGGTTGGTGCTCTGGGCAATCTTCCTACTTTCTTAAAAGAGAAGCCAGCTCGCCAAGAGAAAGCATCTGTAGCTGCTGTCGTTCTTTGGTCGGCACCAACTGATTTGACAAGGATTGAACGTCAGCTCTGGCATCTCTTTCGCCACGAAAGCCCCTCTTATCATCCCATTAAAAAGATGGAACGATATGTAGCTTACGTAGATGGGCCTCTGCCAGAGAAAATGGAAACCCTAAAAGAAGCGAGTCCTATCAATTATTTGGATATTGGTGATCCACCTGTTTTGATGCATCACGGTTATTCGGACACAATCGTTCCACGACAACAGGCATATGAGTACGAAAAAAAGTTAAAAGAGGTTGGAGTACCGACAGAGTTGATAGTCTTTCCGCACGCCGGACACCGCTTTTATTCGGCTGATGTAGCTCTAGATAAACATCACCCCAAACGGAAGACCCTTGAGTTCTTGGACAAGCACCTCAAGGGAAGAAGTGAGCCTACCAAATGAGTGAAAAGACTTTCAGCTTGTACGACAAAGAATGTTCCTATGGTGAAGCACAGAAGTTCATAGAGGAATATTTCGAAGAGATACAGAGGCCAACTAGTAGGTATACCCATGCTTTGGACTTGGTAGGTGCCAACAACAGAGTGCTGGATTTTGGATGTGGATGGGGATGTTTTTCCAAACTACTTGCTGATTTAGGTAATGATGTCGTTGCCATAGATCAGGACGAAAACTCTTTGAACATTGCAAAAGAATTCAATTCTCACCCAAGGGTCGAGTACTTGATCAAAAATCTGGACAACTTTGAAGAGCATTCTTTTGACGTAGTTTCAACACTGGCGGTTCTTGAACATGTTCAAAATCCAGGCAATTGTTTAGTCGCAATAAATAGGCTAATAAAACCTTCTGGAAGACTCATTATCTCTGTACCAAATGTTCTTCATTTAGGTTTCATTCGACAGCAGCTGGCGAAAAACCAGTCGGAAATATTGTCAAAGGAATCCAATAGAGTTCTGGACAACTATGTGAAAGAACATGACCACATTATGGCTTGGGAACCAGTTTCTTTCATTCGTTTATTGGCTTCTGTCGGTTTCAAGTATTTGCAGCATCGTTATATTGAAGGAACCATTTTGCCTTGGGGTCAGTACAAAATTGGACCGTGGCCATGGTGCCGGTATTGGACAACACGTCTTCCAAGATTGGAAAACCTTTCTTACACGATGCTTTATGAGATGGAAAAATCTCATTACATCGAGATTGCAAGTCTCGATTAAAATCGATTTTTGAGGCGAACTATTCGCTGATTACTCGAATTGGTTGATTGCTTCCGTCGAGTTCAACGAAGACTGTGAAATCGTGATAAGCGAAGAGTTTCAATTTTCCATCTTCACCGCGGCGATACCATTCGAGATGTGCTTTTGCTCTATGAGTCTCAACACATTCCAAATCGATGGCTGCGCCAGCTATGAAGGTGAGTCCATAGTCATTGACCTTTGGGTTCTCAGTAGCAACATGCTGACGGGCGAAATCCAAAATTGCTGAGTTTTCACTCTCAGTCAGACGTCTGACTTCACGTTGTGGGAAGTCACAGGGTTTGTCGTCAATGTTGAGAACTTTCACAGGTTTGAAGTTTTCGTCCAAAGCCACGTTTACCTTGTATTCGTGATAAGGAAGAAGGGCTTTTTTACCGTTTTTGTGTCGGTAATATTCGAGAACACAGGGGATTTGTCTTCTGTCTTCAGTCTCCATGTCAAAGGCACAACCACCAACGAATTTGTAATGTCTAGAACGAATGACTGGCTCTTTGAATTCGGCATGGGCTTTGGCAAATTCCATAATGGCATTTTTTTGCCCTTCTGTGAGAATGGTCAGATTTCCGTTGGCAACCTCTTCACCATCGATGGATAAACAAGCCACAGGTTTGCCGCCTTCGACACGAAGGACCATCTCATAGTCGTACATGGGCAGAAGTGCCTTTTTACCGCTCTTGTGGTTGTAATACTCGAGCTCTACTTTGACAATGCTCTCGTCTTCCTGGCTAAAATCATAGGCTGCTCCTGCTATTTCCAAATATTCACCAGAATCGAGTTCAGGATCTTTCGTCAGGGCACAGGCTCGGGCATATTCGAGAATGGCTCTGGCAGCTTCGCCTTTGATACGTTCGAAGCGACGGACGGGCCAATCAACGTCTTTGTCATCAATTCTAATGACTTCTCTTGGTGAGCCATCATCAGCAAGCTCGATGAGAATGTCAAAGTCGTACATGGGAAGTAGAGCTTTTTTCCCGCCAGCTTTACCGTTGTAATATTCGATAGTTGCCACGACTAGTTCTCTGTCGACAGACAAATCGCGAGCACATCCTGCCACCATTACATAATGACCAGAGGCTACTGCTGGGCTATCTGACTCTGCTGCAGCAATGGCAAACTCAAGGCAGGCGTCCCTTTGTTCTGCTGTCAGTGTGACCACATCGTGAGAGGGCCAATCGATGTTTTTACCATCTATGGAACGTACGGACTGACATTCGTATTTCTCATTGGTTTCAACTACGATGTCAAAGTCGTACATGGGCAACAAAGATTTAGGAGAGTTGTAATACCCTAATGAAACCTGAACTAGTTTGGTTTCACCTTCAGCAGCTTCCATTAACTCACACTCTTTTACTTCGTGATAATGACCAGAAGCGATTGCTGGACTCATTGAGGCTGCATGAGCTTCGGCAAACTGAATGATTGCCTTTTTCTTACTGCTCGTCAAACCGCCAAAGAGAGAACCAAAAATGGAGGCTCTTTTTTGATCATTGGCATAGGTAGTTGTGGCTAGGGCAAGAATAAAAATGGATAGAAAAACAACACGACGCAGGCACATACACGCTCTTCCTTTCCCGTTGACTCCCCGATGGAGTTCCGGCTCTTATTCTTATTGTTTTTATATTTTTATGTAATTCTTGGGATTTTCGAGAAAGTGTCAAGTTGCCATGCTCTATTTTATTCAGGTTTAGTTTTGAAGCCTGATGGCACACCTTGCTCTTCCAACAAGATGATTGGTAAACGAGTGTCCAAATCTATTGCCCAAGGAACATCCAGATTGACGACGAGCTCATAGTGGACCTTCACTATCTGGCCTGATGTGACTGTGCAATAGAGATGCTCTGGAATTTCGAAGTCAAATTCGAAGGTCGTAGGTTTCCCCTTGGGAATAGAGGGTTTGTCCATTCGATTGACTTCTATTTCCTGAGTGAAAGATGATGAGCGATAATCTGTCTTCAGATCCATTACTCGCGCAATACTGACAGTGACAGCGTCTATTTCTTTGCTCGATTTGTTGGTGATTTCAACGGAACCTGTGCCTTTGTCGCCAGGGTAATACATATTCGTGTCCGTTTTGACCATCATTTCCAGGGGACCAGCTGAATCGAGCATGAAAGTCTTGGAGTTCTCGCCTGATACGGGTTTGGCAAGGCTCTCATCGTGTCTTTCATAAATTGAGATGGTTTTTTTACCTATGAGATCAAATTTGAGAGGAATGTCCACATAGACAGTTATTTCATAAGCTATCCTTGAGTTTCCCCCAGATTCGTAATCACCAGGGATGTTTTCAGGCAATGTGTAAGAAAACTCATATTCATATGTACCAGGTTTGATGACGTCGTAATGAGCTTTCGTGAATATACCTTTGACGGCGTCGGCCATGGTTTCCATATAACCGAGAGGCTCTCTGCCAAAGAGAGTTTTTTCGTCTTGAATGTAATAGTGATATTTAGAGTGTGTTCTACGGTTTTTCCCACTGCCTGTCGTCCAATATGAACGTTCGAAACCCTCGAATTTGATACGAATTCCGCGAGCAACTATTGGGTCTGATACTTCCAGTTTTGCTACTCCAGAGACTGTTTCTCCGCCTGTATAGTCTTCTTTGTTGGTTTCTATTGTGATAGAGCTCATAATGTCCCTCCCTTTTCTTTTTATGGTACCTAGATGTGATTTTCCGTGACAAGGAACCATCTGACTCATCAAACTGTTATGGTCAAACAAATGCCTTGGGGAGGTCACATGTTCAGATTAATGGTCGCCATAACGATTTTTCTTTCACTAACTGCAGGTCTCTTTGCCTCAGAGCGAGACGACATCTTTAGTTCGACTTTCATCGTCGATTTGGGCAGAAAGGTTCATCTACCCTCTCGACTGGGTGTTCGGCCCCTGCGAGAGATGCCCACTTTGCGTGCTGGCCAGAGTTTTCGTGCTGAAATCACAGCCGTCGGCGTGGTCATGAAACAGGGGATAACGAAAGCCTTTCGTAAACAAGCTGCCAAATTCGAACGTGGCGACAAACTGGACGTTCTCTACATGGGGCGTGATGGCTTCAAAATCGTCTATGTGGAACCAAAAGTACGAAGGCGAATTCGTAGTGAGTTGATAGAAGACGAAGAGAGCCAAAAAAGACCATCTAAGAGAAAACCCAAGAGAAGAAGACGGCTGAGGGCTTACCAAGGTCCCATTACATGGCATGCCTTTGGAATGGGCGGAGAGGGCCTTCTCGCTGAATTGCCACGGGGAAAGAGCGTAAAAGGCAAAGTCGTCGATCCCAAAAAACTTCGTTCTTTTGGCAAACCTTATGTCTCATTTGACGAGACCGGTCTCGACTTTGCGCCAAATTGGCGAATGGGTGAACCTCTTTGGGTAACCCACATGAGGGATGGCAAACTGCGCATCAAAACCCGAGCAAGAAACAAACAGCTCACACTCTTCGTTTTGGCAACTCGTTGGGAGAAAGCACCGAGAAGACGTGGCCCCCGAGTGAAAGAGCAAACTAATGAAGGCCGTTTGGAAGTGCAACTGACGAGAGCTCAAGCGCAAATGGCCAGAACTCGCGAACGTTTTCGTTATGTCTCCATCAAACCCACAGGTGAACAAAGACGACGTTTGATGAAAGTGTTCAAACTTTGGGACGGCGAAGGGATGAATATCAAAGGTGCTCACATTGGCCGTGACTTGACCGTATTCGTCAAAATGGATGGTGAGTCACTCAAGTCTGTTCGTTAGAGGAAGCGTCAGCTTCCTCTGTCTTTTCTTCTTTCTTTTCAGCTTCCTCTGCCTTCTCTTCACCAGGAGGCAACAATTTCGGCTCTTCTTTGTCGGGGCGAAGGAACTTTCGTTCTTCGTCATTGGCATGTTCACAAAAGAGCAATGTGCCACCAACAGCTGAGATGGGTAAACAGAGGAAACCAATGATGGGCAACAGAAGTGTGACGTAGATGGCTGTACCCAATCCAAAAATGTGATATTTCACACGCCAAGCAAAAGCTCTTTTGGTGGTAAAGGAGTGGCGTCGACGGGCCAAAGAAAAGTCCACGAAAGCTAGACCCAGGAAATAAATGGAGAAGGTCGTCGAAAAGAAGACGAACAAGATTTGACCAGCTACGGGAATGAGTAAGAGAGGAAGAATACAAATCATAAAAATGACCCAAGTGGCCAATTTGCGAACTTCCTCGAGGAGCAAGATTCCTAAATCACGTAAGAGTAGTTTTATGGAAAATGGTGTCTCCGTGTCTTCCTCCCAAAAGACCCACTCCGTTCTCTCGGACAAGAGGTCGAGGAAGGGCGCTGCGACGATGGAGCCAATGGCCGCGAATAGTAGGAAACAGATGAGGCAGTAGACAATGAAACCAAAGATTATGGCCAGATAATAAGCCACCCACATAACGATGATGAGGTAAACAGGAGCGGAGTCATCAGGTGCCAGTCTGGTGATGAACTGTATCCAATAATGTTTACCAATAAAGAGCAGAGCGATAAAAAGTACCGTGTTGATGAGCATGGGAGCCACGGCATATTTGAAGAGTCGAAAATGGGTGAAGATCATTTTGAGGCCACGGAAGGGATAAACAAATCCACCAAAAAACTGGCGCATTCGGCTAAGCGACGCCTTTACCCCTTGGCGAAGACCAGATTCACTGGGTTTATCCTCTGTCATCGCTTTATCTTCTGCCATTTTCCTCAGTTCCCCTTGAACAACTCCTTGCCCGAAACTGTCAGAAAGCCCAATCGGGTTATATCCAAATCATCGAGAGCGTGATTTTCCAGCGCTGGCCACAAGAGTTTTGCCATAGCAAAAGGTGAGATGGTTTGTGGTGTGGCTGTCACTTCAGCCACAATTGCTCCGTCTTCCTCTTCTGTAAGGGAATGTAGCAAATTACGCACTTCCACCTCTTTGGGAACTTTGTCCTTTTTACGCTGCTTTGTAATGATAATCGATTTTTTGGTCAGTAGCTCTTGGGCACAGCTGTCGCCCAGTTTTTCACTCAAAGGTCGGAAACGATAACGACAGCGGGAAATGAGAGAACTCAAGCCAGGAGCTCCAGCCAGAAGGTTCGTTGCATCAATGAAACGCAAACCCTGTGGCACTGCTTTGTTGGCCATGAGGATGAAGTCTTCTTCGTCTTGATGGCGAGTCAACTCTATGTCCAATAGTTCACCTGCTCCTTTGACACCAAGAGGCAGAGGGGGAGCAAATGAGAGTTTTGGCCGCGGAGAAAATCCCTGTGTATAAGCCAGCGGAACGTGGGCTCTGCGTAATGCTCTCGTCAAGACTTGGATGAGGTCGCGATGGCTGATGAATCGTAGAGCATCTATCTTTTCATAGGTGATACGCAGTCGAATGGCTGGTTCTTTTCTCATTATTTTTCACCCATTTTCTTTGTGGGACAATCTGGACCAAAGCCACAATTGGTACAGTGGTTACCCAAACAGTCTTTGGTTCCCACACCATCTTTGGCTTTTTTCCACTCGGCCACGAGATATTCTCTCGTAACACCACAACTGAGATGATCCCAAGGCAGCTGCTCTTCTGCATCTCTTTGGCGATAGACATAATCCTTGATCTCTAGGCCTTCTTCTTCCATGGCGTCGAGCCAACGTTGGAAATCAAATTTATCGGACCAGCTCTCCATGACTCCGCCATTGTCGTAGACACGTTTCAGGACAGGAGCCAATCTTCTGTCACCGCGAGCGAGCAATCCTTCTATCAATCCCAGCTCGAAATCTCGCCACTTGAGACTTACTCTTTTGTTGCGAGAAAGACCAGTAATGAGGATGTTCATCCTATCGCGAAGTACTTTGAGATCGGTCATTGGTTCCCATTGGAAAGGAGTATGAGATTTGGCCACAAAAGAGGAAACGTTGACCGTTACTTTGAATGGACGGTTACGGCCGCTGCCTTTCTGTTTCTTTTGACCATCTTTTTTGTCTTTTTTGGGTTTTCCTCGTTCGATGATTTTTTTCACCAAATCAACGATTGCTTCCACATCTTCATCAGTTTCACCGGGCAGACCAATCATGAAATAGAGCTTCATCGATTGCCAACCAGCATTGATAAAGGCATCAACAGACTCGATGATTTGTTTCTCTGAGAGATTTTTGTTGATGATGTCGCGCAGCTTTTGTGAACCAGCTTCTGGAGCAAGAGTGATATTGGTCTTTTTCGTCCGTCCCAATTTCTCTGTCAGTTCGAAGGAAATGGCATCCATTCGCAGGGAAGGCAAACCAATGGAAATCCTCTTGGGATTGAGTTCTCTATCGAGTTCAGAAACGATAGGCAGGATGTCTGGGTGATCAATAGAGTTCAGTGAGACGAGCCCCAGCTCTTCATAACCGGTGGACTTGAGGATTTCTCGCGACATTTTCAGCAATTGTTCTTTGGAACGAACACGCAAAGGGCGGTAGATGTAACCGGCCTGGCAGAAGCGGCAGCCATGTATACAGCCACGGTGTATTTCCAAGTTAGCTCTGTCGTGGACGATTTCTGAGCTGGGAACGATGGGCTGACAGGGGAAATAAGCTTTATTGAGATCTTTGGCCCAAGCTTTTTCTATTGTTTTGTCAGCTGGAGTTCTTTTGCTAACACGACCTTTGTCGTCATATTCGATTTCAAAATCAGCAGGATTGTAAACACCTGGTAATTGGGCCATTGCAGCCAGACGCTGAGCTCGCGTTTTGCTCTTGTCGTTGGCGAGCTTACAAAGCTCGACTATGACGGCTTCTCCCTCACCCAAAATGGCCAAATCGATGAAAGGCACGATAGGTTCAGGATTATAGGTACATGGTCCACCTACGATGATGATAGGAGCTTCTTCGTCGCGCTCTTTGGCGTAAAAAGGGATTTGGGCCATAGAGAGCACATTGAGGAAATTGTTGTAGAGCATTTCATAGGCCAAAGAAAAACCAATGAGTGGCATTTCTTTCAAAGGTGTACCCGTTTCGAGAGTACATAGGAGCTCTTCGTTCTTGCGCAGAGCTTCCTCCATATCCACCCAGGGGTGGAATGCTCGCTCACAAAAGAGCTCTTTTTGTTCATTGACGAGGTGATAAAGCAGCCGCATACCTACGTGAGACATGCCTATTTCATAGGTATCAGGGAAAACGAGGGCCATTCGACCAGTCGTTCCTTCTTTCAAACGAGCTGAATTGAGCTCTCCCCCTGCATACCGAGCCGGTCGCTCGACTCCCATAAATAGCTTTTCCTGGCGACCTGCGCCCACGGCGACTCCTTCCTCCAGCCCAATTTGGGCTATTTTCACTCTTTGAGGTCCACAAGCAGGTGAGCAGTGTATCAGATGAAGTCCACGTGTGAAAGAAGACATTGAGGCTTGTTTTCATTGTTTCGTCCTACTTCATGGCCTATACTAAGAATGAATTTTGGTGGGTGCTTGCTAGAGCTCGTTTGGCGTCTGGTCAGCACGATAGGAGGATCAGACATATGTCACTGCTCGACAGGATTAAGGCAACTTCAGCTGGTCGGCCAGCTCGGCGACCTGCTGCTCCACAGCCGCAGGCACCCTATCCACAACCAGGCGGAGGCGCTCCTGCGCCGCCACGTCCAGGTCCACCACCTCCAGGTGCTGGCGGAGGAATGGCTCCTCCTAGGCCTGCTCCCGGTGCTCCACAAGCTGCACCACCAAGGCCTGCTGCTAGACCGGGGCAACCACTCTCTCCAGAGATGTACTCT
>CAZXTJ010000006.1:0-4996 GCA_964643655.1 uncultured bacterium
ATACAAGAGTTGCCCTTCATCACCAAGGAAGGACAACCATCTATCCTTAATCCCTTCGATACTAGCAAAATCTGGGGCTTCTGCCACCAATAACCTCTCATCGTGCTCTATTCGGACAACACGATTTCGCCCTCTGAACATTGGCAGGATGAAACGTATTACATCTTTGCCCAACCTTGCAAAGACGTCATCGACAGCTTCAGTGGCTGCTGCACTGGCCACAGAACCTTCATATTGGATGTTATAAACGTCCAATCCCTCTTCTTTGGAGAGCTCATTGTGAATGAAAGAGAGCACTTGGCGTAGAGAAGACTCGCCATACCTTGCGTGAAGGACTTTGAGCAGAACAGCATCTTGAGCTGTGGCTGCCTTGCGCACTATTTTGGGCCACTGCAAATCGGGCGTCACAACATACGCTTTCTAGCAATAGTCAAACCTGGGCGAATGGAAAGTGCCGCTTTGAAAAACTCTTTGGCAGCTTTGCGAGAAGAAGAGATACGGGTGGCTTCGCCAGCATTAAAAAGGGCGTATGCGCGGAGTGAACCGATTTTGGAGTCGTTGCACAGGAGGCCCCATTTGCGGATGGCTGCTTTTGTCTCTCCGTGATGGAGAAGAGCGAGAGCTTCGAGATTACGCAGGGCAATGACGGTCTCAGAGAGGACGCCACGCTTTTTCTCAGCCTTGCGTCTCAGTAAAGCAATTGCTGGTGCACAGCTAGGCTCTTCGGCATAAAGAATTGTTGCCAGAGCAAAGAGGTTTTCGCCGTAAGCTACGACCTTGCTTTTGCGTCCGCTCTTGGCTGAAGCGGCGACTCTCGCTCTTAGGCGTGGATTTCTGCGCAAGATGTTTTCATGTCTTTCGAATGATCGGATCCGGCTTTGAATGGTTTTTCTATTGCCCAGGTTTGGAGATGGCCGGAGGATGAAAAGGCCCTTTCCACGAGGACCACGAGCAACTCGGCGCCAGACCACATCAGCAGCACCAGAGATGGATTCAAAGTGGGAGACGTGCAAACGCAAGGAGGCAGACATCTCTTGTTTGCCCTTTAACTGATGGACGAGATTGATTCTTTTCAGTTGTATCTCACGGTTTTTCGTTCCCTTTTTTATCTGAGCGATGACTCCTTTTTGGGGGTAAGGAGCCACGAGTGTGAGCGCTACACGCCCTTTGGGACAGGGTTTTTCAACGCCTACACGGACGGCAACACGTTGGTTCCTCCCTCTGACGAGTTTTACTCGCACTGTTGGTCGACCAGAGATGACCCGCAAACCAGGCGGCAATTGCAGGGAGAGAGTACCCATTTCCCCTTCACCAATGAGGCAGCGCATTTCACCAACGAGGTCCGTCTTTTCACCAATAATGGGTGGAGAAGTAAACCGCAGAGACAGTTCAGCCCAAGGTGGAAGATGTAAAGCAGGCTGAACGGCAAAGGCCGTCGTGGTAAGGATTCCCCACAGAATGGCGCTTAGAACTGCGCTTTTTCGTAATACTGCCACTTGGCAGACCTCTTTCCTATATCAAACAGGGCAAAAAGCAACCGTGTTTAACAACTTGGTTACGCGCGCGATTATAGGGTTACGACTCCAAACCGTCAAGTTGCCCTGTTAAACAGTGGAAAAAAGTGGAAAACGGCTGAGAACGGTAAATTTCTTGTTACAGAGGACGTTGGTGTCTTCATGCCGACTATTCGGTGTAAGCTGAATAGGTCGGATCATGATCTGGCTAAACATAGAATAATGACAGCTGAAGAAACGGAGGCTCTGTCATGAACACCTTGGGGAAATTACTTATATTACTGACTTTCGTCTTGTTGGCGACTCCAGGTCCCCTGCTGGCACAGGCACAGAGTGAAGCAAGTGGAAGTTCTGGCCTTATACTCTTGTTTGCCCTCTACGTTGTTGCCATCGCCTTGGCGCTAGTTGAGATTTTCCTCATTCCAGGCTTTGGCATGGCAGGTATAGGCTCCATTGCAGCTTTGGCATTCTGTGGTTATCAGGCTTTTGCCCTTTATGGTTTTGCCAAAGGAAGTCTCATAACCCTCGTGCTGTTAGTACTGGCCATTGTTGTTGTTGTCGTCTCTATTAAAATGATGGCTCGCACAGAAGCTGGCCGTGCTTTTGTTCTCGACAAAACTTTGGATGAAGCAACATCTGGTGCTGCCCAAGACAAGTATGATCCTGATCTTTGGGTTGGTCGAAAACTGAAAGCACTGACCGATCTTCGCCCTGGCGGAAAAGCAACCTTTGAAGATGAAACTGTGGAAGTTTTCTCTGAAGGCGAATTCCTGCACAATGGTGACATCTTGGAAGTCTTCAAAGTTGCAGACGGTAAGTTGATGGTAAAAAAAGTAGAGGCTAACGCAGACTAACCTATCCATACGTAGTCGACAGGAGGATTTTGCATGGATGAGATGCTATTTTTCGGTGGTTTCATGTTTGTCATGTTCTTTGGGTTCATCTTTATGATGTATTTCCCAATTGGTCTTTGGGTGGCTGCCATATCGTCTGGTGTAGCCATTGGACCTTTACGCCTCATATTCATGAGACTACGTGGTGTTGACCAAGCGCGTGTCATTCGCCCTCTCATTCAGGCGAAAAAAGCTGGCATTCCTTTGGACATCGAGCTCCTCGAAGCCCACTACCTTGCTGGTGGTAACATCGACCTCGTCGTCAATGCCATCGTTTCAGCCAACAAAGCCAATATCCAACTTGGTTTCAACGAAGCTGCCGCCATTGACTTGGCTGGTCGTAATGTTTTCGAAGCTGTGCAGAACAGCGTTAAACCCAAGGTCATCATCACACCCATGGTTGCAGCCATGGCCAAAGATGGTGTCCAGGTAAAAGCAACAGCTCGTGTTACCGTACGAGTGAAAATCAACCGCCTCGTTGGTGGTGCTGGTGAAGAGACAATCTTGGCCCGTGTCGGTGAGGGTATTTGTACCACCATCGGTTCAGCTGAAACTCATAAAGAAATTCTCGAGAACCCTGACAAAATCAGTTCAGTGATTATGAAAAAAGGTCTCGACGCCAACACAGCCTTCGAGATTATTTCAATCGACATCGCTGATGTGGACGTTGGAAAGAACATTGGTTCCCAGTTGCAAATCGACCAAGCCGAAGCCGACAAACAAGTTGCTCAGGCAGAGGCAGAAAAACGACGTGCAATGGCTGCTGCGCAACATCAAGAGAACATCGCCGACGAGCAAAAAATGCGCGCCAAAGTGGTCGAAATGGAAGCCAAAGTCAAAGAAGCCGAATGTCAGATTCCTATTGCCATTTCAGAAGCACTACGTTCTGGCAACTTGGGAATAATGGACTATTACAAGCTTCAGAACATTGAGGCAGACACAGCAATGCGAAAACGATTCTCCAACGCCAACCAGGGCAAACCAGCCTCGGCCTGAGCGGAGTAAACAATGTTCAAAGACGTCTCCTCCGACCTGATGAAAAGCGAGTTCATCAAAGAACTCGTTGAGCAGGCACAGGGGGGTGGTGGCAAACGACGTCGCCGACGCGGCAAGAGACGAGAGCAGCAAGTCCAGCAAGCTCAGCAACAAGCTGATGAGCAAGCGAGACAGGCTGCAGAAGCTGCTCGCGCCGAACGACAGCGACGTATTGCAGAAGCCAACCGACAGCGCGAGGAAGCAGCGAAAGCAGTATCCAGTGCCGCGATGGCTGACATATTGCCCCAAGACTTCGACAGCCTGGCTCGTGCTTTCATTCTGGCTGAAGTACTGGGCAAACCGCCTCCAGGAATGGATGATGATTGGTAAAAAAACGGGAGCTTCGGCTCCCGTCTTTTTTTGCAACGAGAGTAAATCCACTCGTTGCTGAGCAGTTTGCAAAGTTACTTGCTGGGATCGAGCGGATTTGATAAACGCTAGCGTTTCAAGAAACGCTGACGCGCGTTGCGAATGAAGAAACGCGCTGACGCGCGTTGTAAAAAAAGAGAGAACGCTGACGCGTTGTTACTTCAAATGCAGACTCAATGTCTCTTCAATCCGACGGAGGATGGAACGGCGCTGTTGTTTTGTCTCGGTTTTGCGTTTTTTTTGTTCGTCGACGACTGCTCCAAGTGGGGTGTCTGCCGATGATTTGGCCAGGTTGATGAGTAATCCGTCGACGATATCGATGGTTCTTACTCCCCTCCCCTTTTTGGTCACTCCGTAGAATGAAAGAGGCTCGGGATCGACGCCTTGGTTGAGGAGTGACGAGACCATCTTCAGGGCAGCTCGTCCGTCGACGGCTTTGTCGAGAAGGTCAACGAGGGAGCGGCCGATTTCAGCGAGGTGCAGTGTTTCTTGGGGCACTTCGCCGTTTTCTACGGGTCCTAGGCGGCGCGTAGCTTCCTCAGCCAATCGTTGTGCCTGGCGGAAGATGGAGATCATGAGGGCCAGGTCTTTGTTTTTCAGCGCCTGCTCGAGCTCGTGGCGTACTTGAGCAGGGAGTTCTGTGATTGGTGGCAGCAGGGTATCTTCGGCTCGGCGGACTGCGGCCATGACCTCGGCCAGGGAGACTATTTCACTCTCAGCCAAATCAACGACGACTTGTGAAGCCCAATCGACGAATTCTTGATCACCGGCAATGTGAAGGACTCCATCGGACATTCGAAGGAGCAAACGACCGTGGGGACGTTCTTCTTCCTCCATGTCTATTTCACAGCTCAATGATTGGATGTCACCATAGTCGATGTTTTCACGGGCACATAGAAGGGTCATTCCTGTGGCGTCGTGGGCTCCTGAGATAGTGAGTAGTGGACCGGCTCCGCAGGGGACGTTTTCATTGAGGATGATGTGAACGATGGCTTCGCCCGATGCGAGCTGAAAGAAGAGATCGAGCCTGAAATAGGGCTCTGCTCCAGAAAAGTCCACTTTGTGTGTAACGATTGGCTTCGTGGCTTGAACGTCAGCCATTGTTTCCCCTCCATCCCCACAACAGACTTATCATGTCCACTTTGCCGAAGGCAAATCTTCAGCCCCACTTTGCCGAAGGCAAAT
>CAZXTJ010000006.1:5096-37958 GCA_964643655.1 uncultured bacterium
AACACTGTACCGATGGGATCAATGAAGTAAAATTAGTGTATCGACCATGTCTGAAAGGAGGTGGCGGGGTTTTTGTATGGACAGAAATGAGCGATATGCCGACTTGAAGCAAATCGGCGAGAATTCGCTCGGGATGAGCTTTAGCGCCCGAGACAAAGTTGACGACTCGAAGGTCATCATCAAGGTGACACCCATGAATTTGTGGGCAGATGGTTTGCTGCGCAAAAGAGTCGAGACTGAAGCAGAGGTGCTAAAGGCTGTCAAACATCGGTCCGTACCTGCATTGCGTGATTTTTTCGTTCAAGTCGACGGTGCTTATTGCATTCTCGAGTATTTCGAAGGAACTCCCCTGCCCGACCTCACCACCCAAAATAAACTTACGGTCATTAATGCTGTGAAGATTGTGGTCAGGCTCGCTGATGCTGTAGCTAAGATGCACTCAGCCAATTGTCTTCACCGTTTCATCACGCCCTTTAGCGCCGTGCTCACCAAAGCCGGTTACCCCATGTTCACTGATTTGTCTTTGGCTGAGTTTGGCAAGTCTTCAGAGATTCTCAAGATACCCAAGGACATTGAGCTTCAGCGCCTGCTGCCTTTTCTCCCGCCAGAAGTGGTGGCTCGTAAACCTTCCAGCCCTCAGTCAGATATATTCCAGCTGGCGATGTTACTTTATTACTGTCTGGCGGGGCGTACTCCCCTCTCAGGGCAGGAGTGGGTCCAATATGTCGCTCAGGGTGGCGAGCCCTTGCCTCCACCCTCCTCTTTTAATCCTGATGTGGATGAAGAGCTAGATGGCATTATTATGGAATCCCTCTCCATAGATCCCAAAGAACGTTCCAAGTCTGCCACTGAATTTCGCCGAATGCTCCGACCCTGGTATGGAAGTGGCGGAACAACGAGGCGTTCCATAGCGGTGGCAGCTCCGAAGGTGAAAAAGAACAACCACGCAATTGCCGCTGCTGTAACGGCATTGGTGCTGGTAGCTAGTCTAGGGGCCTTCTTCCTAAGCTCCAAACCTCCCAAGCGAAAACGACGACGCCCGCGTCCAACGAGGGTTGCCTCACGACCGACGAAAAAACCCACTCCCAAAGTTACGAAAAATCCGACGCCAAAACCTACTCCCAAGCCAACTAAAAAACCTACGCCAACGAAGAAACCCACACCCACTAAAAAGCCGACTATAGACGAATCTGATATGTCTCCATCAGCTCTTTATGCCATTGCTGTTTGTCATCATCGTGGTTTGGGACGCAAGAAGGATTTAAAGAAGGCCGTCTCTTATTACCGGCGGGCCGCTGAGAAGGGTGACAAGCGGGCCCAAAATAATTTGGGTTATTGTTTGGCCACTGGAGCGGGTGTGGCGCAAAATGCTCAAGAGGCCGTTCAGTGGTTTATACGGGCTTCCCATCAGAGTAATGTGGAGGCTTCTATCAATCTGGGCATTGCTTTTACGCGTGGATTTGGTGTGAAACACGATTTGCGGACGGCAATGACTTATTTATTGGGTCCTGCTGAGGAAAATAATGTGCGGGCTCAATATCATTTGGCTGTTTGTTATGAGAGTGCCACTTTTGTGCCCAATCATCAGCAGCGGGCCGTTGAGTGGTATCGGCGGGCGGCCCAGCAGAATTTTGGGCCGGCTCTGTCGAGCTTGGGATATTGTTATCACATGGGTATTGGTGTCGAGAAAGACGCCAAGCAGGCTGTGTTCTGTTGTCGACGGGCAGCCACTTTGGGCACGCGTGAGCAACGAGAAAAGCAGCGTGATTTCATGTTGGCCATGAATGCCGTGGGGCCAGACCAGAAGTAGGGGCAGCTATTTTTTCGTTAGCGAACGCAGTTTGATCCGCTTGTCATCGATTTTTTTCAGCAGGGGGCTGTTGGGATATTCGCGCTGCAATGCCTCGAAATAGATGAATGCCATCTTCACATTGGCCATTTTCAGGTAAGCCGAACCGAGGTAATAGTAGGTCGTATCGGAGGGCGTGAATTCCTGGCAAATGCGCTCGTAGACTTCGATTGCTTCTTCTATGCGTTCTGATGAATAAAGAACGAAGGCGTACCAATCGAGCATTTCTGGATTGTCTGGATCTTGTTCCACTTGGGCCCGCACGGCGTCCACTTGCTCGTCACTTTTGGAACCTATGTAGGTGACGATGTTTCGCTGTTCGAGGACGGCGCCGAGGGGAGAACCGCGTTTGGGTACTTCCTCTTCATCGTCGGGATTTCTTTTGGGAGTCTGTGGAGAGAGCTCTTCCAACTTGGTGAAGGCCCATTTGAGAATTTCACCTTCAATGTTGGGCATTTTGGAGATGAGTTCGAGCGTCTCTTTGGCCTTTTCATCGAGACGCAAACGGAGCTGACAGCGGGCCAGGAGCTGCCATACGGAAGCGCGAGTTGCCTCTACTTGTGTCAGTTTTTGACATACGAACATACAACGGTTCGTATACCCCCGTTTGAAATATTCCACTGCCAGATAATGGAGCAGCATTTTGCGGCCGGGATTGTCTTCGTATTGCTGCTCTGTCTGGACGAGATCTTTGTCCTCTTCTTTGAGCGGCTCTTTCTCGGCCAATTCAAAGGGGATGAACATTATCTCCTACCTTCCCAACACATCCAAGAGGCGGTCGAGATCTTCGGCCTCTTCTGTCAGTCCACGAACGATTTGATCCAAGTTTTCAGCTGCGCTCTCATCGTCTCCGCTGTCACGGACACAGAGGGAAGCAATGTAGGCGCGATATCCTTCCATAGAAGAGAGGATATGCTGCAGTTTGGCTTCTATGTTTTCTACACCTTCGGCGATTTCGTCTAGAGTTTTGGCGTGCAAACGTTTTTCCGCAGCGGCTCGGGCAAAGTCTTCCGTCGCCCTTTCGGAGGTGGCTTGGGCGGACTGTTGTGACAGCTCATCCGCTTCTTTGAGTAGCTGTTCTTTGTCCGTTTTGGTGAGGAGATTGTCAAATTGACCCCGTCGACTTGCGAGGGCGCGGAAGCTCTGCTGGAGCTCATCAAGACGGGCATTCACATCAGCCACATCCATGCCGGGAATGGAGTTCATTCCTCCTTCGAGCTCTTTGGTCAGTGCTTTTCTGCATTTGACGAGGCGTTGGTAAAGCTCGCGACCACGGCCTTTTAGTTTTAGTTGTTGGTCCTTGGAGCTTGAGGCAGCTGAGTTGGCTGTCGTTGAAGCTGGAAGTGCTTTGGCGTGGCCTTCACCAAGATCATCGAGGAGTTCGTCGAGGAGTGCTTCGTCAGTGGCTCCGAGGAAGGTGTTGCCTGTGAAAAGGAGAAGGCTGGCGAGCAAGATTGGAGCTGTCAGCACCTCGGGTAGGACGAGGATGGCAACGATAGCCAGACCAACGATGGCATAGTTGGAAAAACGTAATGCAGCCCTCTGAAAGGCTGTGCCCATGATAACTGAAAGGCTTCGCACTCTATCGCGAGCGACCTTGTTCTCAGCCATGGTTTACGCTTTCTTCACCTCTTCTTGCACTTCCACACATTCAGCGCGAGAGAGTCCCAGAGTTTTTGCCAAGCCCATGACCATATTTACTTCATCCCGTGAGACTTTGGCATCTTTGTAGACGAGTTTGAGCACGTCGCGGAAGAGATCTTTGGCCACGAAGTCACCGCCTTTTGCTCCGTTTTTTACAACTGCTGCGCGCTCTTCGGCAACGATGGTTTTCGTTTCATCGGGGCCAATGGGGAAGGCGCGGCAAATCTGGCGGAAGATGAGTTTCTCTTCTGGAGTGACTTTGCCATCACGATAAACTTCCCGAGCAGCCAATCTGATGATGTCTTTTTTTGTGACAGCTTCGCAAGGAACCTCAACCTCTTCGGGTTTTGGCAGAGGAGCAGGTTCTGGCGGAGTAACTTGCTGGCTCTCTTCGACGGCGCGGTGAGTGTCACGGTCTTCCGCTTTGGGAACGGCCACTCCTTCGCCTGTGATGGTTGTGCTCAAATCAACTGTGTGAGCTGCTTGGCGCACGGATTCAAGGAGGTCGTTTCTTTTGCGTCTTTCGATGATGGCATGAATATGTTGTGGAGCAAGAGCGCCCGATAGACGCCAGGCACGGGCAAGATAGGGCACTGCCTCGTCGCCACCACCAGCCAGAAGTAAGTCGGCCGTCAGAAGGAGACTTTTCAGGTGATTGGGATAGACTGCAAGGGCTCCGAGCAGGAGCTCGAGAGCTTTGTCCCGTTTTGTGTCCCGATAATAGAGGGCGGCCAGTTCAGCCATGGCGCGGTATGCCTCAGGGAATACCTCTAACTCTTCGTTGAAGGCACGTTTAGCCTCTTCTGTTTCACCAGCGGCTAGCAGGAAACGGCCCCAAACGACACGGAAACCTTCGTCGCCAGGATTGGCAGTAACGGCTTTGGCTGCCTCTCTGGCAGCTTCTTTCATTTTCTTTTCTGCAGCGAGACGTACTGATTTGACCCAGGCTCCAGAGAAGTCCAAGAGGCCCCAGCCCAGCTGATCTGTAATCTCCTCCACTTTATTGTCAGCCTTGAGATTGACAATGGGGCGATTTGGTCTACCCGAAAGTTCCTCTTCGAGGCGGAAGAATAATTCACCAGGCAAAGGAGCAGATTTGATGAGCAACATCTTGCGGTCTGGAAGACGAAGGCGGAAGTAGGGATTACCCTCGTCATCAGCGGGCATCTCAATGTCTAGACGCACATTTCGCAACAAGCCAATGGAAACGTCGTCTTCTCCACTTATCTCGAAGATAGGAAGCAATCCTGGCTTGCGAGGCATTGCCACGTCGATGGTGAGGCTCATTGGGTCAACTCCCTCTCTCATTGCAGCTTCAGTGTCTCCTCAATCCTACCATGAGCGACAGCGGGCGCGTACCATGAGCGATGGCGGGCGAGGCTATGCTACGATAGTATTTGGCACCAATTGCACTGAACCTTTCGAAAGAATAGGAGACCATATGAACTGTCCCAGATGTAGTGGAATAGCCTTAAAAGAAGTTGAACTCCTTGGCGGCATTGAAGTCGACGCCTGTGATAAGTGCAATGGAATGTACTTTGAGAAAGGTGAAATGGGTGCCTACCTAAAATTCTCCAAAGACGTGCCCAATTATAAAGACTTGTTGAAAAATGCCCCCGCAGGTTGTACTTGCCCCGAATGTTCAGGCACGATGAAAGAGCTCAAATACATTCCTGGTAAAGATTTGCTCGTAGACTTCTGTGAAGGCTGCGGCGGAGTATGGCTCGATGGCGGCGAATTGGGACAGGCCGAAGAGATTGCCGACGCCCAGGATGATAGGAAAATCCGCCTAATGCGCGCCATTTGGCAGATGAGAGCCGAAGTTCGTGGCGAAAACATCCTCAAATGCCCCAAATGTAAAACACCAACAGTACACGAATTTAATACAGGTGAAGGTGTTACCCTCGATCTATGCGACCGCTGCAAAGGTTCCTGGTTCGAAAAAGGCGAATTGGCTGACGCTTGTGAGCTCGCCGAGGACATTCCCGAATTGCAGACAGCTTTGGCCACTGCCAAACCAACAGAATATGAATGCCCCCGCTGCAAAGGTTCACACCTCGTTGAGATGGAATATTCACAAATCACCACCGCCTCAGGAAAACTCCTCGTTGACTACTGCAAAGGCTGTCAGGGCATTTGGGTAGACAAAGGTGAGATGGTACAGCTCGAATGTCTCGCTTCTCAGCTGGGTACACCAGGTTCACGCCTAGGCATTACAGTGAAGAGACTCATGGACAAAGGTTACGTGCCAATGTAGGTGCTGTCACCGCAAGGCGAGGGCTGCGCAGACCTCAGTCCAAATGTAAAAAGGGCCGCTTCGGGCGGCTCTTTTTTCATGGGAAAAGCTCGCTCGAGCGAGCGCTGTTGCGTTGTTTGAAAGCTGGGAAACGCTGGTGCGTTGTTAATACATCATTGGGCGATAGCCCGTGAGCTCCATGGCGAAGGCTTTTTTCTCATCGGAGACCATTTTCGAGATGGCCACTTCAGCAGAGATGAGTCCTTCTTGGAGTAGTGCCAAAAGGGAGTCGTCCATTGTGATCATTCCTTCTTGGGCACTGGTCTGGATGACGTTAGTAATCATATGGGATTTACCATCACGAACGAGGTGAGCGATGGCTGGAGTCATTATCATTACTTCGCGAGCAGCAACTCGGCGGAAACCATCTCGGCAGGGCAATAGCTGTTGAGATACGACGGCTTTTAGCGATAGTGAGAGCTGCACCCTAATCTGCTGTTGCTGATAGGGTGGGAAGACATCAACGATACGGTCCACTGTCTGGGCGGCACTTTGGGTATGCAAAGTGGAGAAGACGAGGTGGCCCGTCTCAGCCAGAGTGAGGGCAGCGGCGATGGTCTCTAGGTCGCGCATCTCACCGACGAGGATGACATCGGGATCTTGACGCAATACGTATTTGAGAGCGTTTTTGAATGAGACCGTATCATTACCCACTTCACGCTGGTCAACAACACATCTATCGTGTGTATGCACGTATTCAATGGGATCTTCGATGGTGATGATGTGCATTTTTTGTTCTTGATTGATTTTGCTGATCATTGCCGCCAGAGTCGTTGACTTACCAGAACCTGTTGGTCCCGTGACAAGAACCAATCCTTGAGGCAGATAAGTGAAGTTCTGCACTGTTGCTGGCAATCGCAACTCTTCCAGTGATGGTATCTCGGACATGATGATACGGAAGGCAGCACCAACAAATCCTTGTTGTCGATAACAGTTCACTCGGAAGCGACCAATATTTTTGATGGAGATGGAGAGATCTAGCTCGTGTTCTTCTTCGTATTTGGCTTTTTGCTCATCATCGAGGAGGGAATAAACCATTCCTTTTGTGAGCTCTGGTGAGAGGGGTTCTTTCCCATAAGGGCGCAGACGCCCTTGGAAACGCATCATTGGCGGCACACCAACAGAAAAGATGATGTCCGACGCTCCCTGTTTGACCGCTTTACGAAGTAGATCGATAATGTCCACGTATATCCTCCAGAGGCGCTAGCCTAACATGAGGAACAAAGTTTGAGCAATTGCCAGAAACTTGCGGGGGTTTTTGGGCTACTCTTCGTTTATCCCTGCAGACGAAGGAGGTCTGTGTGAAACGATATGTTCTGTTAGCAATAATTCTCACAACAACAAACTCTTTTGCTGCAGGTTGGTTTGGTGTGGGCCAAGGGAAAGAGGCTGAAATCTCCTTTTCGGTAACTCCGCCAAATTGCTCCGTTTATTGCAGCTCCCTCCCCTTGGGGAAAAGGAACTTGGGTCCCGCTCACAAGATAGAGGAGTTAAAACTGAGCTCTGGGCTCCACGAATTCACCTTCTCCCTGCCAGGTTTTGATACTGTCAGAAAAGAGCTCCAAGTTTCTGGAAAACCCGTGGAAGTGAATGTGTCACTTCCTCCACACTCTCCTTCTTTGGCCAAGGGACCTCTGCTACTTCGTGTGGGGGGCATTTTTTTCTCCGAAAAAAAACAATCTGCTTTGATTTTATACAAGGGAAAGCTCTTTGACGTTGATTTGGGCTGGGTTTCTCCAGATGGTCGTTTCAGAATTGAGGCCATTTTTCCTGACAAAATACTGGTAGACGTCTTGGACAATACTCCAATGAAAACTTTTTATTTTTGACAGGGGCTCGTTAGCTGTCAGAGTTTTAATGAACAGAGGTTTTTGATGAAAAGAAAGAAACGCTTGCTGAAGTGTTTAGTCGCTCTGAAGTGTTTAGTCGCTCTAATGAAGAGAGCTTCACTGGTGGCTCTGCTGGTGCTTGTTTGCCTTTCCTCCTCTCTGGCTTTCACGCTGAAAACCAATGATATCGACATCCGTGATGTCTGCCAGATGATAGCCCGCTCGGGAAGGATGAACGTCGTTTTCCATCCCAAAGTGAGAGGTAAACGGGGCGTTAACGTGGAAAATCTCTCACCAATGATAGCTTTGGTCAAAGTGGTCAAAGACGCAGGATTTCACGCAGTGAAAGTGGAAATGCCTCTGTTGAAAAAACCTAGACGCAGCATGAGACCAACATTCATAGTCACTCCCAAAGCTTCGCCCCCAATTGTGCTGAAAGCACAGGCTGGAACTAGGTATGGATTTACGATGAAAAATAGACATATCGACATTCGCGATGCTTTCCAAATGCTTTCACGAGGGGGCAAATTTAATGTCATTTTCGATAGAGGCGTTCGTGGACCGACGGCTTTTGATTTGTCAAATATAGACCCTTTGCACTGCCTCGAGCTGATAACCAAAGCCATGGAATATCATCTGACCGTTCTTCCTGATTGCCCCAACAGTTATGTCGTGTCGGCCAAGCCTGTGGGAAATCTGGTTTTTGAGCCCATAATCGACAAAAGTGTGGCCAGTGATTTCACTTCGAGGCATCGCGGTTTGTCTCTGCCTCTGGTGCTGAAGTCTGTGGCTCAACACGCAGGGATTAGGTTGCGTATTGCAAAAGACGTGCAAGGCAGGCTTGCTTGTGAGTTGAGGAATTTGCGGCCAATGGAGGTTTTCAAGCTTTTGACGACAGCCTGTCACCTCAACGTGCGCAAGGTGGATGGTCAGCGCAAGCTGTACGAAGTGACGAATAGTCGGTAACTCCGATGAGCGCCTCGAGGAGCAGCGCACACTGCTAGCCTCACGCGCGAGTTCACTAAACTACAGCAAGAAAAGAGCCGCCAACAGATTGCTGGCGGCTTTTTTAATGGCTGATTAGTTCAGCTATTAACCACTACTAACCAAGGAGTTTTTTGGCAGCTTCGGCCACTTTGTCAGCTGTGATGCCAAATTTTTCGTAGAGCACTTCAGCTGGAGCTGAGGCACCAAAACCGTCCATACCGACGATGGCACCGTCGAGGCCCACGTATTTTTCCCAGCCTGTTTTGATGCCAGCTTCGACGGCCACACGGGCACGGATTTCTTTGGGCAGAACTTTCTCGCGATAGTCTGCTGCTTGTTCGTCGAAGAGCTCCCAACAGGGCATGGAGACGACACGGGTTTTGACTCCATCAGCGGCTAGTTTTTTGCCAGCAGCGAGGGCCACTTCAACTTCGGAACCTGTACCAATGATGATTGCTTCAGGTTCTGCATCGGACTCCCAGAGGACATATGCGCCTTTGTGCAAACCTTCTGCAGCACCGTGTTCTTTGCGGTCGATGGTGTCCACTTTCTGGCGAGTGAAGACCAGAACTGTGGGACCTGTCGTTCTTTCGATGGCAGCTTTCCAAGCTTGTGCAGTTTCTGTGGCTTCGCTGGGGCGAATGACTGCCAAGTTGGGAATGGTACGCAGAGCCATGAGATGTTCAATGGGCTGATGTGTGGGGCCATCTTCACCAAGACCGATTGAGTCGTGTGTAAAGACATAGATGACTCGTTGTTTCATCAAAGCAGCCAGGCGCATTGGTGGTCTCATATAGTCTGAGAATGTGAGGAATGTGCCCGTGTAAGGAATGACTCCGCCGTGGAGGGCCATTCCACCAGCGATGGACCCCATGACATGTTCACGTACACCAAAGTGAACGTTTGGTCCTGAGCGGTCTTCTTTGCTGAACTCAGGTTTGTCATTTTGCATTGTTTTGGTGGAACCGGCCAAGTCAGCAGAACCGCCCATGAGGTTTTCTACTTTTTCCACGAGAGCATTAATGACTTTTCCAGATGATGCGCGCGTGGCCAGGGCTCCGCCATCGGCGGGGAAAAGAGTGTTCAATTTTTCATCCCACCCTTTGGGAAGTTCACCCTTCATTTCTCTTTCGAATTTGTCAGCAAGCTCTGGAAATTCTTTGCTGTAGGCTGCAAACATTTCCTGCCAACCATTTTCCTTCTCTTTGCCTTTGTTGATGGCTATACCCATGTGTTCACGTACTTCATCGGGCACGTGGAAATCGGGCTCTTTGGGCCAACCGAGTTTTTCTTTGGCAGAAATGACACCTTCAGGTCCAAGAGGTGAACCGTGCACTTTTGATGTGTTCTCGAGGGGAGCGCCATAACCAATGATGGTTTTGCAGATGATGATGGAGGGTTTGTCTTTTTCTTTCTTTGCCTCTTCAATGGCGGCAGAGACTGCGTCAACATCAAATCCATCAACGGGGCCGACGACGTGCCAGTGACAGGCACGGAAGCGAGCGGCTACGTCTTCGGTGAATACTTTTTCTGTGGAACCGTCGATTTGAATTTTGTTGTCATCATATAGATAAATGAGTTTACCCAAACCCAATGTGCCGGCAAGTCCTGCTGCTTCGGCGGATACTCCTTCTTCCAAATCTCCGTCTGAAACGATGGCAAATGTATGGTGGTCCACAATGTCATAACCAGGTTTGTTATAACGAGCGGCGAGGAATTGCTCGGCCATGGCCATTCCCACGCCATGCGCAAATCCTTGGCCTAGGGGGCCTGTGGTCATTTCTACACCAGGAGCTTCACCATGTTCAGGATGGCCCGGTGTTTTTGACTCCCACTGACGGAAGTTTTTCAGGTCGTCCAAGGAGAGTTCATATCCAGTGAGGTGAAGGAGTGAATAAAGCAACATGGAGGCGTGACCAGCAGAGAGGATGAACCTGTCGCGATTGGCCCAGAGTGGATTTTGGGGATTGTGGTTGAGGTGTCTGTCCCAGAGTGTATAAGCCATGGGAGCCATTCCCATAGGCGCACCTGGATGGCCTGAATTAGCTTTCTGGACACCATCTACGGCAAGAAATCGGATTGTATTGATGCACTGTTGTTCTAACTGTTTGCTGCTCACGCTTGGCCTCCTGCTTATAAAACTACCCTCGAGGGGTGATTACAAAACTCACGTTCTATAACTAATTTGGGTTCGACTAGTCAGATCCGGATCGGCGGATCCGAAAGGTCATTTCTCTCATTAAAACCATGTGAGTTGAATTCTAACAGATAGCGGCCCTGTCTACACCTGAGACAAATGTGCCAATGTGAAACATTTTTTTTGTGCTCGCAAGGGCCGCAGGAAGCCCTCATTTAGCCCTTCTCCAGCCCACACTGAGCCAAAACCCGCGTCTAGGGCCTAAGAAGTCTGCCATGGCACAACTGTTGCTTATCGCAAAGCCAAAATAAAAATGCACTCTTTTCTATTCATTTCTATTTCTCGGTTTGGAGGAGCTTTGATGAAACGTTTAATGAGGAACATGGTCTTTTTGTTGCTGTTTGTTTTCTGCGTGACGACAAACGCTTTGGCCCTCTCGAAGTTACAACTTGGTTGTATCAAAATGATGGTCGTGCACAACAAAGACAAAAAGGTGAAAGAAGCTTATCAGCTTCTGCTCGACAAAAAAGTGCTCATGGAAAGAGCCGAGCAAGAGTGGGATCTGGCCACGGTTTATCCTGGCTCTAGTCACCCAGATATTGCTGAGGCCATTAGCGTCCTGCAAGAGGCTGAAATACTGGAAGTAAAACCAATCAACTGGCAAGGCACAGACAATGCCATTGAATTGCTCATTGATGGTGAAGAAATTTATGAACGTGCCGTTCAGATGATAGAGCGCGCTCAGCGCACCATTCGCTTCAACATGTTCCTCTGGGGAGGGTCTGTTGGTCACCGCGTAATGGAGGCCATGGTCAAAGCTCAAGAGCGTGGAGTGAGTGTACAAATCATCACTATGCCCACCTCTTGGCTCGACAGAATAACTACTCCTCTGCAGAACTGGGCCGCTAAAAATTCAAAGGATAATCACTTACCTGTATATAAAGGGATCAAAGAAGAGGCAAAAGCTGCCGGTTTGCGAGTGGCCGAATATCCTGTGGGTAAATTGAACAAATTTGGTTTCTCTAAAGCTGATCACAACAAGCTGCTTTCCATCGACAGCACGGAAGCTCTCGTTGGAGGAATGAACTTCGCTGATTGTATCGCCAAAAACCACGACATAATGTTGTGGATTTCCGGCCCTGCCGTTCTCGAGTTGGAAGAGACCTTTGCTGACAACTGGCGTTTTTGCGGAGAAAAAGATCCCCTTGCCCAACAGGCAAGTCCCTGTTGGACCGATGAGAGACTGCTCTCGGAAGCTACCAAAATCCGTGGCCGTGCAATCGGTCGTGTTACCTGCACATATTCCAATGCCGTCAAAAATGCCACCCGCAAATTGGTGGAAGATGCCATCGACAATGCTGAGAAAAAAATCCGCATCATTATGTTCGTACTAACAGACGATGCCATCGTCGACAAAATCATCGCAGCCCACGAACGTGGTGTTGATGTCATGGTTTTGGTTGATCCCAACTGCCACGCTTTTGGGATGAAACTGCCCGGACTACCCAACTTGACGACAGTCCGACAGTTGAAAAAAGCTGGCATCACTGTCAAAGCTTACAAAGCCCAAGATGGTTATCAGTGCCACATCAAAGCTGGAATGTTTGATGACAAATACACCATCGTCGGTTCCACCAACTGGACGACAGCTGGCTTTGACTGTAATGCCGAGTCACTCGTAGGCGTAGAATCCAAAGATTTGGCAGCCGACTTCCAAGCACTCTTCGATTTGGATTGGGAGCAAAGCTACGAATTCAAGAGTGACGGAATTGGCAGATTTATCCTCTCAGTAGGAACTGAAGCTCTGGACTTTGGGTTTTAGACGGCACAACGACGCAGTCACAACGACGAAGTCGTTTCCCTCCCCCCGTTCACATCGGCCAAGTAGGTGTGGCGGGGGAGTTTCTTTGCGTGCCATCACTTGGTGTGGTATTTGTGCTTCTGCCACAGCAGTCGGCTCAAAGGAGGCAGTAAGCGATAGAGGTGTTCATCGACCCAATACCAGTCATGGACCGAGTCCGGCGAAAGCAACACCTCCTCGAAACCTTGCTGGAAGCCACATTCGAGAAGTGCCCGGTAGAGTTTATCCTCGCGCCAAGCATTTGCTGTCACATGGTCCTCAGCTGATGAGTGCATAAAATAAGTCATCCGGCTGAGACCATGGAGACGGCGACCAGCAGCATTTTGCAGCAAAGAATGGGGATTGGCCTGTACAAAGCTGTTCCAATCAGGTGATGAACCAAACCAATAGGGGAACCAATCAAACCGTAGGTCATTTTCTGGTGGGCCATATCCTTCGGGGTGGTCATAGTTCCAATAGAGGAAAGCACCATCATAAGAAGAGACGGCTGTGAAGAGATCAGGCCGCAAAAAAGCGATGGTGAATGCGGCTAGGGAACCTAGGGAAAAACCGCCAATGGCACGGGCCGTGGCGTGGGTGGACGAGTGAACCGTGGCGTGGTGGGTGGACGAGTGAGCCGTGGTGTGGGAGGCGTTCTCAGAAGCTTGTTCGCCGCCGAAAAGTTTTTTCTCGATGAGGTCGAAATACTCCTCTGTGAAAAACTGACGATATTTGCCCGTGCCCAAAGAAGGAGGCGGCTCCGCCAAATCAAAAGCGCAGTAGTGGCATTCCTCCTCCACAATATCTGGACAGACAATGACAAAAGGTGAGAGATATTCCAAATCAATGAGGTGCTCGACGACTGAAACAAGGTTCCTGCCGTGGCGCTCGGGGGGTTTGGCGAACCACTCTTCTCCCCGCCCCCGAAAGAGGTACAAAACGGGTTGGGGCCCACGACAGTCTCCCTGAGGCCAATAGACGAGGGACCTGTGTTCACGAGCCAGAACTCCGCTTTCGAGGACAATTGTCTCCACCATGTGCCACCACCGCCTTCTGGTCTTATGATATTTGGTGTGAAGTACTCAAGGACATTTCTTTTTCTTTTTCTTTTCATACTCACAGTCACGAGCTCGTGGGCCAAACCCGATACGAGTGGCGTTGTCGTTCACCTCAAAGTTCAGGGCAAAAAGGTCTGTTTTTATCCTCATTTGCCAACGCCATCTATCGGAATGCCGGCAGGGCACAAGTTCATGAAACGCTTCGGCGAAAAGGGTTGGAGGAAATCTTGGGTGTGGCGGACGGTAGAAGCCGTGACGCAAAAGGACTTCCGAAAACATTTGTTCAAGCTTTTGCGCATTGGCAAGAAAGAGAGTGTGCAGCTCCATCTCGTGGCTGATGATGGCAAAGACCTGCTCTATGGTGATGAAAAGATATTTGTACCCCAAAAAGGCAGTTATCGAGCCAGGAAAAAAATGACGCTCGCAGAAGTGGCGAAAAAATGTGGAGTCACTGCCAAAGAGCTGCGCGATGAAAATTTTGAGCGTTACCGTGTTTGGCCCTATGCCAGTGAATTGCGCATTGTGGCCGGCGAGTGGGGCCTGCGCAAGAGCTGCCGGAGCCTTGGTGATGTGCAGAGTATGGTTCTTCACGAGACTGCTCATTTTGTGGATGGCTCGAAGGGAATTCTTTATTTCCCTGGTATGCGCCACACACTGCGCAGTTTGTTGACACCAGCCCTTTCGTTGCACGAGGGGTGGGCCAGTTATTGGACGGCAATTTATTCGAAAAAAATGGCTCTAGCGCGGCGACGCGCTTTTTCGAAGCTTTATATCTTCCCTCCTAGAGGCAAGGCGCAGATCGTCGAAGGCAAAACGCAGCGATCAGAGTGCAAAACGCAGCGATCAGAGTGCAAAACGCAGCGATCAGAGGGTAAGACAAAGCGTCTCGAGGGCAAGGATTTGAAGCTGGCCCACTACCTCTGCAATAGTGTGACAGTGGCCAATTTGCTGTGGGATTTGTCGCGTTTGCCTGCTGGTGAAGAGGGCATGATAGAGGCTTTAAAGAAGGCTTGGGAGCAAAAAGCACCGACGATAGGCCAGGTGCTTGCCCAATATTTGGAGAAACATCCTTCGCAGCGCTCAGTAGTAATCGAGCTCTTACAAAACCGGAGCCGCAACTGCGGCAGCAAGGCCGAATATGAAAAGGTCGTGGCAGGCAAGTTTTTCCCACTGTCGCGGCGAAATGAGTTCATCAAGCCGAAGTGAGTTCATTGGTGAAGAAATGAAAAAACGGCACCCGAAAGTGCCGCTTTTCCTTATGGCTTTGAGCCAAATGCCTAGTTACGCTTTGACTTTAGTTTGGCAGTGGGCAACCACCGTCGCCACAGTCACCATCGCCAGAGTCGCCATCACCGCAGTCGCCACAGTCGCCACCGCAGCGGTTTTCGTCAGTGTTGGGAGGCAGTGGACAACCACCGTCGCCACAGTCTCCGTCATCAGAGTCGCCGTCGCCGCAGTCGCCACAGTCACCGTCGCAGCGGGCTTTGTCTTCGTCGTCGCCACCTGCGATGAGGGCAACGAGTCCAACGAGGGCACCAACTACTGCTACGATGGGTGCAGCTGTAGAACCGGCTATGGCCAAGCCAATGGCTGTACCAATAGAACCGAGGGCAACGATTGTGATGATGAAGTTTTTCACCACTGTGGAGTTGCCAAAGAATGATTCCCACCAGGGTTCATCACTGTCACGGCTGAACTGGGGATTACCAGCGAGGAAATTGTTGTCCGTCAGTAGGCGGACGAGGCCTGCGAGGCCTTTTTTCAAGATAGTAGCCGAAGTTCTGACGATTGCTTCTTTCATGCTTTTGATGGCTTTGCGGACAAAGCGGCAAAGAGCATAGTTGAGAGCAGCAGCTTGCCAGGGTTCGGGTACAACGGCCAAAGCGGCAGACATTACGGGGCTGGACCAACCGACGATAATCATCCACATTGTGCGAGCACCAATGCGTTCGATGGCGTCTTTGATCATTACTTTTGCTTTGGCTTCGTCTTTGTCTAGACGATTGAAGAGGTTTGTTACGTAAGCTTCTTTACCTTGAGTCTCGAGAACTTTGAGATCGTTTTTGAGCTGGGAGACTACGGGGGCGAGAGCTTTGGCACGTTGTTCAACGACGGGGTTTGTTGTCGATGCGAAAACTGCCATTGGGGAAAGGTGAAACACGAGAGTCGCGATAACACAGAATGCGATGGTCCGGACATACACGCGAGGGATAAGGCACATCATAGTATTCTCCTCCTGAGGGCACCTGGATCTTATTTTTATTTTTTTTTGGTTTTTTGTTACTGGTTACTATCTACGCACAGGGTTTTACAGGAGACAAAAGGCTCGTTTTTGTGGCGGGACCCCCTTTCCAATCTGAATTAGGTCAAATTTGGTGGCCGAATAATGCCATCCGCTTCTTTCCTTGTCAAGAAAAAAGTTTTTAGCCAACCACAATATATAGTGGTCGAAAAAACGTCAACCCCATACACATAGTATATTTATGAATCATCTCTCACATTAGCAGCCCCGGATCCGGCTCGACATGCACTTCAGCACCAGATAGCGGTACCATAATTCTTATGGATTGGTTGACCATTTCATCTCTTCTAGCCATTGTTGCCGCCGTATATTTGCTGGTAGGCGACAGCTCCCTCGTGGGCAAAGAAAAAATGTCTCGTTATCTGGCTGCCTTTGCTGAACTCCTGAAAAAACATGACGGTGTCTTCGTCAAAAAACGCACAGCCGGCGCACGCTGTTACTTAGACCTCGATTTGGCTGTAGGAGACAATAGAGCCCGCGTCTCCACGGAAGCCCTGCAGGATGACGACGGGAAGGTGACGGGCGCTTGGTTACAGGCCCGTTGTTATCTCGCTGACACCAATGAAGAGGACTTGCGATTTCACATTTCCCGCACAGGCTTACTCAGTGAACTGAGCGAACTCGTTGGTTTTGAAATGGTCAGAACAGGCTTTGAGGACTTTGACGAAGCCTACGCCGTCCGAGCCAATGAGAGCACAAAAACACAAAAGCTTCTCAACCTCACTCTGCAGAAGGACATCCGCCAACTCTTCCAGCAGACAGAAGAGGAAGTAATAATAGAGGTACATAAATATTCCCTTCTCGTGTACACAAAAGCCCATCTCGGCGCCAAAGGCGTCCACAAGTGGTTCGAACTGGTGGCCACACTCTTTGCTGACTTGCTCCACTATCTCCAAGAAAAAAAGAGGAAGTCGAGCAACATTACAGGCTCCGAAGGCCCCGATGAGATAAAACCGATGAGAAAACCCTGGCTCCCCCAGGGTCATATATGTTCTTTCTGTGGAGAACCTGTCGTCGTGGACACGGCCCTGTGCCGCCGCTGCGCCACCTCTTATCATAAGAAATGTTGGGAATACCATGGAGCCTGCCAAGCCTACGACTGCCACTGCGACGAGCTCCGCTGAGCCGCGCCCCTTTGACAGGCGCGCCTTTTTCCTCGCCCTCTTTGTCTCACTCCTCTGGGGAGCCGGTTATCCCATCTCCCAAGGGGCCATGGCTTTCTGTACTCCCTGTAAATTCGCCGCCCTGCGCTTTTTACTAGCGGCACTCGTCTTGTCGCCGCTGCTCCCCTCCCTCCCCCAAAAACTCCGCCAACTAACGCAGAAAGAAAAACTCGCGCTAGCTTTCATCACTCTCTTGTTTGCACTCAACTTTGCTTTCACCTTATGGGGCGTCTACGTTGAAGGAGCCAACCAAACGGCAGTGTTGATGAACCTCATCGTCTTATGGACCGTGATTTTCGCCCACTGGCTTTTACCTGACGACAAAATCGACGGGCGGAAAGTGGCGGGACTACTCTGCGGCCTCGTAGGCGCTGTCGTCGTCACGAGCGGTCAAGGCGCTTTGGGCCGCTGGTCCCTGGGCAATGTCTTCCCCCTCGTCGCCACCTTCTGCATATCTTTGCAAAACGTTTTAATCCGCAAATACCTTACGCGCGTAGACCCATTCACCATTTTACATGTGGAAATCCTCGTAGCAGCCCCCCTCCTCGGCCTTGTCTCGACAATTTTCGAAAGTGGCTCTGTGAGCTGGACTCCGCCCTTCATCTTCGGCCTCGTCTACACAGGTATCATGACGACCTGCCTCGCCTTTTATATGTGGTACCACCTACTGACGACCTATCCCGTTTCAACTGTGGCCATCATGACCTTCTCCATCCCCGTCTTTGCCATGGTGGCTTCCTACGTGGCCAACTCTACTGTGCCCACATGGGAACAAATGGTGGGCGCTGCCCTCATTGCCGCCGCCATCTTTGCCACGAATAGAGGGAAATAGGGCCTGCTCGCCTGCCCAGACCGCCAAGGCTCCTTCATTTGCCAAGGTTCCCTTGTTTAATGAAGGTTTTCCTTGCAGCAGTACACTTTCTGCTACAATGCCCCCTATGACTGAGAGAACTCCATTAACAGTCAGCGCCGCCTTTCGTGAGCGTTTCGAAGTCTTGGAGGTCATCGGCAGAGGGGCCTTCGGAGTGGTGCTGCTAGCCAATCAGAAAACTCTCGGTCGTCTCGTTGCCGTCAAATATCTCAACTCGACGAAAAAGCTGCGCGAGGAGCTGGAGAAACGTTTTCTCCGCGAAGCAAAGGTTCTCAGCGAGATGGACCACCCCAACATCGTCAATGTTTTCGAATATGGCATTGATGGAGAGTTTCCTTACCTCGTCCAAGAGTATCTCAAGGGTCGTTCCCTCGATGTAGTGCTCGAGCGCGAGGGTTCCATGGATTGGCGGCAAGTTGTTGCTTATGGTCGGCAAATGGCCGAAGGTCTTGCTTACGCCCATGAAATGGGGATTTTGCATCGCGATTTAAAACCGGCCAATCTTTTTGTTACTGATAATTCACTCGTTGAAATTCTGGATTTTGGTTTGGCAAAGGCGCCCGGCAAACATACGACCCTCACGCGGACGGGTTCTATCGTGGGCACGCCCGTTTATATGCCCCCCGAAATGTTGCGCGGCCAGAAGTCTGGACCTGCTGGTGATGTTTATTCTCTGGGCACGACATTTTATGAAATGCTCACCAATGCCCTTCCCTATAAAACGAAAACGGCCAGCTACTTCAAAGACAAGATGTCTTTGCCCCCTCGCCCCTTGGCCAAGATGACGAGCGCTTACATTCCCCTGCGCCTCAGTTCCCTCGTCGAGGCCATGCTCGAATTGGAACCAGAGAATAGGCCCGACGCCCAGAAGGTTTCTGAGCTTCTTGCCGAGATGGCGGCAATGTCAAAAGAAGAGCTCGCACAGCCTAGTTTTGCTAAGCGCAAGCGCACGTCAGCCGAAGAAGAATCCGTAATCACCGACGCCGTGGCTGCACCTGTCATAACCAAACCCACTCCCAAACCGCGCAGTAAAACCCTTCCCACTTTGGCAGCTTTTGCTGTAGTCGCTCTTTTCTGTTGGCTGATGAGTGGAGTGTGGGGGTCTCCCCCAGTAAAGGTTCTCTCTTTCCATGTGGAGGGTGGCATTGACTCGGCCCACTTAAAATGGCAAACGGACCGCAAAGTTGCCACGGGAGTGGAGCACGGTCTCGTGGGCAAAGATGTGACTACTCTGTGGAGTGAGGAGCGGAAGACAGCCACTCGCCACGATATGGTGCTCACGGGTCTGAGACCCAACAACCGTTATGCCATTACTTTATTATATGGAGAGGGGCGGCGCGGCCCCACGAAGATATTCTCCACATTACCAAATTTGGTAATCAATGAGTTTGATGCTGTAAATATTGCCCCTACAGCAGCAACGTTCAAACTTGGAGTGTCACAGCCCGCAAGCGTGATTTTCGAAGTCAAAGAGCAGAAGTCAGGCAACCACATTGCTACCTTCAAACCGAAAAGCAAAGGGCCCTCTTGGAGTTTTCGTGCCACTGGTCTGCCCGCCGGTAAAAAGTTCGATGTGAAAGCACGCGTCCTTTTGGCAGAGCATAACAAAGAAGAAACAATAAATTTGGTAACACCGTCGGCCAAGGTGCACATCCTTTTTTCTGGAGGCGTACACAGAGAAAAACGTGATGGCGAAATCGATATCGAAAGTTTGATGCACTCCAAAACGAAAGCGCGAGCAGCGCCTGCTCTATATAAGGATGACCTCATTTTTAGCCATGACAAACGAGGATTGTTCCGCCTTGATTTGTCCAGAGGAAAACTTGTTTGGTCCCACAAATACAATTGGTACATCGATGGGTTGAGAGTCTACAAAGATCTCATCTTCCTCGTAGATAGGCAAAAACGAGTTCACTGTTGTTTATTCGCCACAGGCAAAAAAATGTGGCAACGAACCTTTACTCAGGGCCTAGAGTCCCACTTTTTTGCAGGTCCATATGGCGTCATCGTTTGGCGCAAAGAACTGGGTCCCATCAGACTTTCACTCAATGCAGGAGAAGTTCTGCGCCCCATCGACAATGCTGTGTTAAAACCCCTATGGACTATTTCTGACGAAGGTAAACTCTTTGCCTTCAGTGAGTTTTTCGACCTCTGGTGTTATGACCTGAAAACAGGAAAAAGGCGCAACGACCTCCGTGTAATGTTACCCCAAAACATGCGTCCCCATCCCATAGCCCTTGGCGAAGAGATCTTTGCCGGACTCGTCGATGGCTCCATTGTGGGAGGTCCACCAGGCAAAGAGAGGCGATTGAACATTGCCATCAACGAACGGCAAATCGTCCAAATGAACTATGAAGGCGAGACCGTTTATGTGTACACGAGACAACCTTCAGGTTTGCACGCCGCCTCTTTAAAAAATGGCAAAAGGCTTTGGTCTTACCGGCCACCGAGTTTCATCAAAACGCCACTCATAGCCAGAGACGGTTACCTCTATTACGCTGATAAACGTAACTACCTAGTTTGCCTTCACGGCGCCACAGGACGTTTGCTCTATCAAGTCTATGGCAATGTGATGATGCAGTTTTCCATCGTGCCAATGAAAGACGGAGCCCTCTTCTGCTCTAGCCTCCTCGACATTTCCGTAGTGAAGGATAGGTAGGGTCGACCTACTGTTGCCTCGCTGACGTGACTAGCAAGCGTTAAGCCAGCAGTTGTGTCACCAGCAAGCGTTAAGCCAACACGACTGCAGTAGTTTTGTCACCAGCAAGCGTTAAGCCAGCACGACTGCAGTAGTTTTGTCACCCGCAAGTGTTAAGCCAGCGTCACAACCCGCCGCTCACGCCGCGCTTTTTCCGCTGCAAAAACCATGGCATGTGTTTCGAGGCTTTCAGTGGAACCAGAAAGAATGAGAGATTGATCTCTTTGAGCCACTGCAGAAACGAAAGAATCCATCAAGCCATAATCACCGCCGCCGTGAGCCGTTAATGAAGTATCTGGCAAGGGATCAGCTTTGATCTCTTGGCTCTTCCTAGAAAGAAAATCGAAGAGCTCTATCTTTTCACCGTCGCCCGTAATTTCACCTTTTGTGCCAAAAATACTCGTGTTTCGTTGGCGAAAGCTCGTGAAAGCCGTCATTGTGAAAGTAGCTGTTTGACCTTTGTCAAATTCACAGGCAACGACCTGGTGGTCGACTACATCATTGTCGCAGTGATAAACACAACGACCATACGGTCCTTCGTGCAGAGCTTTTTTTATGTTTGTGTAGGTGGGTTCGTGGTGAAGAACAGCTACAGGCCAGCCGCGATGAAGACCCTTTAAGTTATCTAGATAGATTTTTTTTGCTGAGTAGGCACACTCTTTTTCGACAGAGCATTCGAGGCAACTTTTACCAGCACCTTCTGGAGCTTCTTCTTTCCTGAAATGCTTGAGACTGCCAAAAGACGATAGTGACTTGCAGGGAGAAGCAACGATGTGTCGTAACCAATCGAGGTCGTGACAAGATTTTGCCAAGAGCATGAATGAAGACTCGTCTTCGCGCCGCCAATTCCCCCTAACATAACTATGGGCTTGATGCCAAAAACCAACGGGTTCGAGGCGCTGAACAGAAACGACTTCTCCAATAGCGCCTTTGTCGATGAGCTCTTTTATTTTACATGTAAAGTTCGTATAGCGCAGGACATGACAAACAGCAAAGATGACTCCTGCTTTATCTGCTGCTTCGACGATGGTTTCACATTCTGCCAAAGTTGGTGCCATAGGTTTTTCCAGAAGAACGTCATAACCTTTTTCAAAAGCAGCTAGAGCAGGTCCAACGTGATCATTGTCTTGCGTAGCAATTATCACTGCATCTGCCATCTTTTCTTTTGCAAAAAAAGACTTCCAGTCAGTGAAGACCTTCTCCTTAGTAACATTATGAGTCTTTGCTGTTCTTTCTCTTATCTCATCTTGCGGCTCAGCAATAGCAACGATTTTTGCGCGCTGAGGAAACTCTTTGGCGAAAGTTGCATAAGTGCGACCTCTGGCTCCGCAACCTACGATTGCCAAATTGACAGCCTTCATCTCCACTGACCTCTCTGCTTTCTCAATTTTCTCTTTCACCTTTTTTTGTCAGTCTAAATCAGATCACATACAGAGACCAATGATAATGGAAAATCTCACCCTGACCTTAACAGCTTCAGCTTAAAATTCGCCGTAGAACTTTTCCTGAAAACACCTGTAAACAAGTCCTTTTTCGGAACAAAAAAATCGTAGCGATTTTTGTGAGCGCATTTTTCTTAACACCTGATAGGGCTATAAGAGCTCATAATTTTAAGGTGGCTTAAGGTCCAATTTCGAGATTTTTTCGCTGCCCTTGTGCATAATGGCCGCGACAAAAAACTGTCACGTCGAAGGGGGCGAGAGACATGGAAAACGAAAACTTGGAAAAAATGAGTGACGAAAAGTTGCGCCACAGGATTGCCTGTGTTGGCAGCAATATTCACAAATGGCGCCGCCAATTTGGAGCGTTGTTGCCCGAGATCAGGAGGCGAAAGTTCTGGTTGAAAGAGAAGTTCATTGATCTAACAACCTATGCTCAAATAAAAGCTGCCTTCACTCCAGGCACAGTTGATAGAGTTCTCAAAGTCTACGACAGAGTAAAAAACCATCGCCCTCTTCTTGCGCTGTTCAATGAAGCAAAAGTCTCTTGGAGCAAATTCGAAATTGTTCTCACAATCATACGCCCCAACAACGCTAGCTTGCTTGTAGAAAGGCTACTCAACGATACACAGACTGACTTACGTAAATACGTCAAAGCTTACAAAGCAGCGCATCCCAAAGAGTTCCCCCAGAAAAAGCCAAGACCTAAGCCCAAACCAGAAACATCGCCAGACGAAAGACCAAAACCTGGGTCTGACGTGGACAATACAGAAGGTGGCGATGACGAGCAGACTACAAAAAGACCAATGCCTTCTGCTAGCAGAGATGGTGACCAAGGAAACATCATATTCCCAGGTAGCTCAGGACACCATGATACCGAAGCTCCGGGAGAAGCACACATCTGCCTGGCATGTGGCCATGTGGCTGGAGAAGAGATTCTGAAAGTCGGCAACAGGGATCTCGAGCCTCTTTATGGCGATCCCATCGTTAACGAAATGTACGTACGCGAACTCTTCGAGTGGCAGAAATCAAACAAAAAGGTCCGAATGACGGATGTCCTCGGCGCAGTGATTACCTATGCAAAGAACCACGGACTCACCTTTGACAAGAGCGGACTCGAGGCCGACGGTAGTTTTGATTTAACGAAGAGAAAAACCGATAGGGACGCGACTTCTGACAACGAAACTGCATCTGACAACAGAACGTCATCTGACGGCACAGCCCCTCCTGACAGAGCAGCTGATGAGTTCAGCGAGACTTCTAAAGACCAGAGCGCAAATCCCAACACAGGTGCTCGCCTCTGGTTTGATTATCCATATGTGCAGGTCATCAACTATGACGTAAAGACTGGGCTTCGCTACACAAAAACCTCAACGGGCACACATTTCGTCCGTGAAAAAGAGCTTGAATATAGAACGGACGCAAAAGGAAAACCTGAGGATCTGCAGGCGATTCGATTGAAAGCTAAAGAGAAAGCTGAGGAATATCTGGCCAAGTATATGGCCGCAGGGAAAGATGTTCCGGATTATATTCCCAGGCTCATTAGATATTATCTTTGGTTACGTTCAAATGGGGGTTATTGCGAGTTTCCTGAGTGTAACCAGTTCAAGATCACAGACCATCACATTAGAAGGTTTGCCGAAAATCCTTCAGCAGATCCTGATGGCCTCATCTGTTTCGGTAAATTCCACGACAGGGCAGCCCACAATGGAGCCATTGCCAACGAGTTTGAATCATTTCACGAGTTGAGACTGAAGTTTGCTGATGAAGATTTGAACCCGGGAAATGAAGCCATTGATAAGATTGACGCCAACTACCGTGCTTGTAGACAGAAGGCTGCCCAAGGGAAGTTAAAACAAGAGGGACGTCGGAAATACAAAATCAGTCGGTTGAGGAAAAACAAAAAGTACAAAATGTCTGGTTAGGCCCACGGCTCTTGCAACTAGCGTATTACTCTCGCAACTATTGCATTGCTCTCGCAACTAGTGCATTGCTCTTGCAACTGGGAGGGTGTACCCTTGCCCACTATGCAACTAGCCACACTTTGTTACATATTCAAAGACGATGAAGTGCTCATGCTTCACCGTGTTAAAAAGGCCGAAGACATTCACAAAGGAAAATGGAATGGTCTTGGTGGAAAATTCGAAGCTGGTGAAACTCCTGAGCAATGTGCCATTCGCGAAGTAGAAGAAGAGAGTGGTCTCATTCTCATTAATCCAACTTTACGCGGCTTTCTGACTTTCCCCAAGTTTGCCAAAGGTGTTGATTGGTATGTCTTCCTTTTTGCTGCCAATGAGTTCAAAGGTGAAGTTCAAGTTTCAGCCGAAGGCAACTTGAAATGGATCAAACGGAGTGAGCTCTTGGACTTGGAACTATGGGAAGGCGACAGGATTTTTATTCCCTTTTTGTTCCAACCAGGCTTTTTTACAGGCAGCTTCGAATATGTAGATGGCAAGTTGACAAAACACGAAATGACAGTTCATCCCCAGGGAGCTTTTTAGCGCTCCAAGAACCAGTAAGCGTTGCCATCATGTAAGTGGCGTACCTTCACTCGGTCGCTTCTGATTTCCTCGATTTCGAATGCACCATCGGGAGATACCCAGCCGTTTTCAGTGACATACTCTTCTTTTTTATATTCAATCAAGGCTGTTCGGTTCCAATGATCACCACTGACATGGCGAAGATGAAGGACAAAAGGACGTATCTTACTTGGCTGTGATACTTTTTGCAGACGAATGTGATAATGGACTTCGCGCTTTTTGATGTCGAGCAGCCGTTTTTCCAAACGGTAACCTGGTTTGGCAAAGGTAAACTTGTAGCGGCCCTGAGGAAGCAGAATAGTTCTACGTTTGTCAGCTCTACCGAGAAATCTTTTGCCTGTAGGCATAGTCGAGCAAAAGACATTGGCTCCTCGTGGAGTCGTTGTGAAACGAACATAAACATCGTGGACATCGCTCTTGTCTGCCTCCTCAGCTGCGAAAAGAGAGACAGGTAACAGAACTAAGGTACAGTGAATTATCAAAAGCCACGTATTCAGTTTCACGAGGACCTCCACTTCCTTCCATTACCTTAGCGTGCTAGCGCTTCCCAGCGCTACAGGTTACAATTGAAGTATGAGCGAAAATAACGACATCATTGCCCAAGGACCTGGTTACAGCGTTCGCCGCGGCGACGTTGAGGTTCAAGCTGTGCGCTCTTCTGGACCTGGTGGACAAAATGTGAACAAAGTGGCGACCAAAATTGTTCTCCACTTCAATGTTCGTACTGCACCTGGTTTGTCTGAATATATTCGCAAAAGAATGCTCGTTTTGTTTGCCAACCAGATTACGGCCCACGGTGATTTGGTCATCGTATCTTCGCGCACTCGCAGCCAACAAGAGAATCGTGCCGATGCTTATGCCAAACTCGCTGGTAAATTGCGACAAGCGGCCTTTAGGCAGAGAAAACGCATTAAGACATCCATCCCCAGAGGTGTCCACGAAAAACGACTGAAATCAAAAAAGAGAAGGTCCGAGGTTAAAAAGAGCCGCCGTCGTGTGAAGTTTTACGATTAAGGCGTTAGCCTCATCCCCAGCCAGTCAGATGTTCTTTCAGTCCTGGCGGCCACAGCTCTACGACCTTGCCTGCCAGTTTGCGGCCACCATCCAAAGAGCCGGCAACGACATAGACTGTTGCAATGTTACGTGTTCCTTCTGGTGGCGCGATCGAGCTGCCTTTCCAAGCAAATGGTTCATTCGTTGGCAAACCGGGATGAAAGTGTACGACTCGGCCGTAGAATTGTTTTTCGTACCAAACTTCTGATTGCACGACAAGGCGCGGAATTCCCAAATCGAGTCCTTGCAGCATGTAGTCACCATTGTTGATTTTGGCTCCTGCTTTTGATGGTGTGCCAACGGCTTTGATCCAAACTTGCTGAGGACCGCCAACTAACTCTTTGAGAGTTTCATCAACTTTGTCCTGGCCCAAGCTCATTTCACAAAGGAGCTTCGCACATTGCACTGCATCGACTTTGCCATAGATATCGAGGAAAGAGCGCACCATGGCTTCTTTCAAAGCAGCGTGCAATGAAGAATGAGCGAGCGCTTTTTTATATAACTCTGCCTTCTCGTCCCAGGGAACTGGCCCCGTCACTGGCAACAGGTTTTCCCACTTTTCGATAGGAATGGAAACCAAAAGTTCCTTGAACACAATCTTTGCTTCTTTGGGTACTTCAAAGGGATCAACCCAGAGGTAATATAGAAGTGACTCGATTACTTTTTCAGAACTGTACAGATACATTGCTGCCAATTGCCGATGAAACCAGCTCCAGAACTTGTGAGTGACTTCATAGTTGAGCAAAATGCCTGCTCTAATCTCGAGGAAAACTGCGTATTCGGGCCGCTCTTCATGAAGAAGCAGATAACATGCCAGCTGCAAAGCGTCGGGGTCAGCGGTGTCAGCGGCCTCGGGGTCGGTGTCGGCGTCCACGTCGAGCTCGTAACTCTCGGCAGCCTCGTCACGAGAAAAATCGATGGAAGTGATTTCCACGTCAGCAAGGGAAATCCCGTCTGTGGTCTGCTGCCAGCGAGCTTTCACTTGGTCGGCAGTCACACCGATGGTGCTCAGCTCTTCAAACCAGAGTGAAGAACCTATGGCTGGAATTTTCATTTGTTGACGAGTTTTTCCAGCTCAGCCAATTCGCGGGTGAAGCCGCCTGAAAGGATGGGGAAACGACACCAGGTTTTGGGATCGAGGTTTTCGTCATCGAGGTGGAATGATGGTGCGTATCGCTCACGTTTCCACTGATTGCGTGACCAGAGTTTGAAAAAGCGAATGACCCAGGCAGCCAGCTGTTTTTCATTGTATTGACCGAACCTTGTTTTCATTATGCGAAAACAGGTGGCTGGTGTTTTTTTGTCACGAATGGCAGCGCGCTCGATAGCGTCGAGCAAGTCGTAAGGCATCAGGTCGCCTTCGTCTGTTTGCCCCTCACCAGGAGGTTTCAACTCGGCCGTTGGTTGCTGCACATTGACACAGCGGACGCCGGGGATTGGGCCATTACCTATAGGACCTTCGGTTTCTAACCAGCGCAACCATTGGCGGAGGAAGTTTTTGTCTATGCCAGCAATGGGGCTCAAACCGCCGCAGGTGTCACCATCCATGGTGGCATAACCGACAGCTGCTTCGGAACGGTTGGAGGTAGAAAGTAAAAGGGAGTTATTGATGTTGGCCAACAACCACACTCCAGGTGCGCGGACGCGGGCTTGGATGTTCTGCAGGGAAAGATCGTCTTTCTCCCAACTGAGTTCGCGACCAATGGCTTTGGTGACGAGGCCTTTGTAACCGTTGACTTCTGCGTCTACGTCCCACGAATAAAACTGGGCATTGATGGCCTCGGCCACTTCTTTGGCTGCATTGCGAGTTGTGTCAGAACTGTTGACTGTCCCCTGGTAAACACAAACGAGTATTTTCTGGACCATCTCTTCCCAAGTGGTCAAATCGCTGAAACCTGATATATAAGCCAACTTACGAGCGAAAGCCTGGGCGCCGAGCTCCTCTACTCCGAGTTTGGCCATGAGCGCTACTAGGCAACATACAGTCGTGGAATCGGCTCCGCCTGAGAGAGAGACTGTAAATCCACGGCAGCGACTCTTTCGCAAATAGTCGAAAAGTCCAAGTGCGACTGCACGTGTGAACTCCTCCTCTTTCCGCGTGCTGCTCTTCTCCCAATCCTCCAAAGAAACTTCAAGATGAATGGGTTCAATGTCTGGATAATCGAAGTCTGCCTCGGCCGTGTGCCCCTCATCCGTATCGATGATGGGATTGAAGCTGACGGGGCGCGTCCTCTTCATTCGACTCAGTTCCACGTCGACAACGGCCGTTGTCAAACCCACGTCTGCATAGGAAAATCGCGAACCAACGGCGAGCAAATTGCCCCCGGAAGCTATGAGAGCTCCGCCGTCATAGAGGGCGCGGCCGGCTTCGTTGCCCACGAGGTTGGAGTAGACGTAAGTGACGCCGAAGGCACGTGAGCCTTCTTCGACGAAACGTTTGCGAATGTCGATTTTGTGAAAGGCAAAGTGGCTGGCTGAGGGGTTGAGGATGATATCGACTCCGCGGCGCGAGAGTTTGCCGCCAGGCCGCTGGGCTGCCCAGGCGTCTTCGCAGATTTCGAAACCGATTTTGACGCCACCGCAGTCGAACATGATGTCGCCAATGGGGACTTCCGTTTCACCCACTTCGAGAGTACCGCAAACGTCTTCTGGCCAGGGTTTGAACCAGCGTGGTTCGTAGTGAATGCCGTCGGAAGCGAGGTACCGTTTGGTGACGAAACCTGTGATTTTGCCATCGACAGCCAGGCAGGCAGCGTTGAAGAGTGCGTTTTGGTAGAAGATGGGCAGGCTCAGGGAGACGACCATTCCTTTGGTGGCAGGCAAGATTTCTTGCAGGACTTGCCAGGCCATTTCTTGGAACCCTGGCGAGTGGAAGAGGTCTTCGCAGCCATAGCCCGTCACGCAGAGCTCGGGCAAACAGAGGATGGAGACGCCTTGTTGGCGCGCCATTTCGATTGCTTCGAGAATGTTTTGTTTGTTCTGATCCCAAGCTAGAGGAGTCTGGTTGAGAACGGCAGCTCCGACTTTGACAAGCTTCATCGCTTATCCTTTCGCGTCAGCTGATCCATTGAGTTCACCAATTGGCACTGGCGCATAACTAATACCCTTACGGGCGAATTCACGTTTGGCAGTCTCTGTCACATCGGACATAAATTTAAATTCGGTTCTGGTGTCATAGGTATATGCTTTGACGCGATAACGCGTGTAGTAGGGAAACTGCGCCACGAGGACGACGATTGGTTCTTCGAGGAAGAAATATTTGGAGGTGGCTGCTGCTTCCCAAAGGATCCTTTTTATCTCGCTGGGATCTTCGGAGTTGGCCAAATAAAAATCAATGTCAGCCATAGATTGGAGGGAGCCATAGTTGGTGTTGACAGTCATCATGGAGCTCACTATGGCGTTGGAGATTGTGACGATGGAGTCGCCGGGAGTGCGAAGTTTCGTGCAGGCGAGACCAATATCGATGACTTGACCATATTCACTGCCTATGCGCACTCGGTCGCCAATTTGGAAGGGTTTGTTCCAAACAATGGAGAAATAAGCGATGGCCGAGCCAATGGTATCGCGCGAGGAAAGACCAATGGCGAGGGCGCCCACACCGACGACGTAAACCAGTTGCTCGCGGGGGAGTTCGAGGACATTGACGAGGATGCCAATGACGGCAACGACGGGCAGAAGCACCTTCACGTAGGGAATGAAGCCTTGAAAAAGGAGTCGGTAACGTTCTGAGGCGCGGGCAGCAGCATTGAGCAGCCAGATGAGGACTGCGCCAATGAGGTAAGTGGCAACGATGACGATGACGAGGGAACCCAATTTATCGATGATGAGATCGAGGGCCTTCACCAATTCGGTAAGGCTAAAGATGTTATCCATTGGGCTCCTTCACGTCGAAGAGGTTGCGTTTGCGTAGAGCCAAAACAACAGTAGGCAATGCAGCCGGTTCTATGGAATAGATGTTCGCTGCTCTATCGTGAGAAACGACTCCGCGGTTGGCGAGATGGTCGAGACGCATTCTAGTGGCCAGTTCCGAGAGGTTCATGTCTTCGGCCAGGTCCTCCAAAGAAATTTCGCGATGGATGAGCAGCGAGCCAAGAATGTAAAAATCTTCTTCGCCAAGAATTTCCACAGTCTCTGGAGTAAACAGTGGGAATAGACCCATGCGCACATTGTTGTCTTCGCCCAACTCGGCACGTTTTAGCCAAACGGAACAGGCGGCGTCGAGATTGCCACTAGCAGCTTTTTCGAGATGGATGCGATGTTCTGCTGGCAGCCATTTGTTCTCTTCGGCAAATACTTCGCCTGCCGCTCCGTCGAAGTTGACGACAAAACCGGTGGCGTCATGTTTGAGCTTCACCCACTGTGCGAGCACATCGATGGGCAGGCGGCCAAACTGAATGACCATATCGAAATAGCTGGCAAATCCGATGGTTCTGTCGAGGTAATGCCAAGTGTAGGGACTCCATTGTGTGACCCACAGGACTTTGCCACGCGTGAAACTGAGGAGGTGATGAAGGTCGTAGAGCGTACCGAAACCACCAACGCGGCGAATGAAAAGATTGTGGCAGCCGAGCAGGAAAATGACTTGGGAATCTTGTTCGGCCAAAACTTTCAGCAAGTCATCCATACCTGCCGAACGACCGCAGCCCAACTCAGCGCCGAGAGCACCGGGAAGGCCGTCGTGAGCTATACCATAACGGTCGAGGGCAACTGTCGTGCAAGTCACATTGCGCGAAAACTTTCGTTGCAGAGCTTCGAGGGTGATACAACTTCCCGAACCGGGCGTACCTACAAGGGCCACGCTGTTGTCGTGGGCTCCGGAACGCCACTTGCTAAACTGTTCTTCAACCTGTTGGACCCCACTGTTTTCTGGCAACAGAGCTTGCGGATCCTTGGGTTTGAAGGAGTTAAAAGCCTTTTTATACTCTTCCAGTTTTCCTGCTCGGGAAATTGTATCGGCCGTGTCCACAGCTTCCTCTCTTTGCTGAGCTCTAGTGTCCTTAGAAATCCATCATCTCAACTTCAAAGAGAAGGATGGAGTTGGGAGGAATCAAACCGCCGCCAACATTCCTGGCACCATAACCGAGGTGAGGAGGAATGATGAGCGTACGTTTTTCACCTTTACGCATATCGAGGAAAGCTTCGTCCCAACCTTTGATGACTCGGCCGCGACCAACGGCAAACTGAAAGGGGCGACCACGTTTGCGAGAGCTATCGAACGTTTTTCCATTTACGAGGCGACCCACATAATGAGCAGAAACACGCGTGCCAGGTGATGGTTTGGGACCTTCACCTTGTTGATGAACGATGTAAACGAGACCAGTGGAGCTCTCTTTGTGGTTGGGATAACGTTTTTTCAACATTGCCATTTGGCTTTTCACGTGCGAAGGCACAGCCAGGCTAGCGCGAGACATGGTCTTGGCGCCTTTGAGTTTGTTGAAAGTATTCTGGTCAGCTTTGAAAGCTTTGGCTTTTTCACCAACTCGGACGATGGTCACCTTCTCGATTTTGTCACCCTTGCGAATGCGGTTGACTACGTCTTGCCCTTTGATGACTCGTCCAAAGACAGAGTGGCGATCATTCAGCCAAGAAGTGGCTTTGTGAGTAATGAAAAACTGAGACCCGTTGGTGCCAGGACCAGAATTGGCCATTGAGAGAACACCGGGACCATCGTGGCGCAAAGAGGGATGGAATTCATCTTTGAATTTGTATCCTGGACCACCACGACCTGTTCCCTGAGGGCAGCCACCTTGAATCATGAAGTTGTTGATGACACGGTGGAAATTGAGGCCATCATAAAAAGGTTTGCCGCGGCCACGGTCGTGAATGATTGTACCTTCAGCAAGACCAACGAAGTTACAAACTGTACAAGGTGTCTTTTCGAACTCCAACTTGAGAACGATGAGACCTTTGCTCGTTTGCATTTCCGCGTACATTCCAGGGGCATAATCTGCCGCCAAGGCTGTAGAGGCAAAGAGAGCGAGACAAACTATTGTTAACAACAAACCTTTCATAGAGATGACTCCTTTCAAAGAGTGCCTATTCTTTTTAGTGCAGGCCTACAATACAACAGGACATGAACGTGTCTCCAGAGCCTTAGTTGCAATGTTCATCTCATTTGGTTCGTTTTTGTCTTTGGTGCGTCCCAATATACGCATGTATACGCGTATGTATTAGGCAGCGAGGCAGGCCTGGGTCCCAGTTGTGGTACGCATATTGCTCAAAACATAAGGTTTGCAAGAGATAGTAGGGCTTTGGACTCTTACCACGACTAGCACCAGAACTGAACTTTGAACTGAAGGAACGTAAATGAACTGGGCTGACTTCTTTGTGTTGCTCATCGTCTACAGTGGCTTGCAGGCCCTCTATCCCGATAGAGGCCCCCTTGGTTGGCTGCGCAAATTGACGGCCACTCAGCAGCGCGAAGAGACAGAGGCAGCCCTCAGACATTTGCACGATTGCCAGTGGCGGGGGACGAAAGCCACTCTCGAGTCGCTGACAGGTTCAATGGGCATTTCGTCGAGCGCGGCCATCAGCCTCGTTGGCCATCTGGAAGCACAGGGACTCGTACAGACCAGTGATGAGGGCCTGAACTTAACTGTCCAAGGTGAACAGCTCGCCGTGCAAATCATCCGCGCCCACCGTTTGTGGGAACGTTACTTGGCAGACGTTGCAGGAATGGACCTGCTGGAGGTTCACTCAGAGGCTTCCAAGTATGACCGTAACAGCTCCAGTGAGAGCTTGGCCGCTATCGAAGCCTCCTTGGGATATCCCCAAGTAGACCCCCACGGTGAACCCATCCCTCGAGAAGACGGCACGCTTGCTCCGCCATCGGGCACTCCCCTCTCCCAGTGGCCTCTCGAAAAGCAGGCCGAAGTGGTAAGAATTGAAGACGAACCAGAAGCCATTTTGGCGCAAATCGTGGCCCAAGGATTAGGCCCTGGTACGCGCCTGCGAATCCTCGAAAGGAACAACAAACAATTGGTCCTTTGGGATGGACGGGACACTCACCGGATGGCACCTGTTGTTGCTGCAAATATTTATGTGGAGGAGTTGGAGCAGCAGAGCGTACCTGAAGGCGTATTGACACTGGACCAGTTGGAACCAGGAGAAAAGGGCCGCGTCTTCGATTTGGCCCACACAGTCCACGGCTTTACTC
>CAZXTJ010000007.1:0-35791 GCA_964643655.1 uncultured bacterium
CCACAGAGAGACCCAATCCATATGCTCCTGGTTTAGTTGTGTAGAGAGGATCAAAGATGTTCTTTAAGGTGTCGAGAGGAATGCCTGCGCCATTATCGTGAACTGTAAAGGTGACATATTCTCCCTCAGCAAGAGGAGGTAACTGATTGTGAGCGACTTTGTTGACGGTCACAGCCAGGGAAACAGTGCTTCCCCTAGGTGCTGCATCGCTAGCATTGTCCAAGATGGCGTCAAGTGCTTGGTCTAGACCACTCTTATTGACCAAAATTTGTCTGGCCAAACCCTCACAGCCCGTTACATCCAGTGTTGGGCCTTGTGGGCCGTGGCGATGGCGAAATCGAGTTGCTGCTTGTGCAGTCAGAAGAGCAGGGGAAAGGTCTTCTTTATCTGAGATTGCTTCTTGAGTACCCAAAGTGACCAAGGTAGTGCAGAGATCTGCCCAACGCAAAGCAGCCCCTTCGATGTCCGACAATAGGTCATGGACTTCGCTGTCCGAAGGAAGATGGAGGCGAGCAATGGAGAGGTTTCCCAATACGATTTGCACTAGGTTGTTTCCTTCATTGGCCAATGTCGAAGAGAGAGAAGCCAACGCACGCATTCTGTCTTGATGAGCAGCCTCTTCTGAAGCTTGGTTACACACAGTTAGATCGTGGATGGCGATTAGACCGTAACTTGCACCATCAACGGAATAGGGGACTGTAGAAACAATGTAACTACAGCTGCTGCGCGAAGAGCGGCAAAGACAGGGGAGGATTATGCTGATATCTGTGAAAGACTCATTTTGCCTCAATGTCTTGTGAGCGATAGCTTTGAGCCGCAAAATCCCTGGGATGTCTTCGTCCCTTTCTGGGTCGAATCCCAAAAAGGATACCAAGTGTTTCCCTTTTAAGGCTTGTTCAGAACAACCTGCTCTCTGCAAGGCAGCCCTGTTGGCTTTGCAAATGTGAAGATCTCCATCCAAGAGCAAATACATGACTGGGCTGGCTTCTAACATCGTCACTATCTCTTCTTGGAAGTTGGTGAATTCCCGTTTGAGGCGTCGACGAGCGGCTTGTTCCTCCGATATGCGGCGCAGCACGTCCTTTAATTCACAGGCGCACTCTTCCAAATATTGAATGTTTACCTCTGCCATGATGGAAGCACCTCCCACACGTCGCTAGGCTACGACGCGCTGCCATTTTGGCATGGAAGGGAGTGCCCATTGAGAGGTCGTTTATTCCCAAAAAAATTGATTTATTGTCTAGTCAACTTAACTTGCTCGAAATGAGAGGAGGAGGTATCGTTCCATCGATGAACGACGAAAGTAGCATAGTTTGTAAAAGGTGCGACGAGGAGATCGAAGACGAACTCGTCTATTGTTTCAAATGCGGTTCGCCCCACCACCGCAACTGTTTCGAAGAGCACCGCCAATGCGCAAAAAGCGCTTGTAAGGTCACTGTATACGTGGCTAACGATGGTTCTGGAACAGTGGAGTGCAGAGACCTGCCCTTACGAGAAAAGTCCACAGAGAGCCCCTCAGGGTCTTCTATGAGCACTTCAGAATTGGGAAAAGATGAGCCGACGATGCTGGAGATGACGGCAGCATTGCTTTTTGCCTTTGTCGTTTTTGTCCTCGTTTGTCTTCTCTGGCAAACTCTTTAGCGTTCTAAACTGTAGGCGCGCCGTTTCAACAGAGATTTGGGTTTGGGTTTATTGTAAAAATTACAGAGCCAAAAGCGGTTCTTGTCCTGTTTGCGCCTGTCACCAGGGTTATATACGTCGTAGCCACCCAAGTCTTTGCACAGTTGGACCATTTTGGGATCTCCAGAGGCACGGGCGCAATCGAGAAAGGTGCCACATCTTCCAACTTTGTTCAGTGGTGCTCCGTATTTGACGAGAAGTCGCACCATGTCGTGGTGTCCGTGCAATGCAGCTCTGTGCAGGGGCAGGATACGATCCCACTCGTAATGCAAAGGAGTGCCACCTACGACATAACGTTTCACTTTGCCATAGTTGTTGTCACTGATGGCGCCAGCCAATTGGTACATCTCTTCTGAGCCAGGAACGCTTCCGGTCTGTATCCTTGCGTTTATCTTGGGTAAAAAGACAATCATTATGTAAGCTGCCAAAGCCGTAAAAAACATCCAACTCCCCAACCTGTTAACTTGGCTTTCTGGTGGTGGAGGCGGAGCAGCTTTGCCTTTGCCTGGCATTTGCCTTGGTCTGCTCGGACCCGTATTTAGGCTATGTCGTTGTCCTGTTTTTCCATCTACATAAGTAGTGTTGTCGCAGGCATAAGTCGTGCAGCGACCATTGTCCATAAAGCACTCTTTATGGTGTGGCGTGTCACAAGTGGAACAAAATACGACCGGTCCTTCAATTTGACATCCACAATATTGGCATTTAGATCCACCATGCCCTGAAGATGGCGTCGCTTGCATTCCCTATCCTTTCGTCGTCCTTTCATATAGTTTACGACGAATCAAGGGAACGAGGGGGACGAGCAAGAAAGGCCACAGGTAAGGTAGCGCTGGAATTGGCTTGCTGCCTACCATACAACCACCGCCTCCACCTCCGCCACCAGCTGGTGCTGAAATGGATTGGGCAGCCACTTGAACGGTTTTCTCATTGATCGTGGGGCTGGCAAAGCCAGAGATATCTTCTGCTTGTAGAGTGTAATAATAAACACCTGCTGTAGGTACGAAATCTACGAAACTCGTCTGCCCATTTGTTAGAGTGCTAGGACCTGCTATTTCCATATAAGGTCCTCCTGGTTGGGTGGCTCGCAAGAGACGATAACCAGCCAAATCTGTCTCACTGTTGTTTGACCAGGTCAAAGTTACTTGTAACCCTGAGGCGGAAAGCTGCAGGTTTTCTGGGTTAGCGGGGAATGGCAATCGAACGGTCATAGAGGGATCGCCCAAGATGACATGAGAGCGCAAGACATCTTCAACATCACTGCTATTGGCAAAGTAGGTCTTGGCTGACTCGAGATAGGCATCACCAAGTATTCTTTCTCCTTGGTTGAAGAAAGCAGAAAAGAGTGCACCATTTAATGCTCGTTTGGCACTCAGTGAAGCAGTTCCAGCTGAACAGAAGGCGGCAGCAACTCCACCTGTTGGTGACTTCAGCAAAGCTTCGCCCAAACCATTGTCCAAGGCTGGGTGAGCAAAAAAGCCATCGAGGCAGGTCATACCAATGAGCAGAGGCAATTGACTGCCATTGCTGAGCGAAGAGATATCGACTTCACGGAATATCTGGCTGCTAGACCAATACTCTCGGCTTCCATGTCCTTGGTAATTGACAACGAGTGCACCACCGTTGATAGCGTCAATGATGGCTGTACGAGCGCCTGTAGCCGAAGGGTAGTCTTCAGCGTGAATACGAGTAACAGAAAAACCGGCAGGCAATAGATTGAGGCCCGTATCCAAGGCGTCTTCAAAGAACTGAGCTTCCCCGCCCCCTTCATCGGCTACGAACACTCCTGCGCCTTCAAAGGTAGCACCAGCAACGATGGCGTCATAAGCGAGCAACTTCGAAACTATGTCACTCAATTCCGTTGTTGTTGTTACGGGTAATCGACCGACGGCTACTGAAGGAATTGAGTCATCTCCATCCAATCGACCCAAGAGCGAGTCACAAGGTGTGTCACCCCAGGCGAAAGTCATCACCATAGGTGTTGGAATCATCAATTTTTCAACAGCTGTAGAGAGATTTCCTTCTATGTCTTTTGGATCCCAAGAAGCATCACCAACGAGCAGAAGGAAGCGAGGTGCCGGAGCAATCCAGTTGTCACGAGCATAAGCCAACAATTGACGGAAGGCCCATGGTGATTTGCGGCCATTTGTGAAGTGGTCATAGACTTCATGAGGAGTGAATTCACGAACGGTCAAACCTTGTGCCTGACGAGCAGCGATGAGTGGTGCAACTGTGGAGCTCAATTCTGTTGCAACAATGACTACCAAGTCGGCTTGGCTGTTGTTGCTGTGTATAGAGCTCTCATTGACTGCAAAGACTTCTGAAGCAGCTAGCAACGAGTCCTTTTGAGCGACTACGAATCTTCCGTTGTTCAAGGGAACGTCGAGAGGGATCTCCAAGGTGTATGGGCCACCACCGGAAAGATTGGTGTTTTGCAAAACTCTGGGCGCACCTGTTTCTTCATTTATGTGGACTACGGTAAGAGCCGAAGAAGTGACATTTGTCAGTTGTGCGATTTGCTGACCTTCATTGAGAGAGAAGTCTAGCTGACCACTTTGCAAAGCCAAGTTCCTAGTATAGGTAACTTCCAACCAGTCGATGAAGGCACGATCATAACCCTGTGGAAGACCAGCTTGCAGATCCAGATCAACACCAAAGCGGTTGTTACCATTGGTGAGCAGATCCTGAGTGAGAGTAATCTCTCCAGCATAAGCCCTTGCCCCATCAAAACCGGCACTGCCCAAAGCTTGCCAAGCTCCAGCTCGCCAAAGCTTTAGATTAAGTTTGTGGTCTTCAGCGAGTTCATCTGAACTGACATCACTAGATAGGCGGTACCGGAAGAGACAGTTTTCACCAATGTCGGTGACCACTTCACTCATAGGAATGGTTCCATCATAACCCAAAGCAACATTGCCATCGTTGAAGAGCAAACCTGCAAAATATCGGTCTTCTTCATCACTACCAGGAGCGATGGGCACATACATCACATCGGGACCGAGCTGCCTGGTTTCTCTGTAATTGGTCACAGTAGGAGGAGCGGCTCCTCCAGAGTTGTTCCAAGAGGTCATACGGATACCAGGACGGCCTATGTCAGCAGTCAGATAGAGGTACACCCTGTCTTCGTATTTGTCTTTGAAAGCATCAGCAAAAAATACGACTTTGTCTCCTGGACCGAAACCATCGCCACTATCGTCAACGATGAGGGGATATTCTCCGCCGTCACCAAAGAGGGCAATATTCGTTGAACTGATAGTTCCCGCTGACCATCCTGCAGAGACCAACTCTGAATGGGAGATTGAATAGAGGCCACTCTCTGTGATGGTTATTCGATAGAAAGTTCTTCCATTGGGTGGGTATCCAGGCCAATCTGCAGCAGCTATGGCTTTGGCAGCTCCTTTGGACGGAGAAAGGGCAGTGATGAAGTTCACTTTGACGACTATTTTTCGTCTCAGCTGCACCTCATTTGTTGCTCCATCGTAAGCCAAGGGGGAGAAATGTAAGAGAGCGTATTTGTCTTCGCCCACTTTTCTCTCCTCAACGAAAGAGACTGCTTCCACAGGTTTCAATCCTCCACTCCACCCAGCACCTGATGGAAGGAATGTGTGGATGAACTGTGGTGGGTCGCTTCCCTCGACGGGAGTAACTTGCGGTACAGGTCGAATGGGCAGAGAGTTCTGCTCTTCTGTTTCTATCTGCAGAGTCTCCAGAGAGGTGACTGAACATCCTGCTGGCAATTTGACTAGATGACCTTTGCAGACGAGCTCAGGTGCGCCAACATCTTGCTCCCAACCGTGTACATAGTCGGGAATGGCGGGGATGGCCCCATGGGCTGATTGGCTGAAGTTACACCTTGGCGTACTCAATTCGACAACGATGTAATCTTCACCTTCAGAGAGTGTACGAACTCCACTGCGGAGGCCATCTTCAGTTACATATTGGTTTGTTGGCCCGGAAGAAGTATCGTCATAATCTCTTGGTGAAGTGTTCATTGCGAACTCTTCACTATTGGTCAAACCATCACCATCAGGATCAGCTGCGCTATCATCAGAATTGAGTGACAGACCATGACGCAGTTCCCATTCATCGGGTAATCCATCGCCATCCCAGTCAACAGAGGCAGGACCGTAGATATGTGCTTTGCCTCGAGTATCCCACTCTTGCAACCAATACCAATAAAGTTTGCCTGGAATGGCACTTTCATCGACGGTTTCGTATATCGCTCCACTGCGCATTCCTCTAGACGGAATCATTGAGGAAGTCATAGGTGTTTTGGCTCCAGTGGGTGTTTCAGAACGTAGAACGTGGAAACCAACAGTGCCAATCTCAGTGGCTGTCAACCAACGGATATCAACTTTGCCATCTCTACCTGTGGCTGTAAAACCGGCTAGTGTGACGGCTGTGGCATTGAGGACGTGAGTCAAATCAGTGACATCACTAGCCATATTGGGTGGATTGGTCAGCAGTTTGGCTTCGATGGTAGTGAAGTGGTCGTCACCATCAGCTGAGGCTGGGTCGATGGTGAAAGCTACGAGCAATCGGATTTCACCGCCGTTTGCGGCCAAAACAGGTGTTTCAAACCATCCAGGCGTGCCAGATAAATCTGTCAGTGCTGTATCTAGGCCAGGATCGTAAGTTCCATCACCATCGACGTCGTTGTAGATGGTGTAGGTCGTTCCCCATGTGTCGTGGATAGAACGAACTTCCAAAGCCTGAGCTGTGCTGTTGGTGTTAAAGGCTCTGTGTGCGAAATAAACGAGATCGTTTTGGTCTCCCCAGGCTTCGCCATTGGGGGTGATGGTCACATCAGGTTCAGAGACGACAACATTGGCAGTTGCCAAATTGAGGGACAATAAATCGATGGCATTGCCAATCCTGGCCTGATTCACGAGCACAGAACCCGTCGTGGCAGTGGAAGCCACAGTTGCTGCATAAGAGACTGACATTGGTCCAGCTCCGGCTGCCAAGTCACCAAGCTTCCAAGAGACTATCTGCGGTGAAGTCGATGTGCCGCCACCTGTAATACTCGTAGTGATGACAGTCATTTCCTGAGGCAATGTGTCTACCAAGAGAGTTGACGTGGAAGGTGCAGAGCCATTGTTCGAATAGGTGAGAGTGAAATTGACCAACTGACCAGGCATTGCTAGCGGTGGATTGGCAAATTTGGCTATCTCTAAATCGACTGTAGGAATCTGGACGAGATTTGAGTAAACCGTGCCTGTCGTGCTGCTCGTGACGAGGCTCGATTGGTTTTCTATTGTAGTGTCACCTTGTAGGGGATTGGTCACTCGAACTGTAAAACCAACTGAAGCAGTTGAGGCTGCCCCACCAGGCAATGAAGCCAGCGAGAATTGCAGATGGGTAACCGTCGTGACCAAACCGGGTCCCGTAGAACCATCAGAAGCTGAGAATGTCTGACCGTTGTCCGTTGAATAAAGAACGGTAACTCCTGCAGAGGTGGAAACAGAATTGGAAATATAAAAGGACTCGTCAGGAATGGGATCAGTCACAATGACAGAGTTGACAGCTGATCCACCTATGTTCCAGAAATCGATATCGAAGTCGATGAGATGACCAGGTCGAGCGATGGAGCGCGAGCCAGATTTGGTCATTAGAACATTGGAGATGTAAGTGAAGAGCACATTGGAGTTAACGTCTGGCGTCTGAGCCGAATCTATGGAAGCCCAGTTCAAGACAGCGGCTCCTGCAGGTGCACTACCCAAGACACGTACAGAGAAGTCCACAGACGAAGACAGTGGTGATGGAGTCAGAGTGTCAACGTTGAAGAGCACGTGCGTGACATTTGTGTCCGTTGCACCAGCAGCACCAACTGGTGAATATGTCCACGTTGAACCACCATCATTGGAGAAACTCGTAATGGCTGCAGGGGCCGCACTACCAACGATGTAGCCTGTGTTATTGGGTATGGCGTCAATAACGACTACTCCAGTTGCAGTCGCACCTCCGCTATTGGAATAGAATAGTTCATAGTCGATTTGTCCATTGGGTTCTACATTGGCAGGGCCCGTTTTCTGAATGGCCAGTTGAGGTGCAGCAATGACAAATTCAGCTCTTTCACTTCTGATGACAGGTAATCCATCTGCTGTGCCTCTAGCCTGGTTTTCGACTATCGTTCCATTTGCTGCAGTACCAACGAGAACGGAAAAACCGAGGGTTGTCGAGGCAGAAGCTGCCAGACTGGCAGTAGACCAACTGAGTTGGTTGGAAGCTTGGCTGAAAGTTCCTACTGGTGTTTGACTGCCAGTGACATAACTCGTGTTTGGTGGGATTGGATCTGTGATGACAACATTACTGAGAGCTGTGGCTCCTGTATTGGTGATGGTCAGAACGTAAGTGACAATGTCTCCTACAGCAGCCGAAGTGACGGAAACAGATTTGGCCATACTCAAGTCTGTTGTGTAGACCGTGTCTGTATCATGGGTCTCAAAGGCATTCAAAGCCAATTGTCCTGAGGCTTGAGCTTCGTTTTCGTGAGCAAATGACTGAATAGTGACATCGTCGAAGTAAAAATGATCCCAAGCCGTGAAAAAGCCTGTCGTCCGGAATCGGAGCATAAACTGATTGGAACGGAAGAGGCTCAAATCTACTTGATCGAAGTGATAAGCATTGTCATCTTGCCCATTGCCCCATTGGCGAATTCCGTTGGTCCAGCTGCTACCATTGTCTGTAGAGATGTCTAGATAGGCGAACTCTCCGCCTTCAAGAGAACGCAAGCGCCAGTAAAAACTGAGAACTGGCCTATCCATGGTGGATATATCGGCACCGCGGGTCAATGAGCGATTGGCATTGATATAAACGTGGTTGGGTGACGACTGAGGAGCATCGTAGTTGATGACTTGAATGTTACCTGCAAGGGCACCATCAGCTTCGCCTGTTTCCATCCAGTTCGTAGCCCAGTTGGTGCCACCGTTGTAAGCCTGAGTGGCAAAAGTCTCTGAAATCGTAGTTGGAGCTACAGAGGCTGACAGAGTGACAGTGAGCGTCTGTCCCACAGACATCGTCTCAGAAAGATTCCAAGTCAGAGTCGTACCTGAAACAGCTGGATCAACTTGATATCTATCGCCATTCGGATAATAAACCCAAGCTGTTCCACTGTCATAAGTCCAACCAGCAGGCAGTTCATCGACAATATCAACATTTGAGACAGGGCCATGATTGTGAGACTGAACAACTAAGGTGAAGGTTGCCGAACCACCAGCTGCAGGCAGACTAACTGGATTGGCTGTTTTTTCAATGGTCAAAACAGGGTCGAGAAAACTTGCCGAAAGAGGCAATACAGTATAACCCCAGTCGAGATTCGTAGCAGCATTACCCATCGATGGATCACAGCCATAAGCCGAAATATAGGGATTATTGGCTACGACTCGAAGGGCTGATTGGTCACCATCAGTAACATCGAAGAGGCGAAAAAAACCAAGGACGTTTTGTGTGTAAGGAGGTGTGTTCGTTGCGCCATCGCCATCTGTATCTATCAAATCAAAAACAGAGTCTCCATTGACGTCTACACTGAAGTCCGTTGAGTCGACGGAAGGGGCAACATAGATGGGGCTGTAGTTGGCTGGGAGAGCAAATGAACCAGGCGCCCAAGCAACTGTGCTGTCTTGATCGTAAAACTGTTGCGGGATTAATGAATAACCCCAATCGTATGCAGTGCTCTGTGAACCACCTGAACCAATACCCCAGAAGAGTCCATCTCCTTGTAGGCGCACAGAAGAGTTGGGGACAGCGTGCCCAACTGCTGTGGAATAGGCAACTGAGTTGTTTGGTGTAATGGTGATGGGAGTGCCAGCAGCAGGAGTGGCCGAATCCCATACGCGAACGTTCACATTTGTGTCTGGTGATGGATTGAAGAGATAAAGTTCAACTGGTTCAGATGCCAATGTTGTAGCTACTGGATTGATGTAATCAGTACCATAAATGACTTCTGGAATGAGTTGGAAAAATCGTGATTGGAAAGTCCCGGGGCCAGCTGTCACTATTCCTGCTTGTATGGGCGTAGTGGCATAGATGGACGTTCCCTCCAAGACATTGATTTGCAAAGTGGGTTGCGCCGTTTCATTGATGAAACCTTCACTGGACCAAGTCTCACCTTGTTGTATGGTGAAGTTGATGACTCGGCTTCCATTGTCGACAACTACGGTTGTATTGTCTTCTGGTGCTTCAACTTGGAGGAAGACGTTCTGGAATTCGCTATAGGGCGAAGTTCCGTTGACATAAGTGTCAGTACCCACAGGAACACGATAACGAAGGTTTGATTCCAAGGTCCGAACTGCATATATCTCCCACGCTCCGCCAATCCAGTTGCCGTCACTGGGATATACAGTGTGAACGACGTTGATGGGACCACCAGCACTCATTATCTTGTCGCCACCATCGTAACGAAGGGCTGTGCCACGACTTGGAGTTATAGGAATATAGGCATTGATGCCACCAGCTGAACCATCACTAATAAGTGAAAGGGGCTCTCCCTGAGACAACAAGTCGGCTGGATCTCCAGGTGGTTGACCATTGGCAGCATTCCCATCACCGATGATTTCAGTCGATGACTGAACGGGGTTGAGAATATCTGTTTCGTAACCATCTTCCCAATGGTCATAGTAGATGACCTGTCCATCCATTGTGGCAGTCAGGGCAACAATGGAAGCCATTGTTCCGTTTACTATGACGTTAGAACCTTGTGTCGATTCAATGGTTTTGAACATTGAGTGAATCTGAGTTTCGCGACCAAGGATAAAAAAGAGCTCATAACCTGCAGGTTGGGCCATTGTGACTGAAGCTGCAGCTAAAAGGAGCACGAGGCCAAAGAGTGCTCTTTTCATATACCAGTTCTCTCCATTAAGGGCATTTTGCCTCGTACTAGGGTGCAATTACCGTGGTCTTAGGACCACAATCATTGTTTTCCTTGCGCCTCTCTCATTCGCAGAAAGGCTTAGAAAGCGTACATGCCCTTTATCAATATGCTTGTTCACAACAAAGGACTCATTTCTGCAAGAGGCATTCCATGTTACTTCTTTAATTAATATAAAATCGGCAGAATTTTTCAGGAGAGAAAGGACAACCCCGAGCCATTTGACTCGGGGTTGATCTATATCATCGCGCTCGGCTCAGCTCGTTCTTCTCGGCCGATAAATCACGAGCAAACCAATCGTGGCGCGCTTTTGACTACAATGAGCGCACTAAATGTATGCTCTAGAGGGCATTTTGTCAACGAATTCGAATGTAATAGTTTGTTGACATCAAAAGCAGGACGAGGTTTTGAGACGATAAATTCCTCGAAAGCCTTGCTAGAGGGTGTTTTGGGTGATTGTATCTAGGAGAAGCTTTTGTTTACGTTGCTTCAGACTCGTTTAATCGTTTTTTGAGAATGTCGACCAGTTCAGGGCAAGCACCGATCGGATCAGCCACGACTACTTTTTGTACTGGGAACTCTTTTTTGGCCTCCGATATGGCTGTTGTTATATCGCGGGTGACATGAGTTCCTTTGAATAAAAAGGCAGGAACAATGGTGATGCGACGAGGATTGGTTTCCGCCAATTCTTTGATGGCATCAACCAAGAGTGGTTTTGATTGCACAAGAAAAGCTACTTCCACTTTTCTCGCTGGCATTTGGGCAGCAAGCCTTTTGACGAGAACTCGTGCTTTGGTGTTGGCCTCAGGGTGTTTACTACCATGAAACAAGACGATGATGGGCCAATCAGGATTGGTTACCATGGCAGCTACCTTCTCTCGAACATCAGTCTTGAACCCGTTGTCAGGACTCTCACTCGCTGGGGAAAGGCTTGCAACCAAGAGACCTGGGCACGAATTCCAGTACAATGACAGGGTCCCCATAATCCTACATCTAGTTCACGCACTCTTTCCAGAGTCCAAGCAATATGTCTGTCATCTGCTGAGAGCAGATGGAAACCACCAATGACAGCTCTAATGCGCTCTTCACCGCTAATTTCACGTGCTTTGTCCAATGTGTTCAAAAGCCCTGAATGAGAACACCCAACAATCACTATCAATCCCTGTTTCGTTGGTAGAACAAGGGCCTGATCATCGTGCAAAGGATCTGGTTCTTCGTTTATCAGACCAACGATTTGTTCGTCAGCTGAATGACGCCTTTCGATTTCGCCTGTCAAAAAAGCACCACTAGGCAATGGAGTCGTTTTTTCGAGAAGCTCCAGCTTTCCACCCATTTGCTCAATCGTCTCTTCTCCCCAAGGAAGACCTATGTCCACTGTTCTGACTCCGCGTTTTACGTACTTTCTCTTAAAAGCACTTGGGTGAGCATACAAGGTGAAATCTTTGATTTTATCTCTTAAATAAGGAAAACCTCCGCCATGGTCATAGTGGCCGTGGCTTAGGATGACAGTCTTTACATTGTTGAGTGATATTCTCAGTTTGTGAACATTTTGGAGAAACAAATCAGTTTGGCCAACATCAAAAAGTATCTGTTCGTCTGGGAGGTTAATGAGGAAAGATAGACCGTGTTCACCGCATAACCCACGTTGATGAGCAGTGTCTTCGACTAAAACGATGATCTCGATAGGGCCTTCGTTTAACGACATTTATTCTCCTCACTGGTCAATACTAATTCTCCCATTTTAACTCCCAAATAGCGTGCTACTGGCGCACACTTGGCCATGAGTAAGAAATAGACGGAAAGGTCTCTCCCCAACAAGCTTTCAAAGTTGCCCTGACCTTTTGCAATGATGACATCTGCTTCTGAAAGTGATTTCTCCACTTCTTGGGGAAGTGTAGCTGGCATTCCTGGCAAATCATCGTCAGTATGGAGGAATGTGGCATATTCATCTAAACCTGTAGCTTCTACGTCTTCCATTGTGGCGTCATTGATAGTTGCTTTGCCGCGTACGATGGCAACTACCGGTTGCTCCAACACTTCCATTAAAAGGCTATCAGCAACGATTTCGCCAGCGTTGTCCAAAACAAAAACAACCTTTCTGGCTTTTGACAGCTCTTCTTCTAGCTGAAGGCTTTGATTGAGCCCAAAAGAGGGGCGCTCTTTTCCAAGTAGTAGCGCCTCTGTCTCAGCAGGAGAAAAGCCACTAGGTCCAAAATCAATCCTGTTGGCCAATGCTGCTATGGTCAAAGCTTCGTGCAAAGGATTGTTGGCATAGAAAACCTTTTCTCTCAAGCGAGGACGCAATCTCATCATCGTTTCATTGGAAGCCTTCTTTGCGTTGGCATATGGATCGGCTACACCACTTTTTTTCTGCACCAGTCTCTGTACTGATTGGCCCAACTCAGGGGCTGAAGAGCCCAAATCCCAATTTGCAACCAATCTGGCAGCTTCTTGAAGAGTTTCGAGCTGACAGGACGGTGAAGCTCCTGCTGCCGTGAGTGTACGTAAGCAGCCTGAAAAAGCACATGGAATGCACTCAGGTCGAAGAGTGAACATTGTTACCTCCAAGGAGGAAGATCCTATCACGGACATCTCATTGACGCACGGACCTTGCACAATGCCCTACGCAAGGCTAGACTGTCGCCGCTATTTGCGAAAGGAACTTTCATGGCTCGAGCTATTGGTCTTATGTCTGGGGGACTTGATTCTGTTTTGGCAACACGATTGTTGCAAGAACAAGGAATTGAGATTCTTGCAGTTTGTTTTGTTACACCTTTTTTCGGTGCCCAAAAAGCACGTGTTGCAGCCAAGATGCTGAACGTGCCTTTGGAAGAGATTGATTTTTCTGACGTACATTTGGATATGGTCAAAGCGCCAGCAAGTGGTTATGGCGCCAATATGAATCCTTGTATCGATTGTCATGCCTTGATGTTGAAATTTGCCGGAGACCTCATGGTCGAGCGAGGTTACGATTTTCTCTTCACTGGCGAAGTCCTAGGGGAACGGCCCATGTCGCAAAACCGAAATTCTTTGATCAGAGTGGCCAAACTCTCAGGTTATCGTGACAAAATCTTACGACCATTGAGCGCCCTTCGTCTAGAAGAGACGGTTATGGAAAAAGATGGGCTCGTTGATAGAGAACAGCTGGCTGACATTAGTGGTCGCTCTCGTAAACCACAAATGGCTATGGCTGAACGTTTTGGCATTGATGAATATGAAGCTCCAGCTGGTGGATGTCTATTGACTGATCCTGCTTATTCCAACCGATTGCGTGAATTGGTCAAACGTTTACCTGAATGTGTTCCCCTCGAATGTCGTTTCATCAGAATGGGGCGTCTATTCTGGGTAGGCGAAAAAGCCTTTGCCGTTGTTGGGCGACGTCATGCTGAAAACGAAAGAATTGAAGCTGCGGCTCGAGAAGGCGATTGGCTTTTGCATGTACACGGTCAAGTGCCTGGCGCAACAGTCCTGTTGGTTGGAGAAGTTGGTCCAGCAGAGAAAGAGATAGCCGCAAAATTGGCCCTTCGCTACAGTTCTGCCAAGGATGGAGCGGCTGAAATCGAGCTACGTAGAAAGGATGAGGTGGAGAAGATAGAGGTGACTCCACCTTCAGATGAAGAGTTGGAAGAGTGGCGCAATCCTGTGTAAATAGAACTATTTTTTCATGGGTGATGGTGTTTATCATCGCCCTCTTTCTCAATGGTTCTTTATTGTCTGCAGCAGCATTGGATGGAATGGTCTTTCCAGAAAAGCCAAAAGCCGGAGAGACTTGGCGTCAACTCCTGAGCCGTGCTTATCGTGACACACCTATCAAAGCAGAGTACGCTTTGCCCCTGCTCATTCTTGCCAACAGAAATACAATCACTGGTGTTGTTCGTTTGGATGAGCCCGTGGCCACCAAAAAGACTGTCCATTTACCTAGTGCGTCCATCATTGAGGATCCAAAACCTTTTCTGGATCAGTTACGGAAATCGTTGCTCTTGGAATTCGAAAAACGTTTGGCAGTAGCCAATTTTGTCGAACTGAAGAGCCGATTTTCTTTTCTTCATGAGATACTTCTGCCCATTTTTGGGCAAGAGGCAGAGATAGACCGGAAGCAGATTTCATTTGACTATCGAGTTGTTGATGCTTTTAAAGGCATAAACGATAGTCTCTTTATGTTGAGAAATCACAAGCCTCATTCCATTGAATTGGCTAGTCAAGTTCGCCAATCCATACTCGCCGTGGAAAAAGAGATGGCAGCAGCCGTTTCAGATCCTGATCTCGTTGTTCGAGAAGAGTTGCAGAAACGATTGGTTCGTTATCGAATTCGTTATGGAAACTATCTCGAGAAAGAAGTAATTAGACGATTGCATGAACTCTCTGAGCACGGACAGACCAAACGCGTAGAGCTAGGGCGGCAAATTTTGCACACTTTGCTCAATAAGGTGCTGCTTCTTGCTGAAGGTTTTTTTCATCCTGCTGCCATTGATGAATTGAAGATATATCTTGCTCGTGCTCATGGGACTTACATTGCACCATATACGCAAGAACGTTCTCTTACTTTTTCGAGAAAATTTTCCAAGATTGTTGCTCTGCTTGCGCCACCACCCAAAAAAGACAATTATGGCATGGGTTATAAGATATCAGACGAACAGTTTGCCAGTCTTTATAACTCCCGCTCGCGTCTCCTTCGTATGGATTGTAGTGGTTTCATTGGTCGTGTTTATCGTGAGTTGGCACGTTTGTCCGGTATGGATCTGAACAAGTTTGTCGTTAGTTGCACAGGTGCCATTAGTTCAATGGCAATGATAGAAAAGGATTGTTCCAAACGAGTTAAACTGGGAAACAATGCCAATCCTCTCGTCAATCTTCGCCAAGGAGATTTTTTCTATTTTGAGATAAAAGTGCGAGGGAAAAGAGATAGACATGTCTGTATGTTTGATCGCCTTTTATTGAACAATCCGACGAAAGTTTCAATGTGGGAAGCTTCACCTGGTGGTGTACGCCAACGAGTGCGATCTGTGCGCTGGATAGTAAAACGTATTACCAGTCCTTATTGCGCGCCAAGAGGCGGTGCCTACCGTTTTAATGATATGGAAAAAATTGCTAGGTTGTTGGCCAACAAAAACTAGTCTGTCATTGTAGATTTGCTCGAAGGTGGAATTCTCACGGCTGTGGTCAAGTCGTCGAAAGCTACATCACATACAGTGAAGAGGTTGTCATGTAGACGACCCAAAGTCTGTAGGTTTCGATTGACGTAAATGAGAGTCTCTGGCAATTTGCGTCCAGGAGCTCTGCGGAAACGTCGTCTGTAGGTTTTTTGGACGTGACTCCAGTCATTCTTCTTGTAGCGCAGTTTTGTTCGTCTCACCATTTCGACGTAGCGACCAGGTCCTGAATTATAAGAAGCCAGAGTCGCTATCCATCGTTCGCGGGCACCAGCATGTTCAGTGAAACGTTCGAGCCACTTCATGTAACGAATGCCGCAGCGAATGTTTGCCTCTATGCTGTCTATCTCTTTGAAACCCATGAAGTCACCTGTGCGAGGAATGACCTGCATTAATCCACGAGCTCCAGCTGAACTGATGAGTGAGGGATTGAAATCACTCTCTGCTCTCATTTGAGCAACGGCGCGAACGAAGTGGTAGCGCTCTTCTTGGCAAATTTGCCAGGTCAAGTGCAGTATTTCTCGCAACTCTTCGAAAGAGACAGCAGGGCTCTCGTTGGCCAGCTGTGATATGAAAGCATCATTGAGTCCAGGAGGTGGAGTTGTTTTAGAAGGAGAAGCAACTTTTGACTGATCTATTTCCCCTTGCTCTGTATAGTCTGCTTCAGTATTGATTTGAGCAGGACTGGAGGGACCAAGACTCATAGCCAATGAAGATACATGAGGTGCACGTAAATCAGTCTCAAAGGGACCGACTGCAAGGCAGGCCATAGCGATGAGAGTCAAGACTCCCGTCAATGGCAACTTCACGATGCCTTTTCTTGCCCGTCGCCTCACGATTAACCTTCCTTTTACTCCATAGCCTATTTATAGGACGTAGAAAGATAGCCGTTTATTTCTGTAAGTCAAGCTCACCTTGGTATTTTTTTTGTGACTTCTTGAAGGCTGTTGCAGCCTGCAATCATTCACCCCAGATTCCTGACCTCTTTTCGCATTTGTTGGTCAAATTGTCTATGTCTATGGATTGGTGAATAGTCTTTGCTGGTTTTTCATCCACAACCTCACAAAGGGCTTTGTCAATCCGGGCTATGTGGCCAATGAACCAAAGATAGAGCTCCTTGTGGACTCGTCCAGCCAAATCGAGCGAGGCTCCATTTTCAGCCAACTCAGCTTTGAATGCAGCCAGCCGCTGGCCAAAATTGCGATGTTCTTCCACATTTAGCTCTTTGGTTCGGCAGTCATATTGCGCCATCGCAGCTTCTTCAGCGGCAAAGTGCTCTTTGGAGTACTCTTCCAGGAAGTTCAGCAAGGGAATGAGCTCTTCTGTGCCCGTTCCTTGCCTCACCAATTCAATGAACTCAACCATATGCGTGAATAGTTTTTTATGCTGTTCATCCAACTCTGGGATGAAGACAGTGTAATAATCGAGATTCCACCGTTTCATAACTCTCCCTAGCATTTTGGGTTCTCTACCTATGCAAAATGCCCGCCATTTTGTATGGGGCCCTAGGAGAAGAGATCAATTCCCAGAATGGAAAGTTCGTTTGTGTTTTGCCCGTTTTTTGTCGCATTTCGCGTAGTTTGACTTTGCCATCTCCCCCTGATACCATCCCCCTCTTCAAATAAAGTAAGGAAGGCAAAACATGTCAGAAGACGGCAAAATGGTAAACGTCACCCTTCCTGGTGGGGAAGTACGCCAGGTGCCACTAGGGACCAAAGTTCTCGATGTAGCCAACACCTTGACGCCAGAAGATGAGCGTTATCCATTCTTGGCAGCAAAAGTAACGAATAAGCTGCACAGTCTCAACTACCAACTAACTCGAGATTGCGATTTGGAATTCCTCACCTATAGAGAGCGTGAGGGGGTGGGAGTATACCGTCGCAGCCTTTGTGCAATTTTGGCAACGGCCATTTCGGAAATGCGCACAAATACTCGCTTAGTCGTGATGCATTCAATAGGTAATGCCTATTATTACGACTATTATACTGATGTCTGGGTGAATGAAAAACTCTTGGCCCAAATTGAAAACAAAATGAGGGAAATCGTCGAAAAAGATATGCCCATCGAACGAAAAGTCCTCACTGTACCTGACGCCATTGAGTTTTTCGAAGATCTTGGTCAGATGGATAAAGTCCGTTTGCTCAAATCTACAGAGCTCGAGAAAGTTGCCGTCTACACGTGTGGTAAGTTCACGGACATTGGCCATGGTCCTTTGGTGCCCAGCACAGGCATTATCCAGCAATTCCAGTTGAAACCATATCACAATGGTTTCATCCTCATGTTCCCTGAACAACACGACATGCAGATGCACTACAAAGTGAAATCACATCGTCGATTGTTCAAGGTTTATCACGAAGCCAAAAAATGGGGGAAAATCCTTGCTGTGAACAACGTTGGTCGCTTCAACGAATCACTGGAAACTGAAAGACCGTCTGAACTCATCGCAGTAGCTGAGGCTTTACATGAAAAGAAAATCGCTCGTATTGCTGATGAAATCGCCCAAAGACCATCGGTACGTCTCATTCTCATCGCTGGCCCTTCTTCTTCAGGTAAAACCACTTTTGCCAAGCGTCTGTCTTTGCAGTTGCGAGCTAGCGGTCTTCGTCCAGTAGCTCTCTCTTTGGATGATTATTTTGTCAACAGAGAAGACAATCCCAAAGATGAAGATGGCAACTACGATTTCGAATGCCTCGAAGCTCTCGACGTGAAGTTGTTCAACAAACATCTGCCTACTCTTCTTGCTGGAAAAGAAGTCCTTATTCCCAAATTCAATTTCCAGACAGGTTGTCGTAATGACAATGGGCATGTGCTCAACCTCGATGACGATCAATTACTCATCGTTGAAGGTATTCATGGACTGAATGAAAAATTGACCTATTCAGTTCCTGCTCACCAGAAAATCAAGATTTACATCAGTCCTTTGACTCAGCTCAGTATTGACGATTACAACCGTATTCCTACGACTGACGCTCGTCTACTCAGGCGTATGGTTCGAGACCAAAAGTATCGTGGCCACTCAGCTCGTGAGACCCTTGATCTTTGGATACGAGTTCGTCGTGGTGAAGAGAAAAACATCTTCCCCTTCCAAGATGAAGCGGATTTGATGTTCAACTCTGCATTGACTTATGAGTTAGCCATCTTGAAACCATTTGCCTATCCTCTGTTGAAGGAAATTCCACGTACAGATCCGATGTACAACGAAGCTCGCCGTTTGATGAGATTCCTAGCTTACCTCAAATCTCTGCCAACGGACGATGTGCCCCGTACATCAATTTTGCGTGAATTCATCGGCGGTAGTTTTTTCCACTATTAATCAATATTCATCCCGAGAGGAGAAAGTACATGTCTCTCATCAGACCTTTTCGCGGTTTGCGACCACTTCCTGAATTGGCGGCGGAAATAGCCTCTCCACCATACGATGTCATCGATTCTAACGAGGCTCGTGAGATGGCAAAGGGCAACGAAAAGAGTTTTCTCCACGTTGTCAAACCAGAGATTGACCTCGATCCTTCTGTTCATCTTTATGATGACTCTGTTTATCAGAAAGCTGTAGACAATCTGGCTCTCTTCCGGGAAAAGGGCTGGTTGAAGCAGGACGAAAAACCTTGTATCTATCTTTACCGTCAGAAGATGGGTGAGCACATACAAACAGGTTTGGTTGCATGTGTCTCCGTTGATGAATATCAGCAGGATCTCATCAAAAAACACGAACTAACCAGAAAAAACAAAGAAGATGATCGCACTCGTCATGTGAGCGACACTGATTGTAATGCTGGTCCTGTCTTTTTGACTTATGACGCCCAAGAAGCCATCGACAAGATGGTGGCAGATCATACGGCCAAAGAGCCTGTTTATGACTTCGTGGCAGACGACGGTATTGGCCACACTTTCTGGTTGGTAGAAGACTCTGCTGCCATTGAAGAGTATGTTGCCAACTTTGCCAAAGTTCCTTGTATGTATGTTGCCGATGGTCACCATCGTACAGCTTCTGGTGGACGAGTACGTGAATTGCGCAAAGAAGCCAATCCCAATCATACAGGCCAAGAAGAGTACAACTTCTTCATGGCAGTGCTCTTCCCTCACAATCAGCTGAAGATTCTCGATTACAACAGAGCAGTCAAAGACCTCAAAGGTATGACCTCTAGTGGTTTCATGGCCAAAGTCATGGAAAAGTTCGACGTGGCTCCTTCTAGTGACGGAAAACCAAGCAAGAGCCACGAGTTTGGTATGTACATTGATGGTGCTTGGCACAAGCTGACTGCCAAAGAGGGTACTTTCGACGCAAATGATCCCGTCAAAAAGCTGGATGTCTCCATTTTGCAGGAAAACTTGCTGGCTCCTCTGCTCGGTATCGAAGATCCACGTACTGATGAACGCATCAAATTCATCGGTGGAATTCGTGGTTTGGGCGAGTTGGAGAAATTAGTTGGTAGTGGTGATTTCGCCGTTGCATTTGCTATGTATCCCACATCTATTCGTGAACTGATGGACATAGCAGATGCAGGTGCAATCATGCCACCCAAGTCCACATGGTTCGAACCCAAACTGCGCTCGGGACTAGTTACTCACTTGCTGAGTTAGTCTCTTTGCTCAGTATCTCGTGTAGAGGTGCTTCTACTACGGCTGCCCATCGAAGCAAGGTGGGCAGCCACGCAAAATCGTTGGCTTGGGCTGGGGAGATGAATTCCATTCCCAACAAGAGGCCTATCAGCAAATGGCTGCCAATGTAGGCATAGACGACTTTGAAGCCAAAAAGAACTCTGCCGCTAATGATATGGCCTGCGCCTGGGCAGAAATAATTGATCAGAACCTGTGTGAACCATCGCAATGGTCGTTTGTGTGGAAAGTGACTGTCGAAATGTTTGTGTACGAGGGCAGCCGTTTCAGCAATTGCCAAACCTTGTATGGCCAATCCGATAAGGGTGCCAATACCAAAGGTCAGTAGAGCTTGCAGGTTCCTTGCCTCGAGTAACATGGCTTTTGGGCCCATACCTTTGGCACCCAATGCCTGAACATGTTCCATGAATTCCAAGCCCGATGGCACAATCAGCAGAATGCCCAAGATTGCTAGAGCAAAGAGGCAATATCCCCAACTGTTATCGCCCATATATATATGGCCTGAGCCAGGGCAGAAGTAACTCATAACCAATGGCCAAATAGGGTGTTTCTGGGCTTTTCCACCGTCGGCTATCCTTTTTGCTCTACTCATTTCTACTGAAGAAATGATACCCCAGAGCCAGACGAAATAGATTCCAACGATTGCAATGAGCAGAACTACGACAGAACTCTGAACTGAACTTGCTCTCTGGGTCAACTTATTGGCACTAATCCCTTTAGCTACTGAAGTGAGCACGTTGGCGACTCCAGCAAAAAAATCGAAAAAGGAATAAAAGAGCAGAAATATACAAAAGGTGAGCAACATTCCAGTTATCGAGGCACGACGCAATGCACCTGCATATTTTTCACCCCAACCAGGCATTGCCATGCTGTACAGGAATGCGCGGTGAGCACTCGTCTCTTCGACGGGAGTATCTTCACCATCAATGATGAGAATGTCTTCCTTTTGTAATTCCATTTAAAGGAAGTTTACTCGTCACTCGCCTTCGGTGTCGTGCGATAAATCCAATTCCACTCGAGAGGTTGGCAGTGTGAAGCTTGTGGAAGGGGCAGCAATAGCTGTTGTTCTGTAGTAATCCAACGCTCGAGAGTGGCTATCTCACGGCGGAGTTTTCTGTCTAGTGGTGGTCTTGCGTGAGCTGATTTAGCGTTTCGCACATACAAAATGCCTGCTCTAACGTCATTTGATATGGGCAGAAGGTAGTTTGCTTCAAATTCCTTTTGGGCGATGGCATGGCTTTCGACAATTTCTTTTATGTCATCATTGTAGATAGGAATGAGAACTACTCGTGACAGAGTGCCATCGTGGTGGAGTTTGTACAAACAGCGCGATTCCGTGGAACCACAGTAGACGACGTGAAGACCTGGCAATCTTCTGCTCAAGAGGCGATGAGCGACCAGGGCCGCCGTTCTTCGGCCAGATGCAGTCGTTTTCATTCCGAATTGCTCAAAAAACTTCATCTCCAACAGTGCAGCATACTCTTCGCCTTGCTCATAGAGACTGCGGGAGAGATAACGAAGCTCAATGCCATAATCTTCGATGATTGCGTCTAGGACAGCATCGATCATGACGTGGAAATGAGAGAACTCATAACAGAGACCGCTCTTTTTCTCTCCACGCCTTTGAGCGACTAGGGCCATATCTAGGTGGAGAAGTGGACGGAGAGTGTCCAAGGCTGAAGTGTTGACCAACTCACGGAAAGAAGCTATTCCTGCTTCACTTTCAGGATCAGGGAGTGTGAAGCGGTGTAGGTTTCTCGAGACGAGCTCATTCTTTTTCCGCACTCTGATATAGGGTTTGAGATCTGGTGGGAACTCATTTTCCAGAAAAAGGACCAAGGCTGTGTTATGAAGAGCGTGCTCTATAGTAGGTCCCAGACCACCAGGTTTGAGCTCGGCAGTGCGAACGAAGGGATATTCAACGTTTTCCTCTTTGAAACGTTTAAGCGAATCAATGAGTACGTGTTCGATGAGAGCTCGGTCGAGTAACGCCTCCGTAGCCAGAAAATAGCAGCGGCGAACACGTTCCTCCCAGCTGACATGGGCCATGCCGAGAATAGGATTCACAATAATACCTCCATGTATATCTATCGGGTCATTGCATTGTGACTTTGAAGCTTCTTGCTAAAAATGGTCTCTTGTTGGTTCAATTAGGGCGACAAAATATCCTTGGAGGTATCCATGAGTGCCAAATCTGATAATTTCGGTGAGTTCACTGTGAGGTCCATCGGTGAATGTTCCGTTCCATCTCCCCTGCGAATACCAACTTTTAGAGGCGACAACGAGCGTGTCTTGGCTGATCCGACCATCAAAGCTTGTGAACAATGCCGTGGTTGTGATGAAACGCCACCCTCATTCGAACTAGCTGGACCGCGCGAGAAGATTTTCTACGATCCAACTACTGTTCGTGCTGGTATCGTCACTTGTGGAGGTTTGTGCCCAGGATTGAACGATGTTATCCACGGCCTCGTAATGGAGCTCTGGCATCGTTATGGCACTTGGACCATTTATGGTTTCCAATATGGTTATCAAGGTTTGATTCCTCGCTTCGGCAATCCTCCTTTGCTTCTAGATCCAGACAAAGTCCACCATATCCACGAAGATGGAGGCACTGTTTTGCGCTCTTCTCGTGGACCACAGCCAGTGGACGAATGTGTGGATACACTACAAAATCTCGGCATTAATATGCTTTTTTGTATCGGTGGCGATGGCACTCTTCGAGGTGCCTACGATATTCACAAAGAAGTGACCAAAAGAGGTCTGCCCATCTCTGTAGTGGGAATTCCAAAAACCATTGATAACGATATTCTTTGGTTGGAGAAGTCTTTTGGTTTCGAAACTGCCTTCTCCAAGGCTCGTGAGGCTGTTTTGTCCGCCCATACAGAAGCAGATGGTGCTCCCAATGGCATTGGTCTCGTGAAACTGATGGGCCGTGAGTCTGGATATGTGGCTGTTATGACTGCTTTGGCCATGTCTCACGTGAACTTTGTTCTCATTCCAGAGGTTCCATTCGAGTTAGAGGGCAAAAATGGCCTCTTCGAAGCTTTGCGCAAAAGAATTGAAAGACGCCATCACGCAGTGCTCGTCGTTGCTGAAGGGGCAGGACAAGATTTGCTGCAGGCCGATGGTTCAGAAAAAGATGCCTCTGGTAATGTGAAGTTCAAAGACATTGGCCTTTATTTAAAAGACAAAATCAAAACACATTTCAAATCCATTGATATGCCTGTGAGCCTCAAGTACATCGATCCCAGCTATATCATTCGTTCTGTCCCTGCCAATGCCGCTGACAGCGTCTATTGCATGCAGTTGGCCCAAAATGCAGTCCATGCAGCCATGGCAGGTAAAACGGGCATTGTCATTGGTCGCTGGGCTGGCAGATTTACACACGTTCCCATTCCTATGGCCGTCTCTGCCCGGAACAAGGTCGATCCATCTGGCGAACTTTGGATGCATGTCTTAGAGGCCACTGGTCAACCTGCGTCTATGGTAAATAGCTGATAATTTCAATCTTCAGCCCTTGCGGTGGCGCTCTCTCTGTATCTATCATTTTGGCAGGAGGGTCCTTAGGTGTCATCACTTCGTGAGAGCCTAAAACAATTAAAAGACGCGCTCAAGAAAACCGACACAGACAGCGCTGACAAGCGTGATGAAGGTCGGGTTTTTAGCGTACACACAAAACATACCTCTGAGACCCTGGAATCGACTCGTAAACTCATCGAAAAAGATCCACGAAATCGAGATCTCCTCGATTGGTTCGCTTTTATGCTCTATTCGAACGAACATTTTGCTGAAGCCATAGATATCTATCGCAGGCTTCTCGAGCAGGATGCCAGCTCTATCGAACATCTCTATTACCTTGGTTGTTGTTTGTACCGTACAGCAAGAACAGAAGAAGCTGTAACACGCTGGCAAGAGGCCATCAAGCGGGATCCAATGGGTTTGTATGGACGCAAGGCTCGCGAGAAGGTCGAGCAAGTCTACGAGCGCGACTACGAAGCCAAGTTGTTACAAGACGAGTAGTCTCATTCCTTTTCTTTTTTGGGCTGATTGGCATACCAAGAGACTTGTCTCACTATCCCACGGAGGGTCTTGATTTCGTGAGAAGTTGGTTTTGCCCTAGCCAACAACCTTCGCAGATGAAGTAAAACGGCATCAGGATTCTGTGGATTGAGATATCCAGCTTCGAGCAGAAACTCACGAGCGTGTGTAAAGAGCCCCTCAACTTCTTTTGAGGTCGCCAGTTCTCCTTCTTTGGTTTGTGGAGGGCCTGTGAACCAATCTGCCGCTGCTTGTTGAGATATCTCATAACAGCACACCACTACTGCTTGAGCCAAGTTGAGTGAGGCAAAATCTGGATTGGTTGGAATGGTAATGTGAAGCTGGCTCAAGTCCAATTCTCGATTGGTCAATCCTCTCTCTTCTGGACCAAAAAGGAGCCCAACAGGACCATTTTGCCCTGCTTGGAGTAGTTTCAAAGCACCCTTATCTGGTGAGCAAGCTGCCGTAGAGCGGTCGTCACCCGTTCTCGCAGTGGTTGCAGCGACGAAAGTAAGGTCGGCCACAGCCTCAGCGATTGTCTTGAACACTTTTGCTTCCTCGAGTACGTCGAGGCCATCTCTGGCCATTCGTTTGGCTCTCACCTCGTCATAGTCACGTGGAGCCACAATGCGTAAATCCCGCAGAGCAAAGTTTTTCATGGCGCGGGCAGCAGCACCAATGTTTTCCGACACACGGGGAGAAACCAAGATAATGGCAATTTTCTCCAAAAGGTCCCGCGTAACTTTGATGTTCCTTTGATTACTCATGCTCTGGTGCTTTCCATTCTCGATGATGATACAATGTTCGGACTTAACACGATAAGGAGTCTGGTTGAATGCGTAATATAGCTCTTCTCACTGCCGCTGTGGCACTATTAATGTCCATTTCCGCCCCTGTGCAGGGCGCTCAAAAAATAAAACTCGAGCTGGTAGCTGGTCCTCAAATGACTATGTTGACTCGCAAAGGAGTCATGTCAAGGGTACTCAACGTTAAATCCATGGAAGAAGACAGAGCCCACCAACTGAAATTTACCTTTCATCCTGCCATTCAAGACAAATCCCTGAAAGTGAAGTTGTACCGTGGTGATGCTGGAGACTCTCGTGAGCTCCTCTTGGGTGGTGGTCGTAAGATTGTCATCGATATAGACCCAGGTCCAACGAGTTTGCAGATTATGGTTGAAGAGCAGGGCCTCCTCAAAGAAGAGACTAGGGTTTTCACCTCTCTTTATAGATATCCAGCGAATTTCAAATTGACCTCTGGCAATAAGCCCAAATCTATGGCCAAACCAAAGATGTTGGTAGAAAAGTCAGATTTGAATAGGGAGCTGAAGGGGCGTCGCTTACGCAGAGTGTTGAAGAAGCTTGGTCTCCAGCAAAAAGAGGCTGAAGCTTTTACTCTTGATATGGCAAATGCGCGTGCTTACGTTACAAAGACGAATATTGGTGCCGCCCTATACTTCCTCAAAGAAGCTCAGAAGAAATATAATTGTGCTGAAGTCGATTTCTGGCGCGCATTTGCCTACAGTCTCATCGACTTTGATAAAACTGAGTCTCACTTGGATAAAGCCTTCACTAAACTGAAAGAAGGGAAGAGTTGTGCTGAGTTGTTGGGCATGACTTTGAACAAGTCTTTGGCACGTACTCATTCATTGGCAGCCAATGTGATTTTGAGAAAAGCTGTTTCGGTTCAAGATTTGAGCAAGATACAACTGTTCAAAATGAGGCGAACAATGGAAAAACACTTGGCTGAGATAAAAAAGCTCGATCCCAAAGACTCAAAAACTGCTAACGAGGTAATAAGGCGTAACTGGGCAAAAATGATGGAAGCTCGGAAAAACATTAAGAGTAGACCTAGTCAAGCGCCCAAGCAGTCTTCTCAATTGGCTGAGAATGTTAAAAACTTCCTAGAGGCGAGAAAACTTTATGTTTCGAAGAGCTATGGGAAATCCTTGGCTATATTGGAGAAAACAGAAAACTTGCCAGAGGCAGATGCTCTTTATCTCAGAGCTGAAAACTTGTTGCAGATGGGCCGTCGTGAAGGTGCTAAGAAGGCACTCGAAAAGAGCATTCGTGCTTTTGACAATGGTCGCTGTTTAGCTGGTGTTAAAGGTGGAAATGTTCCCGGTGCACAAGGCGTAGTGCCTCCTGCCACTTTCCGCGCAGCATTAGCACGAGTTTCTCTCGCTCGATATTGGGGGGAGCGCTTCAAGAGAGAGCAACAAAACGGTGCTGATGGAAAGAAGATAGTCAGCTATCTTGAAAATGCTATCAAACTCGTTGAGGAAGCCCTTCAAGTCTTACCTTCCAACACAGTGTGGCAGAGAACGGTAAACCTCTATCGTGATGAACGTTTGAAGATTTTGTATCCAAAATTTAATAAAAAGAGCTAAACTATGGTAGGGGTAGAGCATGGAAGGATATAAGAACTGCAAAAGCTGTGGTCGTCGCTTTTTAGCGACAGATAACAGTGAGTATTGTTCTCCTAGTTGCTTTAGCCTCGAATCCACAGTCGAAGAGCGTAAACCATCCAAATTCCTTTTCTATCTGCCTTTTGTTTGTCTTTTACTCTTTTGTTTCTTTCTTTTCGAGGATTTGGATGTCAACTTCTTCTTCCTACAGAATGTCTCATTCCTTAGAGGTTATGCTGAGAATAGCTTCGATGAGGCAGGACACAATGGTGTCTTTTATCTGCACGAAAATATGCGAGAAGCTGATGATGATACTTTGCTTCTGCTTCTCGAGACCTTGGGTAAATGTACCTATCTTCCCCAATATTGTTGGCGGCCAAAACTGGTCAAAGAAATTGACTCGCTTTATCACGACGACTTTCCAGAGTTGCAGGAAGCTGCTATTGATGTCTTTGCTCAGGCAAAGATGGTACCAAAACATCGTCTTTTTATCAGGGAACTACAAGACAGTAGATTAAGGGAGAGAGTGCTTTCCTTAATGCTACAAGTACCAGCACCACAATTCGTTAAAACAATCTCGAAGGTGACCAAAGACCCTGATGTGGATGAAGAGACTGTACTGCGCTGCATCGAGATTTTAAAAAACATCAAGGACAAAAACCTGCACAATGGCCTTTTATGTATGCGCTTGATATACGCTAATAAATCAGCCAAAGTGCAACGTGTAGCTGTTATGGCTGTTCCTGATATATTGTGGCCCAAAAAAGCCATGACTTTTAATCAAAGAGCCAATGCCAATTTCATCAAGATTTTCAAAGGTTTGCAGCGCGTAGCTTCCAGTCATGATGTGGAGAGTTTGAGATCCGTTGCCCTCAAAGCTGTACAGAAAGGCCGAAAAGAAAAACGTTCTTTTGTCAAATTTGCAGCACTCGACGTCTTTGAGGAAGTCTTCAATAGTGATGAAAACGAATAAAAAGCCTTCTGTTATCTAAGTTTTATTCGTTTCTCAAAGGTCTTCTGAGAACCATTTCCCCAGTTACCATCTTTGTCTCCAGCCTGCATGTAGATGGTGACATAACCCTCTTCGTCAGGCTGTCCAGTTGTCCACAGTATCTCGTCCTTATGGACTGAGAACTCTTGCCAGGAGTTGCCATCATTGGAAAATCTAATTTTCGTAACGCCTGAGGCAATATTGGTTTTAGGATCTTTGGCATCAAAAAAATTGATGCTATTGATGGTGACTCGGTTGTTCTCAGAACCACTTTCTGTCGTTTCTACAGAGAAGTTACATTGGGGAGGGTGAGTGTCGCGTCCATTCTTTTTCTCTGGCTCGCTCTGCTCCTCGCTCTCTTCAGTCTCATCTTCAGGAGCGGGATTTTCCTCATCGGGCTGCGGAGCTGGTGGAGCGCTGCCTGAACTCGTTTGTGTCGTTGGCTCTGTTGGACCTGCTGATGTAGTTTCATTTACATCAGGTTGTGGAGCTTCTTCTGTCTCTTCTTTTTTCATCAAAGATTCACGAAGCTTTTTCAATTTGTCCAATACACCTGAACCAACACCACCACGATTGCCGAAAGCTTCCCACTTCTGGATTGCAGCGTCTATTGATGTGAGTAGAGCGGACTTTTTGGTTTTATCGATGTTGGCCACATCAGATGGGTTCATGTTGAGTAACTCATCAGTTGACATAGTGGAAGTAGAAGCAGGTGTCTGTCCTTGAGAACCCTCATTGGGCTGTTCCGGTTTGTAATTCCCACCTATGACCTCATCAGCTGGCCTCGTCGTACACGGCTGAGGTTCTCCTGAGCCCATATAAATCAGCTCTGTGTTAGCAGAACAGCCTGTTAGTTCCTTGTCAGTGTAAGGCTGAGGTGCCTGACCGTATCCCCCACCTTGTTCAGTTGGTTCCGTCTGAGTCTCCTCCTCCATTTGAGCAGGAGCCGATTTTTTCTCAACCTTCTTTTCCTCAGCGGAAAATGCTGTCGTGGCCAGACAGAGAACGAGTAGCAAAGAAAAGAGTCTCATGTAAACCTCCAGGACCATGTGCGTTTCGTTGAATTATAGAGACTATTAGCAGAGCGTCAAGGAGCTAAAAGTGAAACAAAATGTCACATCTGGGACATGTAGCCACGTTTTGAGGAACATTTGGCCAGCAAAAAGCCTCATATAAGAGGAGTCTGACCCGGCACGATAAATGCATATTGCTTCTCTAATAATAAGGGAGGTCACAGATGAGACGGTTCAGAGGGCGCCAAATGAGTGGGCAGAATATGCTCTTGGCAGCAGGTCTCGTCGTCCTGGGTGTTGTGGTCGTAATGACCTTGAACAGATTTATGACCAGAGACGATGGTGCCAATAGACAAAGCAGCCAAGTGTACCTCACTGACGAAAGAACGGTCGTAGGTTCTCACCAATCAACTGTACCTGTCGCGGCAAGCTCAGCTGGCTCTGAGGATGAAAGTGCCACCAGAGGCAATTCTGCAAGTGCCTCGCAGAGAAGAAATCGTCCATTTAGTTATTCCAGCGGCTCCAAACTGTTTGCTTCTAGTTCATCGACTAAGGCTGATGCAGTCAATCAAGACATGAGAGATATGATCTCATCTTCCAAAGTTCTGGTACGCCTCTTTGGCACGGCAGATGGTGACTTCATCTATCACCAGACCTATGGGTGGATGCAATTCAAGGATGGCGCTTGGTCAGTATTGGATCCTTTTGACCTTCCTGATAACTTGCATGAGCTCTTTCCTCAACTGTGCCAATACCCAGCTGCTTCTGGTGGCGGTGGTGGTGACGCTGCTTTCAATCGTGACGATTGGACAGCCAACCCACAAGGCCAGGAGGACGTTCTGTGAGGAGAAGGCGTGGTTTAGGCATTGTTCTCCCCATAGTGATGGGTTTGCTCATCATTTTGTTGCTGGGAGCAACCCTACAGCTCTTCACTACGGGTAGTTCTCTTCATCAGGCAGCACGAGATGCTGGTGGTGCTGTGGCTGAACAAATTGCTCAATCGGCCATAGAGGAGGCTTTATATCACTTCCAGAAAAAGATTAATGATCCCAACAGTAAACTTTTCCAAGATGTCCGCCGTGCTCTCATCGAAGGTGATAAACCAGTTTTTGAAATGACTCATGATTGTCAGCCCGAAATGCTGAAACAAGAGTTGGCTGCATCGTCACACTCTGGTTTTTACAAACACATCAATATTGAGTCATTTTCTGCTGTTCTGCGTATTCCCACTCGTCCTGATGTGAAAGTGAAAGAGGGGGAAAGCGTTGCTCCTGGTGAGCAATACATAGACTTGGATTGTGCTGTTTCACTAAAACTGAAGGAAATAAACATATGGCGCAGAATATGCGCTCGTCGTCGTTATGGAATTACTCTCATTTCCAACTACAAACCTTTTGACCAGCTCACTTTTGCCATCATTCGCTCAGGTTTTTTGGGTGCTTATCCTGAGGTACTCACTCAGATGACCAATATCATAGACAACATCAATCGTGTGAGTTTCTTCCTTCAAGGGCTTCAGCAACTCCTAATCTCAGGTGCACCAAGAATAACTCTCAATCCTGTTTTTATTCCTGTTGGTAAAGCACCGGCAATTCGTGGTACAGCGCAACGTGAATTGCAAAGAGCCATGGAAGAACAGAGACTCAACAATCCCGCTTTTGATCAAGAGATGGCAAATATGGACGAAGAACAAGAGGGATGGTTTCGTTGGTCCCTCATAGTTGGTCGACAAGGAGCTATGTTGGATAGACCAAGGCCAGATCAATCTGTTGCCTTCAATCCTCCTTGGCTCACGCTTTCACGTGCAAGTTTGCAAAGAGATATTCCTTCTGCTGACTCCATCATATTTTCCGTTGCCCCAAAAGTTGAACTGGAAGATTTTGACTACGACAAAAGATTGATAGACGATTTTGAGCCAAAGTTGGAGGCCATCAAAAAAGCGGCGAAGGTCTATAACGATGCATTGGCTTCTCTCATTGGTTATCCCTGGAAGAAACTTACTCCATCAGAGCTTCGTCGTTTTGAAAGAGCAGCCGAGAGAGCCAGCGGCGAGCTTCAACGAGAAGTGAGATTGGGCATAGAAGAGTTGAACAAAATCACAGAGCACTTGGGTTTGCATAGCCGCGCTGGTTTTACAACAGATGTATTGCGTAGTTACCTGAAAGAGAGTAGTCGCAGATTACGGAATTTGGCCTATCACATCGAGGGAATGGAGGATGTGGATAAACTGCGTAAGAGCCAACCTGCATTTAATGGGCACATTAATTACAACGGCAAAAAGCGTCTCAAGATAAACATTCGTGATTGGCAGGGTAAGACAATAATCAGTGGTCCCTACACTCATGCCGAAGAAGCTCCTGTCACCATTGAAAGGCTGACGGTAAAAAATAAAAACAACGACCTGATAGTTGTGAACCATGCCAATCTCCACCTTCGCGGCGAACAACTTGATGCCTCGATTTTTGCAGCTGACAGACTCTATTTTGAGGGTGAACCCAAGATTTTTGGCAACCTTATCATCAATTATCTTCGTCTTCGTGAAGACAGAGACAAAGACGAAGATCTCAGAGGGACTGTTACTTACAACAAACGTTGTTACTCAGGCGAATACATCAAACGCGACCGTGACAAAGAGGGAAACATTGAGGGCAAGGTCAAACTGGAAGGCGTTTCATTAGGACACTATACCGTTGGTATGTGTCCACGCGATTTGCAAAGAGTCATTTTCCGCTCACCCAATGCTGCAGGCCAACCTTTTTCAGAGGAGTGAGATGAGAATAAGAAACAGAAGAGGTGTCACCCTTTTAGAAGTGCTCACAGCAGCCATTGTTGGTACTTTGATGTCTCTTCCTGTCATTACTCTACTGGCTACCTCCACTCACGAGTCTATGGTGAGCGAAGATTATATGTTTGCCGAAGCGCTGGCACAGCGTTACCTGGCAGAAGCGCTCTCCATCCCCTGGGGAGACTTACAAGAACAGTTGCCATTAGATGTGCCCATTAGCGGAATTCCTGAAGAGGACAAAGCTATTGCAATGCGTTTCCCAGCCTATGCCAAAAACATCTCAGGCGATTTTGCCTTCAAGGGAAAACTCACTGCCAATGAGTTAAAAGATGACATAGTCAAGTTTGAAGTCTCTCTTACGTGGCCTGTCAAACCTGGATCGAGTACGAATAGGAAATATGCCGTCATTAGATTCCGATGTCGTCACGACATAGCTGTATCGACAAATTTTCCCTTGCCAGTATCTACACCAGGTAAAGAAAAAGTGGGGTGGTGAGATGAGGCGCAAAGGATTCACTCTCGTTGAATTGCTCTTTGCCTCTGCCATTGTTGCTCTCTTCATGATCTTGGTCTACACATTCTTCATAGAGGGGCATCGCACTATGGAAAGCACTAGGCGTAAGGTCGACGCCATTGGTCTCAGCCATTTCTGTTTTGAGGAGATGCGCCATGATCTCGAGACTGCAGCTTGGGCTTGGGCACCACCAGAAAAGAAAGAGACGGATCAATTGATGCGTGGTGGCGGATATTCCCTCTACGTTGGTGGTAAGGAATATATGTATGACACTTGAGGGGGAAACCTTTACGTTGCCGGTCGGCGACGAGTCGTAGAGTTCGAAGAGTTGCGGTTCTGGAGTCAGCCAGATTATTTAATCAAATTCTGTATCTCTGCCAACTGTTCAAAATCACCGCCTACGCGTAAACCAAAATATCGTGAGTGTTCAACTCTAGTAAGCAAAGTGTTCATCGAGACACAGGCAGAAAACATGCGCAAACGTAATCACGTCTTTGAAGATGGTCATGCTTGGTGCATTATGGGAGCTCCCATACACTTTGCTTTTGACGATTAGTTGGCTCCAGGCCCCTTCCAGGGTATAATTCATCTTCGACCTGGAAGGACGTGTCCCTTGGTAGGCTCCTTGAAAAATATCCTTGTCGTTGAAGACGATGAGAGTTTGCGTTGGATGCTCGAACAGTTCTTCGAGAGTTTTCCTGATACTCAGGTGAAATCTTGTGGAGACGTAGACAAAGCCATGCATGTCCTCGATCAGGGCTTCCATCCCCATATTGCCGTCTGCGACTATCATTTGGGTGCAACAGAAACTTCAACAGGTATCTGTTTTCGCCTCAACGAAGATTATCCCGATTGTGTCATTTTCCTCACTAGTGGTGTAGTTGACGAAAACGTCGCTTCAGCCAAAGGACAAATCAAAGTTCACGGTTTTCTAGAAAAGCCTTTCAGTTTTGAGGATCTAGACAGTCGAATGAACAAGATTATCGAAGGTACTGAAGCTCGCACATTTGGGCTCACTCGTTTTCCTGAGGCATCAGAAGAGCAGATTAGTCAGCTTCGTGAAGTAGCTGGTCAAAGACCTGGCGACGATTCTGTGAAGCGGCTGTTGGCTTTTAGTCTCTATATAGCCTGTCGTTATCCAGAGGCTTACGCAATTTATGAAGAGCTTCTGACCAAAGGGACGGATTTTTACGCAGCTTATTATGGTGGTCACACCTGCATAAGAATGAACAAATATGGCAGAGCCATTGAGTTCTGGCAGCGTGCTCTCGAATTGACTAAAGCACAGCCTATAATAGAAAAGTTGCAACGTCGCATTGAATGCGCAAAACAGATGGTATGACCATGAAGTGGAAAATATTGGGCGTGGTATTTTTCTCGCTGCTACTAGCTGCTACCGTCTTGTTGGTAGTCTTGAGAGCTGAAGCTCCATTTACTCCCATCAAGAGGGAAGAGAGACCACACAAAGCTCTGCTCGTCTTGGATCTACAAAAAGATTTTATTGGTCCTGAAGCCAAATACCCTGTCGATAAGTCGCAAGTTGAGCCCATGTTAACTGCTGTCAATTCGGTCATAGAAAAAGCAGAGCAGTTGGCCATAGAGGTCATCTACATTGACACACAGTTCAAGAAAGACCAATGGGTAACCAATTGGTTCAGAAACTATGCAGCTATCGAAGGTACAGCTGGTGCTGCTTATGACGAGAGACTGAAAGTTGTTTCCAAGAGAGTGTTCACCAAAGGTAAACAGGATGCCTTTTCCAATAAAAAACTTGATGATTATTTGAGAGAACGGGCAATAGGCAAACTCATCGTCTGTGGTGTCTTTGCAGACAAGTGTGTCTCTGCCACAGCCCGAGCAGCCAAAAATAGAGGGTATGAAGTCACTCTCTTGAGTGATGGAATTGCTGCTGGAAGTTCAACTGCAATCAAAAGGTCCATCAGGTACCTGAAAAGAAAAGGCGTTACTATCACTACTAGTAGCGACTTACTGAAGTAGTCTTATCAAGACTCTTCGTCATCACCTTCGACTTCTGGTTTAGGTGCTTTTTCTGGATCTTCAATGTCTTTCTTTTTGGGACAGCACTGTGAACTAAAAAAGTCGTTAGCATTTTGATACAACTTGCGTAGACCCTGGCGGACGCAACTCTCTTCTTCCATCAAGTCACGAACGATAAATCCCACAGCAAATCCAATGGACCACCAAAAATTTCTTTTTCCCCTAGCCATAACCCTCCTCCTCTCTAAGATTTATAGCAGGAAATGGGTGTCGCTAGCATCTTACCGGCGACGACGGCCTCTTCGACGACGACCTCTTTGGGGTTTTTCTTTCTTTTCTGCCTTCTCTATGACTGCTTTGCCATCACGAATGATGACACTCTCTGGATTTTTGATGAGTGTGTTCAGAAGTTCTGTAGTAATTTTGGTGTAGCTAGTAAGAGGGCCACCATCTCTCAATACAGTGACATAGACCTGTTCTTTCATCTTGGGTTTGAAGAGGCGTGGTCCTTTGGGATTGGGGCGCTGAAAGAAAGAGTCAGTCATAAAACACTTGGCTGTGAATAAACGACCGAATTTCGTGCCACCAATGGCTTTCACGCGCCTAAAATGCACTTTGGCTTCTGTATGTTCCATCGCTCGTTTGACAACCTCAATTTTGGTTACCTGAGCAATGGCTTTAATCTGTGACAGCGTCTCTACGGCCTTGTTGCCTTCAGCCTGCAAAGAAACAGTTGTCAAAAGTGTCAGTAGCAAGACAAATATGAAGTTTTTCATCAATTTCCACCTTTCTCAGAGGCAGTATAGCTGACTGGAGCTTCCAGAGTTATCTTCAACATTTCTTTCGCACGTTCCCTATATGGATACCATTTCAAATTAGCCAACCTTGGAAAGCCTCTTTGGGTTTTCCTTTTATCTTCAGTGTCGAATGAAGAGAGAATGATACGCATGTTCTCCTTTTCTCTCTCTTTTTCATTCAATCGAATAAGGTCTGCCAAGTATTCGAGATCAACATCAGCCAACCAAAAAGAAAATGCCGCTCCAGGTGGTATAGAGCCCTTGATTTTGGGGAGTGGTTTTCTATTTTGGTGAGCAATGAGAAGACTCAATAGTTTTGCTTCAAGGTCTTTTAGGCCCTGAAGATATAGTTGTGCTTCTTCATATCTTCCCTGCTGAGCCATCAAAAGTGCTGTCAGTTTGGGTTCGTTCATCTCCAAACTCAAATCGATTGCGACCTTTAGCTCTTTGTTCACAAAGCGCATAGCGGAAAGCCACAGCAGTTTGTCTTTGCGAATAGGGCTGCCTTGCAGCAAATTTACTGTTCCTTCAAAGTCTTCATTTCGAAAACTCAAGGAGCCAAATTCGCTAGGAGAGCCACTGATTTCTTTCATGAGCTGCAGTGCACTCTCATAAGAACTTTTCATCTTTGCTGGAGCAATTGAAGGGATGAAAGCCCAAAACCAGACTGTGCGGCCAAGACATCTGGCTAATAAGAGCTTCCCTTCTCGAGAAGAGTCCTTTCTCAGGAATTTTTGGGTCACTAGATTAACACTCTCTCGTGAAGGGAGATAGAGCCCTTTCTCAGCCAAAGAGAGAAGACGCTTGGCTTTTTCTAGTTGATTAACATTTTCATTACTGACTGTTCCATTGGCCATGGAGCAGAACTGCTTGAAGCCGCTGCGGCGAAACTGAGCCAAACCCCGGAGATCTTTGGTTGGTTTACCTGTGAACTCTTC
>CAZXTJ010000008.1:0-35666 GCA_964643655.1 uncultured bacterium
GTGTAGACGCAGTACTGAGTGATGTTGAGATTGAGATGGTTGCTCAGGAAGAAATCAACAAAATCCGCCAAGCATTCCAAGGTCCTGCTGGTACGAGTCTCAACGAGTGGGGCGTTCAGGTTGGTAATGGAATTACTCAAAGCGGTGGTGTTGATGGTTATTGCAGCCCCATCCACTTCTGGGTAGCAACTAACGCCACTGTTCGCAGCGCTGTTGAGGAAGCAGCACGAAACGTCCGCCGCCAGCTCTCAGCACAGTAAGTGCTAATATTAAAGAAGCGAACGGAAGGAACATCGTGGAGCTGGGAACCTTTGATACGTCGAAGTGGCGAGAAGCGGCAGAAAAGCTTGGAAAACCTAGAATAGCAATCGTTGGATTTGCTGGGGCTGGCAAGAGTCTGATGGTCAACAGTCTCTTTGGCAACAAGATAGCCTCTGTCAACGCAAGAGCAGGGTGGACCGTTATCCCTCAGTTTGTCGAACACGGTCTCTTTGAACTCATTGACACACCAGGTTTTGGTTCCGATGGATGGGAAGAGCGAGTATTCGTCGAGCAAATCATTGAACCTGCAAACCTCGTTGTTCATCTGATAAACGGAGCTTCTGGTGTAACTGACTACGATAGAGACATGTATGATTTGGTGAAACGTCATCCCGGGCTAATCATCGTTCTCAACAAGGTAGACATTCTCGACAGAGATGAATTGCGTGAAGCTGTGGATGGAATAGTCGATGTTTTATCAATCCAAGATGACTCACTCGTATTGGCCTCTGGAAAACAGGGTACAGGTTTACAACATCTCGTAGACAGAATGACTGACCTGTTACCACAAACGATGAAATCAAGTTTTGTTGGTGCTTTGTCTGGCGAGCAATTCACAGAACAAAGAGCAAAACTAGCTAGCGAAATCGTCCATTATTATGCGGGTTTGGCCGGAGCAGTTGGCTGTGTACCCATTCCTATTGCTGACATCGCCATATTGGCTCCTTTGCAGATAGCCATGTTCATTCACATCTCTCGAATATTTGGTCATCATCTCTCAAAAGAACAAGCAGGGTCTATCGTTGGTTCCTTGCTAAGCAGCGTTGGTGCTCGAACAGCAGCTCAGGCAGTTGTTTCTATAGTCAAAGCAATTCCTGGATTGGGCACTGTTTTGGGAGCTGCAGCTGGTGGTGCTATGGCGGCAGCTACATTCGAAGCTTTTGGCAATGTAGTCATTCTGTATTTCAAACATGAGCAAAAAATCTCACCTGAAGAGATACGTGACTATTATGCCAACCAATATGAACAAGCGAAAAAGCGCTACGCAAACAACGACGAATAAATGGGCTCGGGTCCCTATGCTTTTTTTGCCAAGTAGTCGTCTATAGCTTTTCTTATAGCACTGGCACCAAGATTTGAGCAGTGTTCTTTGGGTTCAGGAAGCCCACCAAGAGCGACTGAAATCAAATGATCAGTGATTTTAGATGCTTCCTCAATTGCCAAACCTTTGACGATTTCTGTCATCATACTTGAAGTTGCTATTGCAGCAGGACAGCCCTGACATTTGAATGAAATTTGAGAAATCTTGTTATCATCGACTTTGATCCAGACTTTTAGGTGATCTCCACAATCTGGATCTCCAACAAAACCTATACCATCATAGTCAGTCAATTCACCAAGGTTCTTGGGATGTTTGAAGTGCTCCAGCACTTTATCTGAGTACATTACCTCTCCTGTCTTGACAATTACAATTGTAACATTAACAGGAGGTTTAGTCTTTAAATTGAGACATATCTACATTGGCATATTGAGGATAATGCTCTTTTAAACAATCAGGGCATAATCCGTGACTAATCTGAGCTTCTGAGTTTTCTTGGATATATGCTTCCAGCTTTTGCCACGATTGTTTGTCATTACGGATTTTGTGGCAATGCATACAAATGGGCAACAGCCCTTGCAATCTCTTTACGTGCGCGATTGCTGCCTGAAGTTCATCAACACGTTTAGCCAAGGACTGTTGAAGCTCAACTACCCTTTCTCCAACAGCTACTCTTGCACGCAGCTCTTCAAAGTCGAAGGGTTTCACGATGTAGTCGTTAGCACCAGCATCTAATCCGGCTGCTATCTCATCACTGCGATTTCGGACAGTGAGCAGAATTATGTATTTGTGATCCTCAGTCTCGGAGGTACGAAGCTTTTTACAAATGTCAGGGCCATCGTATCCAGGCATATTCCAATCTAGAATAGCGATGTGAGGGGCGTCAGGCTTTTGTAACTCAGCCCAAGCTTCGTTTCCGTCTTTGGTCACAATGACCTCATGTCCATGGTCCATGAGAGCAAACTCGAGGTGTTTGCGCATGTTGTCATTGTCTTCGGCTATGAGTACTCGCATAGCAAAATCATAGACTTTGGCTAGCTAAGTGAGCAACAGAGGATCTTGGTGACTGTATTACGCGCAATATCTACTGGGATACTGTCTTGTTAAAAGACAAAAATGAAGCAAATAACAAAAAAATAAATACACATAAATTATGTTATGTAAGACAGCTTTGGTGAAGAAATTTAAAAGTCGCCCTCCGAAGAGGGCGACTTTCTCTTGTTAGGGTAATACGAGCTCTTGTTCTTTGAGGATTGTCGTAGTCTCCTTTTTGACAGGATCGTACTTCACAATCCTCCTTGTTTGGTTGGTCACACCTTCAACATAGAGAAAACCAGAGTAATGATCTGACCAGAAGACTGTGTTGAGGTTATGTCTGCTCGAGCCTCGTTGATAGTCTTCGTTGGCAAGAAGGTCCTTCTCCTCTGGCGTTGGCAGCTTGTTCGCTGTGTTCTTATCGTGAAGGTCGAAACAGGCCAGCTTTCTTTGTACTCTCCATCTGTTGATCATGGCGATGGCACTTCTTCGAGTGCCACTTTCGTTGCGAATCCAATCAACATCGTAGTTCCACACAAGAAGCCACCTACCATCTGAAGAAATAGCTTTTGGTGAAAAGGTGCTATCAAGAGTAGCTATGACCTTTTTTCCACTTTTTGCACTCCACAGAAGAAGCTCGCTTTTTCCTTCTTCGGGTTTGTGGCTGAATACGAAGTCCCCATTTTGCAGACGACCAACAAAAAATGGGTAAGTATCACCTTCGAAGGGGGTGTACATCGCAGTCTGGTTGCCCTTTTCATCGAGAGCAACAATCGCTGCCTTGATTTCCTTCTTTGCCTTTGCTTTTTGGGGAGAAATCTTTTGTACTGAGCTCACTTTGACATCTTCAACGAGAGCCAATAACTCGTTTTCATTATGCCAACCCAAAAGGTTAAAGTCTCTTCTGTTTTTGATTAGATCAGAACGAATTTCCTTGAATTCTTTGGTCTGAATGTTACAAAGCAAGATGGCATATTGAGTTCTACCAAAGAGATGTTTCGTATAGCTTAACTCAACAGCCAGTCGATTACCTGATTTGGACCAGCAAACTGGAGTCTCATATCTACCAAGTCTTCCTGCCCAAATCTCCTCCCCTTTTTCATCCAGCACGCGAGGTATCACACCAAATGTTCTCCTAGTACCCCAGTGATTAGCCCAATCGAGCTCCAAAATGCTCTTGCCGTTGGGTGACCAAGAAGCCAAGACAGTATTGTCCTTCTTCCATCTCGTTAGAACGTCGTCTTTTTTGACGAAGGTCCGTATTCTGAATGTTTCCTTCACGCCATCATAAGCAATGACTGTGAGACCATTTCGATGATCCGTTGTTATTCCAGAAAAGGAATAGGGAGAGGCATTTGTTGTTTGCCAAGCATTCCAACAATGGAGACCTGCGTACACTATTCCCAACAACACTACGAAGGCACGAAGAGCGTTTTTTGCACGATCTTTGAGTGGTAGTACCTCTCTACCTGGAGTAGCGATGGAGGCTACTAAGATTGCTCCCACACCAAAAGTGGCTAACAGACCTATGATTGGTTCAATGGCATCGCAATAGATAATGATGAGCAAAGTAACGACTCCTGTGACTCCGCCCACTACTGATGAGGTCAGAGTCCCTTTGGAAAACTGCGAGCCCAATATGCCCATTCCAAAGCAGAAAGCTAAGATAGCCATCTGGAATTCTAGGTTGTGCTGAAAGTTGTAGATGGTCATCTCATCCCAGCCCAGGCCGATTTTGTCATTTGCAGCAAAAGAAACAAGAAGAGTGGCAGCTATGAGGGTGATGAATGCTACTCCAACTTTGATTGCAAAGACTGTTGTCCTCGAAACAGGTTTGGTCATTAGGAATGGTAGTGTCTTTTTTCCTTCCTCATGTGAAAATGAGGAAGCACCAAGGATGAGGGCGAAGAAGGGGAAGGTAATCAATAGCAAAACAGCTTGTTGCCAATAATTGCCTTGACCTGCTTCTACATTTTCCATAGCCAATAGGCAGAGGCCGATTTTGAGTAGAAACAAGATTGCAACATATCCAAAGAGTGTCCACCTGTGTTCTCTATATTCTTTCCAAAGGAGTGCTCTAATCATTGCAATTCCTCCTCTCTAGTCAGCTCAACAAAGATGTCATCAAGACTCAGTGCTTCAGCTTCAACCTTCTTGGCTCCTACGTCTCTCAGTTTTTTTGTGATCTCATCATCGAAGTTGGTTATGTGGAATTGAATTCCGCCTTCAGTCTTTTTAAAGTTCAAAGCGCCTTCTGGGGGAGAGATATGATCAATCGCTGATTTCTCGAAATAGGCTCTCACTCTTCTGAAATTGTCTTTGAGTTCCTGTTGGGAAGCATCGACGACGAGGTGTCCCTGAGATAGAATGGCTACGTGATCAGCTATTCTTTCAACCTCTTCAATGAGATGAGTGGAAAAGAAGACTGTTCTGCCTTCGTGGGCAATCAACTCTACTGTTTCCTCAATGAATTGACGTCGAACAACGGAATCGAGACCTGAAGTTGGTTCATCAAGAATGAGCAATTTGGGGCGATAAGCCAAAGCCAGCATAAGGGCTAGTTTGCCTCTTTCACCGCGAGACAGTTTAGCAATCTTTTTGTCTGTGCGGATTCTTAGCCTTTCCACCAATTCTCCAGCAAAGATAGGATCCCAATTCTTGTAAAAAGCGGAAGTGAACCTGATTGCCTCATTGGCTGTCATCCAGTCATAGAAAGACCTGTCTTCCGACACATAACCAATCAGCTGCATCAATTCTGGACCTTTTTTGGCAGGATCGAGTCCTAAGACTCTTACTGAACCAGCACTTCGCTCCAATAATCCAAGAAGGAGTTTTATGGTAGTAGTCTTACCAGCCCCATTTCTGCCCAGAAAAGCATAAACACTTCCTTCAGGTACTGACATAGTAAGCTTGTTCAATATTGGTGAGCCGTTGTAGCTCTGAGTAATATCCTTTATCTCTATTGCTTTGGACATGAGGTAATCACTCCCCCTTTCTTGAACGTTCAGTCATTCGTTGGCGAACGAGTTCCATTACTTGGTCATCTGACAATTTCAGGTGGTAGGCTTCGACGAGAAGCTGATCAACTAACTTGGCCAAAATCTCTGTTCGTCCTTCCACTGTAAGAGCCTTACCGCTATCTGTCACAAAACTGCCTTGACCTCTTCTTGATTCGATGATGCCATCATTTTCTAGTTCGCGGTAAGAGCGAATGATAGTATTAGGATTTACACGTAGTTCTTTTGCCAGTTCACGAATAGATGGCAGTCGAGCACCCTGTTCGAGCAATCCTGATGCTATTGCATGTTTGACTTGCTCGGCGATTTGAGCGTAGACCGGTACGGCCGACGATGGGTCGACACGAAAGAACATACTCACCTCCTTGTTATCTCATAAATGCCTCAAAGCACTAATTGGCGATAGCTTTGAAGCTTTGTAAGCAGGCCATATTCCAAAGAACAGACCAATCGTGATTGATGTTATCAGTGCTACTGATATTGCTAATGGTGATAGGCGAAGGGGAATAGAAATGTTGGTTTTCATTTCTATGAGGACTAGTCCAGTTTGGGTTAGCAAAGCACCACAAATCGTCCCTAAAGCTCCTCCCACCAGACTAACTGCTGCAGATTCTGCAAGAAACTGCCGAAGGATGTCACTGTTCTTAGCACCAATTGCCTTGCGAAGACCAATTTCTGATGTTCTTTCAGCAACTGATACCAACATAATGTTCATAATGCCAATACCACCTACCAATAGGGCGATACCGGCAATGGCTGCGATAGCCAGTGTGAGAATCATTGTCATTTCGCTGACTTTTTCGACTAAATCAGAGAGTACTCGCACGCTATAATCGCCACGAAACTTGTGAGCTGCTGAAAGCTTTGCAGGAAGTGTTGTAACCAGTGATGGGATGTCACAATCATTGTCATATGTGAATAAGATACGTGACACTTTCCCAAAGAGTCCTCTTGTGTGCTGAACCCAGGTCGCTGGACAATAGATACAATGTACTGAGCCATTGATGAGTTTTTGGGCTTCGGTCAGTTTGCAAAGACCAATGACAGTGAATCGATCATTTCCCACACGGATTCGTTCACCAATGGGGTTGCCTTTATCAAAAAGTTCTTCAGCCAAAGACTTTGTTAAGACTGCAACTCTGCTTCGTTTTTTATAATCAACTGAGTTGAGGAAACGACCAGATGTCAAATTGAGGTTGAGCATCAATCTGCTACTTGGAGCAACACCAAAAACACGAGCCTGTTTAGAAGAATTACCAAAAGTGACCTTTCTGCCTGTGAACAGGTATGGAGTGACATCAATGACACCATCTTGTTTCTTGACTAGTTTGCAATCTCTCATATGAAGAGACTTGCAAGGTCTGTTTCTGAAGTAACGTTTGTTGATGAAGCCAAGATTGGCGCCATAAGATTGTATGGTATTACTGACAAAACCCTTGGCGCTTTCGCCAATTGATACGACACCGATGACGCCTCCTACACCAATGATCATTCCTAGCATTGTGAGCAAACTGCGCAGCTTGTGACGTCCCAAAGCGCCAAAGGCCAGCATTATTGTCTCTAACCACTTCATTTGGATAGTTTTCCATCTTCTAATCGAATGATGCGATCAGCCCATTCGGCAACTGAATTGTCGTGCGTTACGATGGCTATAGTCATTCCCCCTTGTCGAAGGGAAGAGAATAGGTTGAGAATTTCCAAGCCTGTTTTACTATCTAGATTTCCAGTTGGTTCATCGGCAAGGAGCAGTTTGGGTTCATTGATTATTGCTCTGGCGATGGCAACTCGTTGTTGTTGGCCACCTGAAAGCTCAGCAGGTCGATGATCGGATCTTTCGAGCATTGAAACTTTTTCTAATGCCTTTAGTGCTCGGATTTTTCGTTCAGAACTTGTAACGTTGGCATATGTAAGTGGCAACGCCACATTCTCTTCTGCTGTCAGCCACTGTAGTAGATTGTAGCTTTGGAAGACAAAACCAATGGTTTCATTGCGGACATCAGCAAGAGCATCTTCATCAAGAGCTGAGACTTCTCGTCCGTTGAGCCAATATTCTCCATCAGTGGGATTATCGAGACAACCAAGGATGTTCAATAAAGTTGATTTGCCTGAGCCAGAAGGTCCAATGATAGCTATGATTTCTCCACCTTGTAGTGATACGTTCACGCCAGCGAGGGCTCTCACGTCACCCATTGGACCTGGATATATGCGAGTAAGATGAGAGGTTTGGACTATAGCGTTCATAGTTCTGCCTCCTTCGAAAGGCGAAGCAGATTTCCAACCTCATATCCTTTTGGCAATTTGGATAAAACCTTTGTCCCAGGTACAATACCTGTACGTATCTCACAGAAACGTTCATCACATTCGCCAATGGTGACTTTGACTTTTTCTGTTCTCCACAGCTTTTTATCATCCTTTAATTGTGTTAGCTTCAGCACGTAGCGGTCTATCTCTTCACTATCACGAGATACTTTGCCAGTAAGTTGATCATCAGAAAACAAAGCACTTGTTGGCACTCTGACGACCTCTGTACCATTGGCCGTATTTATATCTATCTCCATAGCCATTCCAGGAAGTAGCGTTTTTGTTGAAGGAGATAGTGAGCAACGGATTTTGACTCTACCTAATCCATCATTGACAATAGCGCGTGGACCAATAAATGCGACCTTGGCAGTAAATGTAGTTCCTGAAAAGGATTGGCTGCTTGCTATCGCTGGTTGTCCAACTGTCAAAGAGACAACATCAATTTCATCTACCTTGGATTCAATGCAGAGACCATTTGTGGGATAGATACAGATGAACTTCTCACCTTCAGTAAGGCCTGCTCCTTCTTTTTTGAGTACTTCACCAATGATGCCATCAAGAGCGGCAGTTACTTTTCTACTTGCCCACAAACTCTCTAGACGTTCCAGTTCATCCTCTTTTTGAGTCACCTTCAAGGAGGCCAGTTCCAAATCACGCTCGAGATCTTCTTGTAATCCAGCGAGCTGCGCTTCTGCCAGAAGCACTTTTTGTTGTGCCCTTTCAATAGTGAGGGCAGCTTCCTTTTCAGCACTATTACTCTGTTTTTTCAGGTTTAGATATTTGGTCCGAGTGTGTTCTAGTGTTAGTTCTGCCAGCTCGAGTTGTTTCAGTCCTTCGTGGTAGCTGGACTCAGCAAGGTAGTTTCGTTTTTTCAGTTCACGTTGTCTATCAACTGTTGCTTGTCTAAGTTGTTCTGAAATTTTTGCCTGTTCATATGAATATGAAGCGGCTGCCAATTCTCTAGCTGTGTGTGCAGTGTGTTTTTGTGCCGCCAAATAGGCCAACTTTGCATCTCGTAGTGAAACTCTCTGGCGAATGGGTTCTTCAGAAAGTTTCCTACGTGCTCTGATCTCTTCAGAGCGTAGAAGACTCAGTCGGTTTCGAGCATCTGTAATAGAACTAACCAAAGTGGATGATTCGACGACACCAATCAAATCACCTTTGTGGACTTTTAGTCCTTCTTTGACAACCAGTTTTTCCAGCCGGCCAGTAAAAGGAGAGCAAACATTTTGTGGATTTTCCACAATGACTCTTCCGTCACATAGGATGTTGGAAGAGATTGTCCCTTGTGAAACTGTTTGCCATTCACCTATCAGTATTTTGCTTTCAGCACCAACAAAGAAGTGAATAGGAGGGACTATTAGAAAGAGTAGACCTGCCATCCAAGAGCGTTTTCTTTTTGACATTACATTCCTCCCGACTGATCAACTGTTATAGTAAACTATAGCACTAGTAAACTAAAACAGCAAAACATTTTTTTCCTACATTCATGTAAAGAACAGGAAATGGTGAAGGGAGAGGAAAGCAGTAAATTGCCGCTTATTGTGTGAGCAGTATCTGAGTTACGAAGATCATGTTTTGGATGCGAGTACCCAATGGACCTTCAACACCAAGATAAAGCACAATCAGTGCGCCAGCACAGATATAGGGACCAAAAGCGAAGGCTGTGTAACCACCATGTGCTTTACCACCACCACTGAGTTTGATGAATATCCCAGCAATGGCTCCTAAAGTCATGGCCCAGGCCAAAGATATGAAAACCTGTAAAGGGCCGAGGAAGAGACCAATAAATCCAGCTAGTTTGACATCACCAAAACCCATAGCATCTGTGCCAGCATAGGCTGAGCCAACGAGGTGAAAGAGCCACAATGTGCCAGCACCAACAAGGAAACCAGTAATGGACCAACCCAAGGCATATTGTGGAGTCAAAACACCTTTGGCAAAGATGAGTTCTAGTGGTGCCTCGCGATTGAGATAAAAGAAATGCCCCGTTTTATATAGGGTCCAGCCTGTTGCCCAAGCAAATCCGCCAATCAAACCTGCTGCGCTAACTTCGTCTGGAATGATGTGAAAACGAAAATCAACTGTCGTCGCAATGACAAACAGGGGGATGAGGAAGAGAGCGATGGGTAATCTTACTTTAAAACCCAGAAGCAATATTGCTGCAGCAAAGAGAAGACCTGTCGTTATCTCTACAATGAGATGTCTACCCGGAATTTTGTATTGGCAGTGAAGGCAGCGCCCCCCCTGTTTGATGAAAGAGATTATGGCTATACGTTCGTGCCAAGAAAGACGATGGCGACAGGCCGGGCAGCGAGCTGCCGGGGTGAGAGAACGAAAGCGTGTGTAGAGGGGCAGGGCGATGAACATAGAAAAGAGGGGAATGTGGTAATACCAATTTGGTGGATCCTCTTCATCCATTTCCTCTTCCTGAAAAGGAAGGCGTTCAATACAGGTCGTGAGAAAAGTGCCGACTACTGCGCCGGCCACAAAAAAGGGAAAAGTCAATAGTGCTTCTAGCCCACCCATACCCCTACTATAACAAGGTAAGGAGAAAAGGGGAACTTTAGTGTCAGACCAAGAGAAAAGAACGAAAAAGCGCTCACTAGCTCAATCATCAGCAAGCTCAAACACTGTAGCAGTGTTACAAAAGGGACAAGTTCTCTCTGGCAGATATCGCATAATAGAGCGAGTTGGTGTGGGGGGAATGGGTGTTGTTTATCGTGTTGAAGACATGAAGTGGAACAACCGAGAATTCGCTCTCAAAGCTTTACCTCCTGACATGGCCCAAAGCACTGCCGCAATCAAGCGTTTACGCAGAGAAGCAGATGCAGCCATTGAATTGCACCACCCTTCAATAATGGCGCTTCATTCATTGGACAATGATGGAGACCATTATTTTCTTGTGATGGAATTTCTCGATGGTCCTGATTTGGAAAATGCTCTGGCAGACAAAGAGAAGTTTTCTGTTGAAGAAGTATTGGCCATTGCCCACCAAGTTTGTCCAGCATTGGATCACGCTCACAAGATGGGAATTGTGCACAGAGATATCAAACCTGGCAATTTGTTATACGACCAACAAGGTAATGAGAGAGTAGTCAAGGTTGCTGATTTTGGTATCGCCTATCAAATTCGGGATTCTGTTGCACGAATCACTGGTCAAGACACTACAGGTGGGACAATGCACTATATGCCACCTGAACAACTGGCTGGTGAAGAGCCTGATAAAAGAGCCGATCAATATTCTCTAGCAGCCACTTTATATGAGTTGTTGCGCGGTAGGCCCCCTTTTCAAGGAGCAGGCGGCGTATTGATGCGCCAGATTGAAGAGAAGTCCGTTAAACCCATCGATGGAATTCCAGAGCACATCAATAAGGCATTGATCAAAGCTATGGCCAAAAAACCTGATGATCGTTTCGACGATTGTCAATCGCTCCTTGCAGCCTTGGAAGGCAAACTCGAGGTCGTTCCAATAGGAGTAGATAAAAAAGCCGAAAAGCAAGGTTCCTTATTACCCTTAGTTGTTCTCTTTTTATCCATATTGGGTATTGTGCTCTTTTACTTTGAAATGACAAAAACCTCGCAAGTCATAGTAAAAGAACCGACCAAAAAGTCGGTTGTTACTCCTCCACCACCAAGTCCTCAGAAATTTGGCACCCTATATGTCGCCAGTAAACCAGAGGGAGCACAGATAGTTCTCGATGGAAAAAAGACAGGCAAGCTTACTAATACTGTTTTGCGAAACATCGCTTTTGGCAAACACCAATTGACCTTGAGCAAAGAAAAGCATCTAAACAAGGTGCTATCAGTGAATATCGAGCAAGAAGGTTTGACCAATCTTCCCATAGCTGAACTGGAGACAAGTTGGGGGAAGGTTCAGCTCAATGGAGGACCAGCCAATTCAACATTCAAACTCATTCCCCTTGATCGTGAAGCAGTTGCGACGAAGAGTTACATATATGGACAAACTGTATCCGAGTTGGAAGCAGGCCGTTATCTGGTCGAGGTCAAAGCACCTCTACATCAGCAGCTAACAAAAGAGATAGTTGTTCACTCTCAGGGGAAAACGACCATAACAACGATTGAGTTGCCCAAGCTCAAAAGCGAACTGAAGCTTTCGTCAAATCCTGCAGGTGCCTCCATTTTCATTGATGGTGAAGCTGTCAAAGAAAGTACGCCTACGGCTTTGGAGCTCACCTGTGGAACACATGAAATTGAAGTGACCAAGGGAGATCTCTATTGGAAAGGTTCCGTGGACATTGGTGAAGAGGAGCGAAGTAAAAAGGTCGAGTTAGCAATACGAAAGGCTCCTGTCGTCATTACATCAGAGCCTGTCGGCGCTTTGGTCGAGTTGGGTAGTAAAAAGCTGGGAACAACGACTGATCCACTGAAGGTGGAACTAGAAGTTGGTGACCATGAGTTTATTTTCTCTGGACTGAGCAGCTATCGAGACAAATCAGCTCGTCTAGCAGTAAAGGCAGGTAGCAAGAACAGTCTGCATGTTGTTATGGAAAAGATGATGGGAACAATTGATATCAACGTTACTCCTCTAGATGCGGACGTCACTATAAATCGAAAAAGCATCGCAAAATTCCCAGTTCAGCTTTCTCCAGGTGAATACGTAATAAAGCTTTCTAAAGATTGTTACCAAAGTCAGGCTACAGTCGTTAGCGTCGCTGACAGTGAAAGAACCACCTATCAATTTGACCTTGAGTCAAAGTTGAAGGAGAGAGCTGCAGGAACTGAAGAGACCTTTCATGGCATCAAGTTCGTTTGGTGCCCACCGGGCGTTTTTCAAATGGGCAGCCCTAAAGGAGATAAATATTATGAAAAGGAAGAACTCCAGCATGCAGTCGTCATTTCACGAGGCTTCTGGATAAGTAAATATGAGATTACCCAAGCTCAATTCAAAATTGCGGCAGAGAAGCACAAATCTCATTTTGTAGGAGATCGGTTGCCTGTAGATTCAGTTTCGCACTTTCTGGCTCATTGGATGACTGTGAAACTGAATGAAAAAGAGAATAAAAGAATCTTTCTCCTTCCCACAGAGGCTCAATGGGAATATGCCTGCCGGGCAGGAACGAAAACACCATACTCTTTTGGTGAACAAATTACTCCAGAGCAAGCCAATTTCAGCCCATTTGACCTCAAAACGAAAAAACCACTTCCTTCCGCAAGGAATAAGACAACTGAAGTAGGCTCTTTTCCTGCTAACGCCTGGGGGATACACGATATGCATGGAAATGTGGCTGAGTGGTGTTCTGACTCCTATAAGCAAGATTATTACAAAACCTCACCTCAGATAGATCCATCTGGTCCAAGTACTCATTACTTGAAAGTAGTAAGAGGAGGTATGTGGGCAGGTCCCTTTATGCTGTGTCGCTCAGCCTTTCGAATGGGTATACATAAAAGCGAAGCTACTCCTCTCTTAGGAATTCGATTAGTTCGAGAAGAGCCCAAACAAGAGGAAATAGACATCGTTGCCAGAGCCATTTGGGCACCAGCAAAAGTGATCGATTCAATCAAGAGTGTTTGGCCGCTACCCGACTGGCAGAATTTGCTGAAAATGCAGATAGATTTGGGTCTTGAAAAGATGATAGTCGAAGAGGCTGTACCTGAAGCCATGGCGAAAAGAGTGACGAATATTCAGTTTTTTGGGCTGCTGATCAAAAAGTTCAAGGAGCCAAATATTCAACGGGCGTTGCTCAAGAGTTATGCAAAAATGCTCAAGTTCAAAAATCCCGAGTTAGATCCCAATAAAGACAAGAGATACAAAAGAGTACAGGGGCTCTTTGAGATGTTGAACAGGGCAGCCAAATGAGACCTTCCATTGTTGTTCATGGAGGTGTAGGGGCACCTTTGAGTTGGTCTGGTGGCTGTAGGCGTGCAACGAGAGCAGGAATGAAAATATTGAAAAAGGGTGGTTCTGCTCTTGATGCTGTTATGGCAGCCACTGTCCTTTTTGAAGATGATGGCCGCTTCAACGCAGGTTCCGGTTCAATTCCCCGGATGGATGGCAAAACTGTCGAGATGGATGCGGCTCTCATGTGTTCAGATGGTCGTATTGGCGGTGTTGCTGTCGTCACTTTTCCACAAAATCCCATTCTTTTGGCTAGGGCAGTAATGGACACTCCTCATATTCTTCTGGCTGGACAAGGCGCTGACCGTTTTGCGCGAAAACTGTGTCTAACCCGTCATGGCGGCGTTCATCCCAAAGCACGTCTTCGATTTGAAAAGAAGATGAAAAGACTAGGTAACAAATTGCCCAACCGTTGGCAAGGTCAGGACATCGAGGCTCTTTGGAATTTTCCAGCCAAGTTTCGTTGGGGCTGCGATACTGTTGGTGCTTGTGCTGTGGACAGTGAAGGAAACTTTGCTGTGGCGAATTCAACAGGTGGTTCTAGCCCAATGATGTTGGGGCGAATTGGCGATAGTCCTATTCCTGGTGCAGGCTTCTGGGCTGGACCAGCAGGTGCTGTGGCTGCGACGGGCATAGGTGAAGAGATTACTCGTTTGTTGTTGTGTCGAGAGGTTTATGGCTGGTTGGCTGGGGGTATGAAACCAGAGAAAGCTTGTCAAAAGGGAGTTGCTCTTTACGACAAAGAGATCCCCATCGGTCTAATTGCATTGACCGATAAAGCTTGGGGAGCAGCTGACAATCGAACAATGCCTACAGCTTTTGCTGACTAAAAGAGTTCTTTCAAAGAGCTGAACAGTTTAGCCAAAGTGCCTTCACTCTCTTCAGCAGGCTTTTCTTTGTTGAGGATGCGATTGACCGCTTCCTTGTGGAATGTGGCTGGGATCTTAAAGAGCTTGCGTAAGAGATCGAGTAGCTTTCGTTCGTCCTTGAATATGTTGCCTTCTGCACAGGCAACTTTCAGTGCCTCTTCATAAACCTCGTAGCCATCAATCCTACGAGGAGTACCCAATTCACCAGCTTCATATTTCTGGCAAGAAGAGATGACTATCTCTGTGGCTTTTTCCTGAGGAAGTTTGAGACGTGTAGCCATTTCATCGAGGAACTTCTGTTCTGGTCCTTCTATGACACCGTCTTTGTAGGCTGCGTCACAGATGATTTCAAAGAGAGCAATGCGATTGAGATGATCATTTGAAGTTTCAGTCATGATTTAGAGTGTATACTTACCGACAATTGTAAGCAACTGGCCTGGAGGAGACTTTTATGCGTTTCAAGCTCTTCATAGTACTGCTGGCTCTTTTTTCTACAGCATCTTGTCGAGCTGACTTTACGATCAAGCTACCTTTTGATTTCATACAAAAGGTACTTCTTAGTCCAGATTTGACTGTCGGTGCAGAGAAAGAAAACGTGGCCGATCTGTCTTATGGAATGGGAGTACAGGTCCCAAATCTTCAGGTCTTTGAAGGTTTGGGTATGGCTGCCGGTTATTCCGGAGCAGTTGCACCTGCCTATCACGAGGATTATTACGCCCGCCTCGATACCTGGAAACTCAATATCAACCTGACACCTGGAAACGTCATTCAGGAAGCTCTCAGTTTACCAATCAGATTTGGTATGACACGGGGACAAGAGGTCGTCTTCGTTCGCTTTTTCCCCAGCCGAAAAGACGCGGCATTGGCCGCTCCACGTCATTTGCGCCATCTGCCTTTGAGTGCCAAAGCTGCCCTAGAGCATATGGAACCTGGTGATCTGGTTTCCATCCCTGCACGTTTGTCTATGGTGGGACATTTGGTCGCAAGTAACCGCTTTTCCCTGCTCAAAGCTAGTGTTGGGACACATCTACTGGTCTCTGGAGAGTTTCAACTCCACTTTCTGAGGATGCGAAACGGTAGAGTCCGTCTGCGTATTGTGTCAGGACAGCGGCGAGAGTGGGGAGTGCTCAATGCCAAAATCAAAGCAGGAGTAAATCTCTTTGCTCTCAAGTTTGCTGGGAAAAAGGTAAAAGCTGCTACCAAGATTAGTCTTGCCAAGTTCCAAGAGTTACGGCAGATGGGACATCTCTCCTTTTTTGACTACATCTTTGACCTGCGTGATGAGAAGGCTGCTGATGCTTTTGAGTCAATCATCGGTTCTGTTTGGAGACTCAAACCAGCGCCACTCCTAGCCAAAATACAAGAAGGCGAACACAGAGCTGATTTCATTTCTGACCTTACAAAAGCTGAGTACCTTTTTGCTCGAGACAAAGACAAACCAGAAGAAGCAAGAAGAGTAGATAGAGTCTTCAAAGGTTTGGACGATTTCACCCAACGCTCTCGTACCCTCAAATTGGGTTTGGGGTTTATCTCATTCAAAGGTCAAGCTACCTATACAGAACACGATTTGCTATACCATGACAGAGATGACATTCCCTCTCAGTATTATTACGCCACTTCCACTGCCACGAGGAAACACAAAATACTCTTTGGCCTCCGTTATGCGAAGTGGACCCGTTCTGTATCTGCCCTATATAAAAAGACAGAGAGTGGTGAACTAGGGGATTTTGAGTGTCTCTGTTTTTCTTATATGCGTAAGGACCGTCGTTATTCGCCTGAAGAACAACGTGACTTTCGTTGGTTCACCTGCTCAAATTTGCCTCGCTCAATGTACAAAAAGATCAACTGGCGACAATGGGATTTCAAGACGCCACAGTTTGATGGGAAATATCATTATCAAGCCTTTTTCCACAAAAAAGCCTTCCAGCTACTTCAGTCCTTCAGTAAAGAAGAGCTGGAAAACAAGCTAAGCGAATTTTTGAATGATTTAGTGATTCCTGCTTCATGGCGCAAAAAGAACAGACGTCGTTTAGAAGCAATGGTTGAGACGCTTCACAGAGTAGCCAGACCTGCCAGCGATGAAGAGCAGCGAAAGAACATACGCCAAGCTGTGGAGTTGAGAAAAAACCGAGCTTTCCGAGACATTGGTGCTGGATATCTGATGTGGCTCATTCCGGAAGAGAACTGGGCAGAAGCATTCCATGTACGACTGAAAATCAAAGGGCGTGATCTGAAAAAAGTAAAATTCAAGTTTGGCAAACTCCAAGACGAGACTTTTTATCATGATCTCTTCTATCTGCAAGAGCTTCTGGACAACGCCTCTTTTGAGTTGCGAGCAGAGGCTGTCGTTGAAAAAGCAGATTGGAAGGAAGAGCAGGTCGCCCCAGCAGTCAAAGAGAAGAGGCGAAATAGATTCGAGAGTCTCTACGAAGACTAGAAGCTATTTCTTTGGCAGTTCGCTCTTTTTTAAGTATTTCCAGGAACTGACTTTGATGATTGTATTTGAGTATGAACCTTTTGTCCCTGGTCTTCCACCAAGGCTCACTTTTTCTGGAATTCCCTTTATTTCGATAGGTCGATTTCTGTCTGATGGTGGTCTTAGTCCATCATCATAAACGACGATTTTCTGGCTTACCATTTCACCCTTGCTGTTATAACGATCAAAATATGTTTGATTGTCGTAAATGAGTGGGTGCTGCATTTGGAAAGAGGGCAGGTAACCACGAATAGTCATCAATTTCTCGCCATTTTCAGGGACACGTTTTAGAGCCATGAAGGGGCAGTTGTTAAAATCCCCACCAATCAAGAGGATATCCTGCTCAGCTTTTTCAGCACGTGCCACAAAGAGATTGAAAGATTCTGCGTCACCCATTGGTCTTCCGCCTTTGGGGCGGAAGTAAAAAACGTGTGGATTTCCATAGATATTGCTCAGCAAAAAGGGATACTTTTTGCCTTTGAGTTTCATATACCCAGCAAGAAAGACTTTTTTGTCAGCAAAAAACTTGTCAAAACGTTTTGGGATCTTTCTTGCTACATTGAGGTCGACTTTAAAGGATATGTCAAACTTGTTGGCTTCACCTGTCAGTTTTTGGGAGAGTTTGTCATCGACCTTCCAGCTGCCCTCGAGACGAGAGGCTACAACATTCTCTTTATTCACGTCCAAAGTGAGTGCTTGTAGGTTGGCAGTGAAGGTTGCCACTAATAGGAACATTAGTGTGAGTTGAGCCAAGAGTTTCATATCGTTCTACCTTTCTAGGGCAGTTATTAGTCGCTACTGCCAAGAGCTCCGAGGAATCCTAGAAGCCCAGCTTTACTTTTTTCCACACGTTCACGCAATGATGTTCTAGCGCTCTCTGCTTCAATGAGCACATCAAGAACCTCGCTAACGCGAATTGTGGCATTGTTGAGTCGCAAACAGAGTATACGAGATATATTCAGGATTATTTTGCGATAAATAGATGGTTCCAAATGAGCCAAACTCTGGAAACGCTTACGAGTTAACTCCCAAAGAGTAGTCTTTTCAATGGCTGTACCGTCAGCTGTCCTCGGTTCGTTGCTGATGAGCGACATTTCACCTAACACATGTCCAGGTGAAAGCTCAGCGATGGTAACCATTTGTGATCCAGAGTTTCGAGAAATTCTCACACGCCCTTGGTGGATGAAATAGAAAGCCTCACCTTCTTCTAGGTGATTGAAGATAGTTTCACCTACATCAAAGGTACGTTCATAGAAGAGTCTAATGATTTTCTCTAACTCTTCCTTTTCTAGACCATAAAAGAGGGAACAACGTTTTAGTGCTTTATGATTAATTTCCATGTCATTCAACCTCCTTTACTTGTCCACCGCGTAAGGAGGGAATGCCAACTTTGCTTCTACCAAAGGACTTTAGTATATCCAAGATGCCATCTTTGCCTTTGGCCAAGCGTTGTTCGAAGACGACAACATCATCTTCCACATCAGCCAGGTCGGCCAACATTGAGCACACTTCATCAGTCATCGCTGTCAGTCGACCACAAAGTAGCTTGTTGATGTTTTCCACAATTCTCAACCACACTTTGGGAGCAAGTTTTTCCAACAGGTCAAATTCTTTTGTGGAGAGATACCAAAGACGACCATTGGCAGTAGCAATACAGTCTCCTGTTCGTGGACCGCGCGTGACAATGGACATTTCACCGAACAATTCACCATCTTCTAATGTGGCGATGACATGCTGTCTGCCATCGGGCATTGATTTCTCAATGCGACAGTTTCCTTCGATGATGAAATACATGCCATCACCATCACTGCCTTCTTTGAAAACAGGTTCTCCCTGATTCATGGCTTTCTCTCTGAATAGGGGGAGGACTTGTTCGAAGTCCTTTGTATCCAATCCATCAAAGATGTTGTGTTTGCTCAGATCCACTAACTTTTCCTTCCAAAGAGTCGCTCTGCATTGCGAAAGAGGATGTTGGTTTTGTCATCTTCAGGTATGTGGGCCCACTCACCTCTTTTTATCTCAAAAGCAACGTCATAAATTGGGCTTCCACTTCCCCATAATACTCTTTGACTGCCAATCTTTTTAGCTGTGTCTTCAATAAAGTCTTCACGATATATCCCTGATGTTTCCATCATGACGTTGGGATGTTCGGCAAACATCAACTCTGCTTCGTGTAAAGCTGCTCCAGAGATGTTTATCTGTCCTCCTGAAGTGGCGATTATCGTAACCTTTTGGTGGCGCCCTGCCAAATCAGCGATTTGCCAAGCAGTGGACTGACGTACGTGACCACCAACAATCATCACAGGTATTTTCAGCTGAGCAGCAGCTCTCATCAATGGATCTACCAGTTCTGAATCGATTTGGAAGTTTTCCTCCCAAGGATGAAGGAAGAGGCCAACGAGTCCCAGTTGTGTGATTCCCATCTGCAGTTCAGCAACAGCCCGCTCTCCTTGCCAGGGATCTACTCGGCACCAACCCATGAAACGATCAGGGTGTTTTGCTACTATTTGGGCAACACGTTTACATTCCGGTGCGAGCTTGTATCCCTTGGGTTTTACAGGGACAAGAATGGTTTTCTCTATGGCTAGTTTGTCCATGTCACGCAAAATTTGGCTTGGCGAAGTTTTGTATCCAAAGAGGGATTGGCCCAAGTATCGGTGGATATCGATGGTCATTGGCTCACCCCTTTACCTTGTTCAATATTCGAATGATGTTATCACCCAGAACGAGCTTCTCTTTTTCGCGACCCAATTTGGCAAGTTTGACTTTGAACAACTCCAGTTTCGGGTCACATCCAGGTCCATCACTTGCAAAGAGGACTCTTTCGGGGCCAATGGCGTCGACAGCTTCCTGGATTTTGTAGGGATAGGGCATAGCCGATGTTTCAAGGTATATGTTTGGAATTCTCTTGGCCAGGCGAATGGCAGCGTCTACGTGAAAATAACCACCCATATGACCGAGGATGACGGGTGCTTCAGGAACAGCAGCCGCTGCTCTAGCTACTTGTATGGGTAAAGTGCACTCTTCGTCACCACAATGAAAGAGGGTAGGTGCACCCAAATCAGCAGCAACTTTCATCAGCTCGAGAGTAGAACTGCTTTCGGGCAAAGCTCTGTATCCATAAGGGTGAAGCTTAAGCCCCATAAAACCACGGTTATTGATGCAATCAATGAGTAGTTCTTTGCTCTTCTGCCCTTCGAGAGGGTTCAAGCGAGCATAACCAATCAGACGGTCAGGGTATTTCTCAAAGGCATCTTGAACATATTGTAGTGGATCATATTCACCAAAAGAGCCTGGGGCATCTACGTAAGTCATTACGATTGCTTTATCGATGTCAGCTTCATCGATGAGCCCTAAGATCATTTCTGGGGGATCGAGCCAGGGGCAGCCTGGCAAACCTTCTATATGAGTATGAGAGTCTATGATCATCAAACCCCTCCTCTGTCAGGGCCATGGTACCGCCGCGACAAGAGGAGGGGCGAGGTTTTTCAGTATTATCGTTCTTTGAATTCAATGGGTTTTACATCTGCATAACCAAATGAGTCACTCTTTTCGACTGTGAAGGAAGCTTTGAATTCGTATTTGTCTTTCGCTTCGCCACTTTCACGGTCCCACATTCTCTCAATAGCTAGGTTCGAAGTAGCTGAAGCGGGAGTAACGATGTAACGACCGCGAGAGGCAACACGTTTAGCATAAGGTTTGCTTCTGTCTTCACCAACTTTGGGGATACCTGGAGTGGAGAAAGCAGTGGGATTGGCAGCCAATACATACATGGTTTCATAGAGAGAGCGGGATGTGTATTTTTCCTGAATGGCCAAGGGGACAATCAAGCGAACTACTTTAGTGCCATCTTCACCAGTCGTTACTGAAGTGTGAACCTTCTCGCTTTCACCTTCGATGGGAATGTAGCTGTCTTTGCTTGCGCTGTTTTCGCTATTGTAGCTACTCGTTACTGTTGCTGTTTCGAGACCAAGTAGTTGACCATTTGCTATTGGGGCTAAAGTGAGAAACAGGGCGCTGATGATGATGATAGTTTCGAGTTTCATTGTGACCTCCATTTTGGCTCTTTGTGTTGTTGCCAGCTTCAATGCATAGGTCGGGCCAACATGCGATTTTTGAGAGAGAAGGCCTTGTGGAGAGCTTTTCGGCCAAATGAACTCAGTGGAGAGTGGAAAAGGGGCAAGAGAAGATTGCTTCAATCTGGCACAACTGTCTCAGCCTGAAGCTATTTGGCCAATCGTCTAGCCAATCTTTTTGAATTGACGGGTATGAGTTGCCCTGAAAGGACTGAAAGCAATCGTAGGATAGGGGTAACAGGATCCAAGGCACCCGTTGCCGTCGCCAAAATCTGTGCTTTGTAACCATCTAGAGTCGCTTGTGAGATGGTTACATCACCAAGATCTGCGCCAATGATGTCGGAGAAGTCAGAAACCCATCCACGATAAAAGCGGGGGGAAACATCCATTTTGATTTTGAAGCGATGAACTATTTTGTTTTTGGCTTTCCATCGACCTTTTCGTTTGGGTTTACGCCGTTGCCTTGTTCGCTCTTCCACAGACAGTTTTACAGCACAGCCATCACGAGTTTTGAATGACATCTCCAGCCAGGGATCAGCAAAATTGAATGTACCTCTGTTGGGTAAATAGGGAGCACCACGATACTGTTCATCTGTGCACTTTGAAGAGTGTGTAGCTCCAAAGGAGTTTATGTCCAAATTCAACTGTTGTCCTGGTGCTAAATCGCCTGCCAATACTTCCAAGATAGTTTTGACGTTTAGAAAACGCTGGTCAGGAACAAGGTCATCCAAAGACACCACCTTGTAGATTAGATAGAAAAACGAGCCCAAACCAAACAATGCTATTGGAACGGCAATGAGACCAAGAACTGGAAAGGCTATGGTCGAAAAAATGCCAAGAAAGAAGGAGAAAAAGCCAAAAATTGCGCAGCCCATATATTGGCAAGTTTTTGAGGAGGCTTTTTCATTCTGTTCGGCTACCTTTGTTACGAATGCCAAATACTCTTCCAAAGTAGCAGCGCTTTGGAATTTGGCAGTAAGCTTCTCTGGCTTTTTAGCGACCGCGGTTTCGGTCATGATTATCCAAAATAGAGGAAGATGGCGCTCAAGACAACTGCAGCGATGAGCAGCAGAATGAGTGTCTTCTGGATGCCGTAGAACTTCTGTTGTTCTTCAACTGCTTTCATCAAGTAGGCGATGTCTCCATCTTTTTCCGTCTTGATTTTGGCGAAAGCGTTACCAGCGTTTTTGGTCATCATGCCCATTGCCAGGAAAAAAGCACCATAAGCAAATTGACCGATAGAGGCTTTGGCTCCACCTTTCACTACAGCTGCAATGGCTAGGGCGATGTTGACTGCTCCAAGAACTAGGTAGGTCAAGCCTACCAAACTCATGGCAGAACCCAGGTTCTCGAAATTCTCTTGGTCCTTTTCGAGGAATTGGTAGCTCACTGCTGAGCCTCCTTATTTCTCCACGTCTATCGTCGGCAACTTGTTGATATACGCTTCCTGTACTGAGACAGGTATGAGCGCTCTCAACTCTTCAGGAATTTTTGACTGTCCAGTAGTATCTACTACAGTTTTAGTCGCCAAGTCATTGTGGTTGATTTCAACGGCTGCAGGAGCGAATTTGCTCGGTCCGCCAAGAATTCCCATCTCTCGACCGGCCAAAGCCAAGGCAGTGACGATGTGTCTATCTACACCTTTGACCAAATCTTCCTGTGTGACTTCGACAATATGGTCAGGCGTCAGTGGTCGCCCCTCGATCATCTCTCCTGAAGGGGGATATGCACGTGCGTGAGGAACCATCACTTTGACTTTGCAGTTGGGCAGAGTAATGGGAATGGGACTGCCGGAGCCTGCGCCATTGGGTGTGCCTACGATGGTTACTCTGTCGAATTCTTTCATTAACTTTAGGCAGATATCTGTCGTGGAATAACAGCCACCATCAGTCAGAGCGTAGACAGGTTTTAGGTAAGGCTCAACACCGGGTGAGAGATCCTGAGGAACCATGTCTTTGAGCAAAGATGTGTGATAGAAGGGTTTGTATTCACCATCGACAAAGAGATCCTGTACTTCCTGTTGGGTCATCTGAATGCCGAGTTTGTCGAGGATCATCTTCAGATATTGGGGATTGCCCAACATTGCCTCGAGCTGCTCAGGTGGCATTTGTGCCAGAATAGCTCTGAAGAAAGTGCGTGAATATTTGCGTTCCATATAAGCACCATCAGGACCCTCGGAAACCATGTAGTTGGCCAACAAAACACCCCAAGGACCAACGCCGCCACCATTGCCGCGCAAATCAAGGATGAGAGCGTCTGTATCTTTGACAGCACCAAAGACTTTGTCGAGCTGGCCTTTGGGAAATTCAGGTTTCATGAAGCTTTTTACGCTGATGTAACCAATGTTTAGATCTTCGAAGATCATAGCTTTCATTGGTAGTGGACCTTCAGAATCGATTGCTATTACCTGAGCCAAAGATGGACCAGCTTTGCCACCAGCAGGGTTGATGTATTCCCAAGGAAGTTCAGCATCAATGACAGTGCCATTGGGCTTTTTGAAGGAACATACACATTTTTCGTCAGGTTCACCCAAATATGGATGGTGAACATGAAGAAGTTGCGCAAAAATGGACCAGAACTGTCCTTCAGAAGAAGCACCAACAAGAGTGCGTGCTTGACGGGCCAAAGTGGCAACGGGTTTACCTTTCCAAGTCAGCAGCTCGTCACCTGTTTCAACACCTGTGTCAGAGATGAGTGTGCCTGGTGCAACAGCACTGACATGTATCTTGTTTCCTGCTGTAGGAGTGAAAGCGATGCCGCGAATGAGGGCGATGGGACCACAGGCTGTCATGCCTTCGTTTCCGCAGTGGCCATCTTTTAACTTTGTTTGCATTTCAGTGATCAAACGAAGAAGTTCTCGTTTGGTTTTCACTTGAGCCAAGGTAGCTTCATATTCTTGGCGCATCAAATCCCAGTCTACGCCAAAATCTTCGGCTTTGAGCTGCCAGAATACATAAGCCTCTTTATAGGAGTTCCAGAAAAAATCAAAATCTTCGCGAAGTTGTTCGGCTGTTGGTTCGGCTGCCAAAGCCATCATGGGAGTAATCAAAAGGATAAAAATGAAAAGGAAACATCTACTCATCTCGCCCACCTTTCTTATATATATAGAAAAATCATAATGACTATTTCGTATATGTAAAGCCCAGCAACTCACCAGAGTCGCTCACTCAGAATCTCTTTTGGCAAAGCGCTTACGATACTGACGCCAGGCAAAAAAGCCGAGGAACAAAGCTATGAAGGCTGGTGCCACGGCTACGAGGTACATCATTTGTTTGGCTTGAGCCCTGCTCAACACGACGGGAATCTGAAGAGGCCCCTGAGATATACCTGCAGGTGGTGGCATGGAGCAGAGCCAAGTCATAGTTGCCAAAGCAAAGGTGACATTAGTGGGGTAACGGAGCAATATCCTGTCAGAGAAGATGTCACTATCACCAAAAATGGCTGCGTGATAGGGATGTTTCCTTTTTGGACCTTCCACTGTAACGGCAAGATTGTAGGGACCTTTTCTTTGCCACAGTTCTGGACTTTCCACCTCTTCACTGCGATTGATGGTGGCTGCCGAATGCTGAGTAGTAATCAGATTTGCATGCAGAGGATCTTCCCTGTCTGGTTTGAGTTTGAGGGGCGTGGCAGTTGGCATTATGAGCTGAATACGGCCGCTAATGTCAGTGATGGGGTGGTTGTCTTTCGGCACTACGATGAGACTGGTCTGCCCTCCGCCAGCAAGACTGTGAGTTGATGAAACTACGATTTCGCCAGATGACTCTACTGGCAGCAGTTTGAGCAATCCTTCTGCTGCGACGAAGTTTGTCCTATCTATACAGAGCAGCAACCGACCACCTCGATGGAGATAGTCTTGCACTGTACTTGTCTCTGAAGGTGTAAAAGGTACTCTTGGTCCAGCAATGACAAGTGCAGTCGAGGTCGTATCCAACTTATCCACGGAAGCCAGCGAAAGGGATTCTCCTTGCATACCAATTGTAGAGACAAGACGCTGCAAAGCTTCAGTAGACTTTTCGCCATGGCCGCGAGAGAAATAGACTTTGAATTTTTGGTTGGCTGGATCGAGCAGATTGATGGCGCGAGCTATTGATACCTCAGCTTCTCGCGAAGGTACGTCAAGGTTGTTTATAGCGATAGAGGTCACTTTGTTCCCAAGCTGAAGGACCAAACCATCTTGTGGTGGAGTCAGTAGACCCAAGGGGCGGAGCTTGCCAAAGTGAACATTGACTCGCCATGGTTCTACTTTGATTTTGCCTTTGCCCAAACGCCTTATCTCATCAAGCAGATCATCCAATCTCTCACGAGAAATGGAGCGATGGATGCGGTAGATGACCAACTCTTCTGGAAGCGTTTTAGCCATCTTATGGAATGTGGGAGAGAGTGTGAGGTACCCAGAGATGTCATAAGACCAATGAACACGCATATTGGTCAAGTGAACTACCCAGAACAGAATGATGGCTGGAAGTCCCCAACCAAGCAGGCTAAAGGCTACGAGTGTTTGCCTCGTGCTCCGTCTCTCATGACCCTGGGGACCTTCCTTGTCCAGATAAGCCCATCGTCTCGAACGTAAAACGATAACAGCCAAGATGAGAAAGAGCATAGTTGCTGCCGGGAAAAAGATTAGTGGACGAGTATCGATTACGCCACGGAAGAGGTAATCAGCCAAAGAGAAGGGGTTGAGAGCTTCGGGGCCAGAACCTCCAGTAAGAAAGGTTGCCATACCATCAGAGCGAGCAGCTTGAATCCCCAGAAAAGCCATCAAGAACAAAATGCCAAAAGAGCAAGCAGCTGCAGAAGCTGCGTGATTGGCAAATGAAGAGGAGAACAAACCTGCAGCTCCACACATCAGAGCAAGTAATAACAAACCCAGCACAGCCACCAATAATGGTGCTAAGGCACAGTCACCATAATATTTGGCTGCAGCTACGGGAACGAGTGCGCTCAAACCTATGGGCAGCAAGAGGAGAAATCCACCTAGAGCTTTTCCCAAGACCAATTGGAATTCAGAGATTGGCTCAGAGAGCAAAAAGCGCAGTTCTCCAGAAGAACGTTCGCCAGCAATAGATCCTGCAGTTATCAAAGGTGCAGCAAAAAAGACGAGAAATGCTATGTCTCTCATCATTTGCCGAATAGCAACAGCACCATCACCAATGAAAAGCACTGAAAAGTCATAACCCAGGGCAAAGACATAAAAGGCTATCAAGATGTAATAACGAGGTGAACGCAGGACTGCTCGTAACTCACGTTTTGTAATGGCCCAAATCGTTTTCATTGCTCATCACTCTCCAAACGTCCATCGACGAGAGTGAGAGTTTCGTCGAAATCGGGAAGTCCCTGCCGCTCAATGTGACTGGCAACGAGTATTACCCTTCCCTCAGAATACTCTTTTAGTCGTTTGGCCAATAAATCTCGCTGACGAGAATCCATTCCAACGGTTGGTTCATCCAGGATTAGAATGTCCGGCTTGGCCATCATTGCCGCTGCCACAACGACTCGACGCCGTTCGCCATGAGATAGGGTCGCCATCGGTCTCTGTGAAAATGGAGAAAACTCCCACTCTTCAATCACTTGCTCTACGAGCTCTGATGAGAGATTTCTTAAATCGGCACGAAACTCCAGATATTCTGCCACTGAGAGCCAGGGGCTGGGAAGGAGTACTTCTGGTACGAGAGCCAGCCTGTGCCTACCTTCATTGGGAGCCAATCCCAGCTGCGTTCCCTCTATCTCAACATGACCTATTGAAGGAGCCATTTCACCTGCCAGAATTCGTAACAGAGTTGTTTTTCCTGCTCCATTTGCACCACGAAGGTGAATGACTTTCGACTTTTGCAAGGTAAAGCTCACTTGGTCAACGACCCAACGCGAACCTCTTGCTTTAGAAATATTGCAGGCGGCTAAAAAGGGAATCATTTCATTTCACTTTCGTGGATCCAAACCCAAACGTTCTAGATGGCGATAGACGGAAAATCTCGTTATTCCTGTTTCCCTAGCAAGGGCGGATACATTTCCTTTTGTTCGTTTCATTGCCCTTTCGAAAAACGCTCTCTCAAATGCGTCCTTTGCTTCTCGAAACTTGAGTGGCATCTCTTCTGATAATTGAGTCGTTCCTTCACCTATTGGAAGTGAGTCTTCATTGATTGTCTCTGAGGTTTCCACTACGACTGCACGTTCTACTGCATTACGTAGCTCTCGAACATTACCTGGCCACTGATAGTTGAGTAATCTTTCTTCTGCTGCTGATGAAAAACCACTAATCTTTTTTCTCAACCGTAAAGAGAAGAGAGACAAGAAATGGCGAGCCAAAGGCAGGATGTCTTCAGGTCGTGCCACTAATGGCTGCAGTTTGATACGAAAGACATTGATGCGATAGAAGAGATCGCGCCGAAAAGTGCCTTCAGTAACGGCCTTCTCTAAATCAGCATTTGTTGCACAGAGAAGACGAAAGTCCAATGGTATGGACTCGTTCCCCCCAACTGGAGTCACACAACGCTCTTGCAATACACGTAATAGTTTAACCTGTACGTCAGCTGGCAATTCTCCTATTTCATCCAAAAAGAGAGTGCCTTCGTGAGCGAGAGCAAATCTGCCTTGGCGAGTTTCTGTGGCTCCTGTGAAAGCACCTTTCTCAGTACCAAAAAGTTCAGCCTCTACCAAATCACGAGAAAGAGCAGAGCAGTTCACAGCCACAAAGGGACCTTTTCGTCGAGGGGAAAGTTGATGAATTGTGCGAGCGACGACCTCTTTGCCCGTTCCCGTATCACCAGTTAGCAGAACAGTGACGTCTTGGTGGGCAACTTGTTCCAATTCCTTTTGCAGTTGTTTTCCTGCAGTGCCATCACCAAGAACGAGTAATTCGTGCTCACTAGCCATACCGCTCAGTGCACCTTCAAGGGCTATCAACCTCTCTCGTGTATGAGAAGCAGAAAGATAAAGAGAGGCCAACGAAAGTGCACGATCAAAAAGGTGCATTGGTATCTCGCCGAGAGACAAGAGTTTGTCCACATAGAGGACTCCAAAGGTCTTTTCCTCTGTTTTTAGGGGCCCACAGAGAATTGTTCGTGGTGCCTCTGCTGCTGATAAGCTAGGTGCATGGGCACAAAGGCTGTCTTGCGTAGAGTCGTCTATTACCACTGTATGACCAGCTTTGATGGCTTCTTGATATACAGTCGAGCTAACAGAAGTCAGAGTATCGTCATCATCGAGGCGGTAGGAAGCCACTTTTTGGAAATCTTGGCCTTCACCCAACAACACAAATCCCCGTTCAGCAGAAAAAGCTTGGACTACTCCCAATAAGAGTTTTTCCAGCAGCGCTTTTGTGTCGGAATTTTTGCCAAGCTCAGCTAGAAACTCTGTGAATGGTTGCCAATCAGCCTTTGAAGATGAAGACTGTTTTCTCGCCATAGTTGGCAGTTCAGTCAATAGAGTAATCTGCCTAGAGCCAATGGTTAAAACGTTGTTGGGCCGCAGTTGGCCCTGTGGGCATGCTTCGCCATTCAAGAGCGGTACTTCACTCTGAGGAGCTGTACTGAATGAGACTTTGTCTCCACAGCGAACAATCTCCAAGTGGTGACGAGAAACGACGTCCTCTCTTAGGACGATGTCATTGTCACCAGAACGGCCAATAAGCGTTTTACCCTCAGGAAGTGGGAGTAATAATGTGTTGATTAGCAGCCACATGGGCCCATTTTACACGGCTCAGAAGCCATCGGAAAGAGCATTTGAGCGCGATTTGCTAAAAGCAGCTTTTACATTAGTAGAGCCAAGGACGACTCGCATATATGTTCGCAGTTCTGGAGAGGCTTTCTGAAGGGCCAATTCATGATCTTTGATAGCAGCTCGGGAACGGCCGCGCTCAATGTAGATACCTCCACGTACTCGCAAGAAGATCCACTGATCCTGCTCGTGCATATCTTTCATTTTTACAGAAGATACGAGATCCCAAGCCTTTCTTCTCTCACCTCGATGCAAAATAGCCCATCCATGGGCAACTTTGGCAAGAGCATGGACATCGGCTTTGGCTTGAAGGGAACAGGCCTGTTCAGCCAGTTTAACTCCTCTTTTTACGGCCTCTTTAGGAAGATTGAAAGCAACATCTGTAGGTAACCTGATAGAGAGAATAGCCCTTGTCGCTAGAATACGCGCACGTTCATTGTCTGATTTAGCAAACTTCTCCAATTTGTTGAGTAGCTCGTGAATATGGTTGAGTTCCTTCTTATTGGCATCCCAGCCATAAGCAAGAATGACAACTGCTCTCCGTATCCAGGGAACATCTACATCATTGGGTCTGCCGAGTTTGGCGATGAAAGGAGCCAAGAGTTCTTCAAATTTCTCCCTACTTTTGCTTCCTCCACGAGTGGCAAGTAAACGAAGGCAAAGCATTCGTCTCTTTTTGTCGTCTTTCAAGTAGGGTTGCAGGCGAGTGACGGCTCGTTCCAGTTCAACACTGTTCACCATACTCTTGGCATCTTTGGCAATCGATTCGAGCAATGCCATGGCAGCTTTTTCTGCAACTAGTGCTCTTAGCTTGTCTTCGACGGCATCTTTTTTCAAGACATCGTCCATGATCTTGTAAAAGGGTCTCCATAACTTTGCGCTAGCAGCACACTCTTCTATTTCAGCAAGAAAGAGAGCACCATCTTCTTCAACAGCAGTGAGTCCATACTCTTTGATTAACAGTCGGTACCAGATCATGGCATCTGGAAGTCGACGTTTCTTTCGGCAGTAGATGACCATGTAATAAAGACCAGTGGCTTTTTCCGCTGCCTTTTTAGGAATACCCAATCTCTCGGCTATGCCCGTTGCACGAAGATCGCGTCCTAACTGTTGGAGGGTGATTAGATCATCTCTTGGTTTGAGTAACAGCTGCTTTCTTAGGGCAATGATTGTCATTCCCAAATGTGTTTTTGAGGAGTGTTGAGAACCTGTATTCTCTTCCACCTGGAGGGTGTATACAGCAGCAATAGTGACCAACAAAGCAGCTATCATGGCCAGAATGAATGGCAGGCGAACTTTCTTTTTCGGTTTTGTCTTTGGTGGAACTATACGTGATATCTTCAGTGAGCTGACTTTTCTGCTTTTGACGACTTCTTTTTTATTGTTCAGCCAATTTTGGCAGTCTTCTACCAAGCGTGTAGCTGTCTTGGTTCTGCTATCTTTGTCTGGATGGCAAGTTCGAAGGGTGAACACATCGAGGGCATCGTCAATACCATCAACCAACTCAGATGGTTTGTCAATGACAACACGTTTGGGGTTGCGAGCCGCTTCGACGATCATATCACGAGGAATGGCGCTGGCCTGAGTGAGCATCCGATAAAGTATGCAACCCAACTGGTAGACGTCAGAGCACTCGCTGGCAGGTTGTCCACGCAAGATTTCAGGTGCTGTGTAAGAAAAGGTTCCAACTATGGAGCCTGTTTTGGTCAAGGCCGTTTGTGTCTCAGAATCTTGCTTGGCCAGGCCAAAATCCATCAATTTGGGAACATCGTTTTTAGTCAAGATTACGTTGGCTGGTTTGATGTCTCGATGAAGGATTTTAAGGCCATGAACTTCTCTCAAGGCTTCAGCAAGTTTTTTGATTATGGTCACTGCCCTACGAGGATTGACGGGACCTTTTTTGATTAGCTGGCCTAGAGTCATTCCCTCTATGTATTCCATAGAGAAATACATCGTGCCATCACTCGTACCAACGTCATAGATTTCCACGATAGATGGATGTGAAAGCTGAGCAAGTAGTTTGATTTCACGTTTGAAACGTGCGAGGATACCTCGTTTGTTAATGACATCTGGGCGAATGACTTTGAGAGCAACTGGTCGGTTGAGCTTCAAATCGGTTGCATAAAAGACGGCCCCCATTCCGCCTTGCCCCAATCGATGTTTTATGTCGTATCTTTTTATATTTAAGTGGTATTCCACAGAAAAAATGTAGCACGAGTGTTAGAAAAGCGCACGGTCTGTCACAGCTTCGCACAGCAGTTTTGCTGAATCCTTGCAAAAGGCCTCAGAACAGTGCTGGCACGATTGTTGAAGAGCAAGCCACCAAGGAGGTCGTGACAATGATAAGAAAAACGATTATTTGTGTGCTTTTACTAATGATGCTCACAAACGTGACACTTTTGGCGCAGGCTGAAGAGGTCAGCCCTCTTCCTGAGCCAGAGGAGACCGAATCAGCTGACGGATTTATTGATTTTGACAACATTCAACCCCCGTCCGAGCCACCTCAGTCTTTGGTCGACGCTGCCACCGCTTTAGGTGTGCAAGATCCAATCAAAACAGCAGAAGCTGGTGGGGGAGTGAAGCGATTTCTCGACAAGGTACTTTCCTTTTTTCAAACAATTTTCGAGTTTTTCAATTCACTCGTAGAATCATTCCCCGGTGGTTTGCCAGGTCTACTGATGACAGCAGCTGTCGCAAGCACAATGTCTGCCTGTCCAATCGTTCTCGATTTGAATAGAAATGGGAAAGCTGACTTGTATGACACTGACTGGAGGACGGACAAACACTTTCGTCCCCAAAATGCTGTCATTTTCGATATCGATGCAGATGGCCAATTGGAACTCTGTGAGTGGATGAAACCTAATTGTGATGGTCTTCTCGTTATCAACGATGGTGATGATTGGGTGCGGAACCAAGCTGAACTGCTGGGCAATGGTGGTGGTTACAATCACGGTTATGAAAAGTTGGCCGCTCTCGTTGATGCCGATGGCGATGGAGTAATCAAAGGCGAGGAGCTGAAGAAACTTCGTGTGTGGATTGATGATGGCGATGCCGTCTCTGAAGATGGTGAGTTACATGAGCTCGCTGACTTAGGTATCACTCATATCAGTGTTACGCAAAATGACTTGCAATCCACCTTCATTATGAATGGTGAAGAATATGGGACGTGGGACTGGTGGACAGAGTACATCGATTAAAAAAACGTCGAGGAATGGCACTTCTCTCTTTGGTGATGGCATTTGGTGCCGTTGCCTTGCTGGTAATAGTTGCAGGTTCCGCTCGTGTTAATCATCTTCGCCATTTCTCCTCTCGCTTGAAAGAGCAACGTAAGCTGCGAATGATTGCCCAATCAGCTCTCGTGGAAGGAATTTATGCTGCCACATCCAATTTGGAGGAGGGCACACACACCTTCTCTTCACGGATAGGTCAGGTCAGAGCAATAGAAGTTGCTGTAGGCAAAGCCAAAAAAGGAGTGGGCATAGCTGTTGGGCAGTTTGTCGTGGCAGCCAGGGTAGAGACAAAAGGGGGCACTCTCATTGCTGCGCGAAGACTTCCATATGTCATTCGCCGAAGTTTTACGGGTGTTGGGCGTAGAGCTATCCAAAGTAGCGAAAAGGTGCAGAGATGAAAGGTTTTACTCTCGTAGAGATACTCGTAGCCTTTGTTTTGGCATTTGTCGTTCTTTCTCTCCTCTTGGGATTGCACGGTCAACTGCTGCGTGGACGCCAGCATTCCCAGAAGATGATCGAAACTTTAGAGAATGCAATCAAACTGCTCCATCAATTGGAGCGAGATTTATCACAACTCGTCTCCATATCAGGCAAACCTCTAACAGGTTATGTCTTGCGCTTATCAAAAGATCATCGCAGCCTCGTCATTCGCAGTGCAGGAGAGGTCGTTACCTATCAGTGCCGACAAGGAAAGGGATATTCACTAGAACGACGACGTCTCAATTCAGTGCTGAAGGTTAGCGATTTAGCAGGTGTTCGATTTGACCATTCTGTTGTGGAAGGTGATCTTCTGCTGCTACGAGTACGTATTCTCGTTGGTCGAGAGAAGCGTCTTCCTCTCGAGCGTCTGTTCAGAATTCCCATTCCTTTTGGTGAGTCAGGAGAAGATAAACCTCTAGCTTGGGTAAGGGGGATGTAATGAGTTTGATGGAGACCATGGTTGCGCTTCTATTGGTCGTGTTTTTGGCTCTTCCTCTTTTTACCTATCAATCTACTGAGCGCCATCTGATAAGTAGCTTGGAGGAGGAGGTCTTGATGGGTGCCCTTTTGGAAGATGTCCTTCAACTCTTTAGCGATAGTGGAATATCCATGTCTGCTTGGCGAGCCTTACGCCAAACAGCAGGTGGTGACAAAGGACGTTTGGCGCTTCAGTTACTCCATCCTATGGTTACTGGCCATGCCACAATCCAAACATTTGCTCTTCGACGTCAGGCAGTTAGGAAAAGGCTCAACCCATTATTGTCAGCTGAGATAGAGCAGGGGGACTTGGCCAAAATTAAGGTCCGTTTATCATGGCAGAGCCGCCTCGGTGCCACCCGGCAATTGTCAGCAGAGAGAATTGTTCTTGGTGATTTGTCGAGACCGCCCAAAACCGTAGCTCTCTTTGAATGAGGTATAGTGTCCTGTTGAGGACATTTCATGATTAACGATGCAGTGCCGCTACCACCACAAGCAGCAGAACGGTATGAAACCACTCGCCTCTTGGGCGAAGGAGGTATGGGTACCGTTTATCTGGCGCAGGACAAAGTCCTTGATAGAACGGTTGCTCTAAAAATCGTCCGTCTCGATAGAGCTGATAGAGCAAGAGACCAGAGACGTTTTCGTAGAGAGATCTCCCTTTTGGCTCGTGTCTCCAATGCCCATGTCGTTCGTTTGTTGGACTATGAAGAACACGAAGATACTCTCTGCTACACCATGGAGTATGTGGAGGGGGCATCCCTTGGTGATTTGGCTGAAGATGGTTCTTTTTCCGTTGATGAAGCAGTTGGTATTGCCGCTCAGCTCTCCGATGGTGTAGCCGCTGTCCACGAAGCTGGAGTTCTTCATCGTGACATCAAACTAGACAATATGGTCATCACCTATGATGGTTCCTTGAAACTCGTTGATTTTGGTTTGGCCATTCTCGACGACGAAGAGGTGACAAGGCTGACCAGAGAGGGCCATGTCATTGGCACTGTCGGTTACATAGCACCAGAACTCGTGCTGACAGGTGAAGCCTGTGAACAGTCAGATGTGTATCAAATCGGTGTCGTTCTCTATCGTTTACTCACGAACACAATGCCAATTCCTGAAGACAAGTATTTTTCCATCATGGCTGGTCGCACTGACTATGAAATCAAATCTCCTTCAGCATTGAGAGCAGATATAGATCCCACTTTGGAAAATATTATCGAACGCAGCTTGGCCCTTGATGTAAATGTGAGACAAGAAAGTGCAACTGTTTTGTGCGATGAGCTGAGTCGTTGGTTGAGAACAAATGCCCAGGAAAGATGGCAAACAGTTTCAAGAACACTCACACGTTATGAAAAGAAGAGCACTCCTTGGCAGTATTTTGTTCTGCCGCTTTTTCTTCTCTTTTTACTTTTGTTGGTCCTTTTTTGTGGACCACGGAATCAAAGTCCAAGAACAACGAGAGCTGTCCCATCTGTCAAAGCAACGAAAAGTGCACCTCCTGGTCGAGATGAAATGGGTCGAACTTCCTTACATTGGGCTGCCCAAAAGGCTCGTGTGGGCAAGGTGAAGTCTCTTATCGCCAAGGGGGTAGCAGTTGAGCCAGTGGATGTTGGAGGACGTACGCCTCTTCATTTGGCAGCGATGGCTGGTAGTGAACCAGTTGCTTCTGCACTTTTATGGGCTGGCGCTGTCGTTGACCGAAGAGATGGCCAAGGAAACACTCCACTTCATTATGGGGCTTCTAGCGGAGATCTAGTTCTAATCAGGCAGTTGGTTCGCCACGGAGCAAATGTATCTGTTCGTGGCAAAGACGGGCATACACCTCTTCATTTGGCGGCAGCTAATGGTGACATAGACATGTTTGCAGATCTCATCAGGTTAAGAGCTGATCCAAAAGTAAAAAACGATAATGGTGAAACACCATTTCAATTGGCAAAGAGGTTGGGACACAAAGCCATATCATCGGGAAAACGTATAACTGACATTATGGCTCTATCACTGATAAAGGACCATTCACCTTTTTATCGCGCAGTTACGAACAACGATACAGCTTTGGTGCGCCTACTCCTGAGCAAAGGTGCTGATGCGAATGAGAAGCTCGAAGGCAATAGCCGTCCTTTACATTTTGCTGTCAAGAGCCGCAACAGGGCCATGGTCGTCTTTCTCATTGAAGGAGGAGCTCGCCTAGATTTATTGGACGACAAAGGCATGGCACCTCTTCATTATGCAGCCAGTGCAGGTAATGAAAGTCTAGTTCGCATTCTACTAGCCAAAGGTGCAGATAGAACTGTGATAACCTCAAAAGGTCTTCGTCCTGCTGACTTGGCAAAACAAAACGGCCACTCTGCAGTGGCCGCTTTGTTGGGATTTTGATTCTAATAACCTTCACTGCCTTTGTTATACAGCTGCCAAGCTCTTTCTGGAGTTCCATACCTCCTTTTCAGGTACCACAACATTCCGCAGGCTTCCATTAGTGCATTGCCGTAATACTCTTTGCGGTAAGGGGCTAACTTCTCCTGCACTCCTTTCTTTTGTTTGTTACCTTTAATGGTCAAGTCAGCCAAACCAAGTCTGTGATATTGATTCAAAAACTGATCGACGTTGTAATTAACTAGTTGTCCCAAACCACAGGCTGTAGAGTTTGCTCTGATTTCTCCCTTCACAAGGCTCTCCCAAACCTTTGGCCAGAGATGGGCATTTCGTGGCCTGGCCAGATTGCCATATGCGCCAAGTTCCCTTGCCAAAGAGCCACGAGAATAAGTGTAGTTAGGC